>JBKQMB010000055.1:0-4523 GCA_052326605.1 Acidimicrobiales bacterium | reverse complement strand
TCACTTGGGCCAAGATGACTCATATCCGGCTCTTGCCGATCTCAACGGCCCCGGTTGCCGGCTCGCTCGAGCTGACCCTGCGCGGGGGTTCGACTCAGAGCTTCGTCGTACAGCGCTGCGAGTCTCTAGCTGACAAGCTGCAGCACCTTCCTGAACGGCTGTGAGCGGTCACGGCTCGTGTTTCTCGCCTCTCTGATCCAGATGGAACGCTTGACAGGCGTTCGATCTCAGGTTTCCCCAGGCGCTACAGATCAACTGTCGGTTGGGGATGGAAGGCACGCCAGACACGCTCGGGCGTGAAGGGGATCGTGTCGATGGTCACACCGGTCGCGTCGAGAACGGCGTTGCGTACCGCAGGAGCGACGGCATCGATGACGATCTCGGCGATGGACTTTGCCCCGAAGGGGCCAGAAGCCTCCATCGTCTGCACGAGGAAGACCTCCATGGTCGGCGTGTCGTCGGACCGGAAGATCCAGTACGGCCCAAAGCGAGCATTCAGCGAGCGGCCGAGATCGTCGAGGAGCGTCTCTTCGGTGAGCGCGTAACCGAGCGCCTGCACCATGCCGCCCTCCACCTGGCCGCTCGCTGTCACGGGGTTGATCGCCACACCGCAGTCCACAGCCATCACGAGCTTGTTGACCGTTATCTGGCCAGTGTCGACGTCAACCTCGATCTCGGCGAGCTGCGCAGCGAACGGAGCCGGTGACTCGGTCGACCAGTGGGACGCCGTCCCCATGATCTGCTCCTGGTCCTCGGTGTGCAGCGCGTTCAGGGCAATGTCCCCGATCGAAATGGACTGCCCGTCGAGCGCCCAGGCACGGCGGTCGCGCAGCACGATCTCGTCGGCGTCGACATGCAACAGCCGGGCCGCTCGCTCCACTATCCGTACCCGCGCGGCTTCGGCGGCCTTCTTCACCGCCATGCCGGAGATGTAGGTGGTACTCGAGGCGTACGCGCCGACATCGAACGGCGTGAAGTCGGTGTCGCCCGAGTACACCAAGATGTCGTCAGTCGCGACCCCGAGCACGTCGGCCGCGATCTGGGCGAACACCGTGTCTGCCCCGGTACCGAGGTCGGCAGCACCGACGAGGAGATTGAACGACCCGTCGTCGTTGATCTTGATCGAGCACGCCCCCATGTCCACAAACGGGATGCCTGATCCCTGCATGCACAGTGCGAGCCCGATCCCGCGGCGGATGTGCGGCCGGTCGGGTGGCTGCTTCCAAAGAGGGTCCTCCCGGCGGTGCCAGCCGATCGCACGGAGGCCCTGCGCTACGCACTCCTCGAGGCCGCAGGTCGTCACATGCGGCAGGTCTTCCGGTGCGATCTCCTCCACCACGCCCCCCCGTTCGCCGAGGCGCGGCAATATGTCGAGTGCATCGCCGGACTGCACCCAGTTCATGCGCCGGAACGCGATGGGATCAAGGTGCAAGGCTCGGGAGATGTCCTCCATCTGCGACTCGAGCCCGAAGAACGCCTGCGGTGCCCCATAGCCGCGGAAGGCGCCCGCCACAGGGCGGTTCGTATAGGCGACGTCGCAGCTGAACCGCTTGGCCGGGCAGTTGTAGAGCGAGAGGCCGCGGGCACCCGTGAGCGAGTTCACGGTAAAACCGTGTGTGCCGTACGCTCCGGTGCTCGACAACACGCGCAGGTCCTGTGCCACGAGGAGTCCATCGCTTGTGACCCCAGTCCGGTATGTGAGCGTCTGGGAGTGGCGAGTCCGCGTCGAGATGAACTCTTCTTCCCGGTTGAGAACGAGCCGGACAGGCCGGCGGGTAGCAAGCACGAGGTGACCGACGATGTCCTCGATGACCATCTCCTGCTTCGAGCCGAAACCGCCGCCCATGCGCGGCTTGATGATGCGAATGGCCTTGACCGGGAGCCCGAGCAGCGGCGCGAGCATGCGGCGGATGTGGAAGGGCACCTGCGTGGACGACCGCAGCACGAGCCGCTCATCCTCGTCGAGCCAGCCGATCGTGACGTGCGGCTCGATCGGGGTGTGCTGCATCTGCTGGACATCGAAGGTTGTCTCGAAGACGTGGTCGGCCCGGGCGAAGGCGGCGTCCATCTCCACGTCGCTGACGGTCTGGCCCTCGATGTGGTGGCTGATGTTGTGCGCAGCGTCGAAGATCCCCACCGTGTCAGATTCGTCATGGATGACCGGCGCACCCTCGGCCAAGGCCGACTTGGCATCCAAGACCGCCGGAAGAACCGCGTAGCTGACCTTGATCAGGCGGCACGCCTCCTCGGCGATCTCCGGCGACTCGGCGGCGACGGCTGCGACCCGATCACCGACGTAACGCACCTTGTCGTCGAAGCTCACCTCGTCGTGCGGACGCGGGTTGGGCCAGCTCTGGCCGCCCGAGGCGTACTTCACCCGCGGCGTGTTGGCGTGGTGCACCACGGCGTGCACACCGGGCAACGCCCTTGCCTGCGAGTCGTCGATCGCTACGATGCGAGCATGAGCATGCGGGCTCCGCAGGACCTTTGCATGCAGCATCCCGCGAAGCTCGATGTCGTCGGCAAAGGCTGCGTTGCCCTTGACGAGACGCAGAGCTTCCACCTTGTGCTCAGGCTTTCCGACCACAGCGGTCTCCGGAACATCCGGGGACGTCACAAGACGCGGCACAGCAGGCGAGACGTCCAGCCCGAGCGGAGGCAGCGTCTCTGCCAGCTCCAGATTTCCCGACAGGGATTCGACGACGAGGGGCTCCATCGGGTCCGGCTTCTCGCCTCGGAGCACCGCCGCGGCCCGGCGGACTGCTTCGATCACCTTGGTGTAGCCGGTCTCGCGGTCGAGGATCCCCGACAGCGCGTCGCGGATCTGGTCATCGGTGGGATCGGGGCCACGTTCGAGGAGGGCCTTGGTCGCCAGAACCATCGCCCCGGCCGAGTACCCGGACTGGAGCGCCCCCGTCTCGACGAACGCCTCTTGGATCGGGTCCATCTCCCCTGTGGCCACGTTCAGCGACTCGACCGTAGTGACCACGTGCCCGTCGGCCTGGGCGGCAAGGAGCACATCGGCCGAGATCAGCCGGCCGTCGAGCAGGACCGCTGCTGCGCCGGTCTCACCGGTCTCCGACCCGTAGCGGACGCTGAAGCACCCCTCCCGGCGCAGCACGTCAAGTAGCGAGTCACCCGCGTCGCAGGTGAGGCTATGTGTGACGCCTTTTAGTGTGATGGTCAACTCCATCAGGACACCCCCTCGATCGCACGAGAAATGAGCACGGCGGCCATCGCGCGGCGGTACTCGCCAGACCCGCGGAAGTCGCCAGGCGGATCGAGCTCGTCCTCCTCTTCCACCAGGACCGGAGTCGACGCCGCCCCGGCGAGGGCAAGCCGTCTGCGCCCGTCGGCCCCCACACGAACCGCTGCCACCACGATGGGCTTGTCAGCCTGCGTGCGCGCCACACGCGCGACCGACGCCGTCCCCGCGGTGTCGATGGCGACAGCCGTCACAATGTCGTGCGACGCGAGCGTGAGATGCGCGAGCAGAGCCTCCAGCCCCATCTTGTCGGTCCCCCCAGGGCGCGCGACGAACACGACCGCATCATGGACCAGCAGAGCCGCGAGGAGCTCACTCTCCCGGTCGGCACTGACGACCGCCCCGCCGAGCGTGGACTGAGCCCTCAGCGTGCTCGGCAGCTCCCGCCGGGCCGCCTCGCGAACGACAGCTGGGACGTCTTCACCGTCGACAAGCTGATGCAACGTCGTGGTCGCGCCAATACGTAGCGTCCCAGCGTCGAGCCGCTCGATCCCGTCGAGGCCGGCAACCTGCAAGTCCACCACCGACATGGGCTCGGATGACGTCCGGCCGTTCAGCTTTGTCCCACCGCCGATGAGAACCGCCTCGGGCCCGTCGAGGCATGCGAACGCCTCACCGATGGACTCAGGCCGAGAATAGGCAGAAATCCGCTTCATCATGCTTAGGCTCGGGGCTCGGCGGGTGATAGGGCCGAAGGCCCATCTTCGACCGGAGCTCGGCGGCTCGGCACCCGTCATCGCAAGCTCGAGCCCCAAAAGCGGCCCCGAAGCGACGAAGTGACCTCTTCCCTCCTGGGCGGTGACGCGCGCCGGAATACGTCGAGCTTGTAAGGCTGGCACGACCCCTCCACCCCGACCATCGCCGGAGCGCGCAGCGCCCGCATAGACGCACAAGCTGTCCATGGCCCGCGGGCGATACGACGTCTGGGGTATCAGGCTATGTCAGCCGATCTCCAGGACATCCAGGGCCTCAACACCGGGCAAAACGCCCCTCGTGCCGGTCCTCGGATATAACGCCCTCGGGCTACTGCAAAGTCGCCGTCGGCGTTCTCTCGTCGAGGCCCCACGGAGCGCCGCTGTCGTTCAACAGCTCCAGGAACGGTTCGGACGCGAGCGCTTCGGGACCGAGCAACCCGACACCTGACCAGGCTCCCGAGTCGAGGAGCTCTATTGCCACTATCGGGTTGATCGCAGTCTGCCAGACAACAGCCTGCGAGTCGTCCACCGACATGCACCAGTCGTTGTCGACTGCGTGGTAC
>JBKQMB010000054.1:0-107956 GCA_052326605.1 Acidimicrobiales bacterium | reverse complement strand
CACCCCCCCCCACCACCCCACCCCCCACCACGCCGCCGACCACGACTCCACCCCCCACGACTCCACCCCCCACGACTCCACCGTCGATCACCACCCCGGCCGCAGGTACCTGGTGGACGCCACCGCTGGGCAACGTCCCCTGGCAGTGGGAGATCGACCACCCGCTGAACCTCAATAGCGCCAGTGACATGGGAACGGGTGTGACCACGTACACAGGAGCGCCGGCGCCGAACCCGATGGTCTATGACATCGACGGGATCGAGAACCCGGCCAGCACGGTGGCCGCGTTGCACGCTGCCGGTGACCACGCCATCTGCTACGTCGAGGTGGGGACGGCAGGCAACTACTACAGCGCAGCCGATGAAGGCATCCCGACGACGTACTACGCGCAGTTCCAGGCAGCTGGTGTACTCGGAGACAAGCTGTCGGGGTATCCCGAGTCGTTCCTGAACATCACGTCGGCCGCCACGGTCTCCATCGTCGAGTCGATGATCCAGCAGCAGTGCGCGGCCAAGGGCTTCGACGCAGTCGAGACCGACCTGGACGAGACATACAGCGGCAGCGACGGCACGACCGGCTTCATCATCAGCAAGGCAGCTGAAGAGCAGTACATGACCACCCTGGCGACCTTCATGCACGCCCACGGCCTGGGCTGGATCATCAAGAACCCCGACGACACCGGTGACAGCTACGCGGCCGACATGGAGCCGTTGGCCGATGGCGTACTGACCGAGCAGTGCAACGAGTACCAGACCTGCAGCCTGCTCTCCTCCTACGTCGGCCACAAGGCGGTGCTCAACGCCGAGTACAACCTGGCCACCAGCGCATTCTGCCCAGCGGACAACGCTGCCGGATTCAATGGCGCCCGGTTCAACGTCAATCTGAACGGAGGAAGGCAGCCGTGCCGGTGATTCGCCCGTGCGACGAAAAGGCGTGCGCGGCTGGGCAATGAAGGAGAACAGGGCACTCAGCTGGCCAGTGGCGAACCCAGCCGGCGAGTCGGCGATCACCACCGCGTTGAAGTTGCCCACCGATCCCTTGGTCAGGGCCGGGAGGGTGACCGTCTCGGAGCCGTAGGCCCGGTTGCCGTGGCCAGCGTGTAAGGCGCTCCTTCGCTTGTCAGCGCAGACTGCCACGTCGCAGTGGTCGGGTCCGACGACCCTGTGCCGATCAGGAGCACGTTGAGGTTGAGCGTTGGCGGAGCGGCGGCCACCGCAGAGCGGGCGACCACCGACACCAACGAGGCCACCAGCACAATGGTTATAGCGAGCACAACGACGGACCGCCGAAATCGAGTCACGAGAATGATTTGCCCTTCCTCCTACCGAGCGCGCTACCCGCGCAAGGAAGCTCATGGCACCGTAAGGCTGGAGGCGTGGCATTTATACCCTGCACTGCCGCGTCACCACCGTGAAGTTACGGGGTCCGATCATGGGCCGACCCCGGCGTATTGCCTGCACCTCCCTCGATTCGCGAGAAACACCTGGGATCTGTCCAGCGGCTGCGTTGCCAAGAGATCCCGCCCTGTCGTCCGCTGGGGCGCCAGGGCAAACAGGACATCCTCTCGTCATGGCCGAACCTTGCCGTCGTAAGCTACAGGCACCGACTGGTTTGAGCTGCTCATGCCGCGCTCGAACCCTCTTGTTGAGGCTTACACTGCCGTGCCCCCTTTCGAACGGGCGACAGTGCCACGGTTGGGTGTCGGAGTGAGGACACCATGCCACGTAAGCGGGCGTTCCCACTCGGGGCCTGTGGGCTGGGGCCGGGTGCGGCGGCCTTTGGTTCGTCGGTGTGCGCGAGGAGGACAGGGTCGTCGGTCATGGGTCGCCTGGGTCGTTCCATGTCCGTTCAGCCGGCTTGGCCCGGGCCAGCCCGCGATTCTCGCTGCGGTCGCCGATCTGTAGGCATGGCAGATTGGCTCACACCGGGCCTTTCGCCGGATCCCGCATGATGGTGTGAAGCTCCTCCGCCTTGGACGGGTGGATTCATGGAATGGTCCGACGCCCTCTCGGGGACGGCGTCATCGAGAGGGCGTCGGGCAGCAGCGCCGCCGATCGTTACGAGATCACTCCGGTGGCCCGAACGAAGAAGTTCACCACATTGATCACGTTGTCTCGCGTGACCTGGTCGAACCCCCACGAGTTCTCTACCGATTCCTGACCGGCCAAGCCCCATTTGGACGATCCCGGGGGGACTTCGATGGTCGCCGCGTAGACAACCTCGACACCGGAAGATGAGGGCCGGAAGATGAGGGCCGGTCTCTTCCCTTGATGAACGACGGCCAGAATTACCCCCTCGGCGCCGTTCAGATCGTCGAGTGAATCGACGAAGGCATCGATGCCGCCCTGGTTCTGAAGGACCGCCGAAGCCTCCAAAAGTGCGCTCGAAATGACCTGGGAAACACTGTTCCATTGGTTTGCCGGACTGATCCCCTTCGCCCCACGAACGGAACTCGCAAGATCTTCGAGTGGGTCACGTGCCATAAGTCCGTGCTCCTGGTAGAAGTTTCGAAGAAATCTGGACTCGTTGGCCCGAGTCGTACACCCTCTGACCGGGTAGTTCAATGGTGTCGGAGGGGGGACTTGAACCCCCACGCCCTTGCGGGCACTAGCCCCTCAAGCTAGCGCGTCTGCCTATTCCGCCACTCCGACGAAGTGACTCCGATATCGCTATCGGGGCGTCTGGCATGGTAGCGCGCCCTGGGTCGACCGCAGTTCGGGCGCCGGGCGCCGGATCGTGGCCCCGCGGTGACGGCCCGAGCTTCCGGCCGCCTCACGTCTGCGAATGTGACGGACCGGGCTTGAGAATCGTCCAGAGGGCCACGTTCCAGAGGATGCCGTCCTCCGAGGCGTTGTAATCGGGGCCGGCGATCTGCACCCCGTTGGCGAGCAGGGCCGGTTCCCCGAACAGGGGAAGTGCGACCATTTGATCCCACAATTGATCGTCGATCTGTGTGTAGATGGTGCTTCCGGTCACCGGGTTCAAAGCCTGGGAGGCCTGCAGGAAGAGCTGGTCCACCTCAGGATCGTCGAACTTGCTCCAATTCTCCGAGTCGTCCGAGCCCATGGGCCCCTGGCCGTCGGAGTACCAGCCTTCCGTGACCGTCTGGAACGGACTCGAGACTCGGGTGACCAGCGCCATGTCGTAGGAGTTGGCGGCAGCAGCTGCATCCAGGCCGGCTCTCCCCGCCACGGGGAAGGTCACGACCGAGATGCCCGCGCTCCGCAGTTGGGTACTGATGCCCGCCGCGACCTCACCGATCCAGGGATCCCCGGACTCAACCGCCATCCGAATGGTCAGCTGACTTCCATCGACATCGACGTAGTTGCCGGTCAGGTCCTGGTGGAACCCCAGGCTCCTCAGCAGTTGGTCGGTGGTCGCCGGATCGGCGTCGGTGTACTCGCCGGATGCCGATGACGCGTTGTAGGTCGATTGCGAAGGAGCGGCCAGATGGTCCTGGCTCACCACCAGGTCCGGCTCGATGGAGGAGAACGTCTTGGTCAGGAGCGCCGTGCGGTCTAGGGCGTGAGCGATCGCCTGACGCGCGGCAACCTTGCCGGTGACGGGTGACTTCACGTTGAACTCCAGCTGCAGGAAGCTCAGAGACGCCTTGACGGAGCTCTGGGTATTCGGCAGCGATGACACCGCGTCGAGGGTGCCCAAGTTGAACTGGGCCGGTTGGGCCACGGCACGACTGGTCCCGGCCAGAGCCCCGAGCCAGGCGCTCTGCGTCGGTGCCACCGAGACGACCGCCCGGTCCAGCACGGCCGGCGTCCCCCACCACTTGGGGTTCCGCACCAACACGGCACTCGAGTCTCCCGAGACGGACTGCACGATCATCGGCCCGGCGGAAAGGTCCACCGTCGGATCGAAGAGATCGAACCCACTGTTCCAGCCCACCCGCATGGCGATGTGGGCCGGCACCATGTGGTCGAACATGACGCGCCAGTCGGTGAAGGGGGTGCTGAACACCACCGTGACCGTCTTCCCGCCGTTGCTGCCGGTGACCGAGGCCACGTCCCGGTACCCGAGTGTCGAGGCAACCTGGTCCGGCTGTCCGCCGACATCGACCCCGTTCCCCCGTTGGGACTGCCAGGCATAGATGAAGTCCTCCGCGCTGACCGGCACTCCGTCGGACCACACCGCGTGGGGATTGATCACGTACTGGATCGTCAGCGGTACCGTCGAGGTGGCCTCGACGCTCAACAGGAGGTCGCTGTTGACCTGCGGGACGAGTTTGGGAGACACGATGTAGGCGCTGGGCAGCACCGAGCTGAGCAGCGTCAGCGTCGATGACGCCGCCCCCGAGGGGGTGTCGGGGTTGAACCCGTCCCAGGGGCGGTCGAGGTGGACGGTCGTCGATCCGCCGGTGGCGGCAACGAGTGCCGGAGGCGCCAATTCGTCGACCTGGCTGATCCGTTGAGAACCGAGGTGGTCGATGATGGCCACTGCCCCGATGATGACGATGATCACCAGGGGCAATCTCCACCGGGCACGGTACTCGCTCCACCGGAGAGCGATACGGGGGCGGCGCTCGACGGGCTCGGCGCCGGATTCGGTCACTTCAGGCGCAGGATGAGGATCAGATTCGTGAAGGCGAAGATGACCGCCACTGTGACGGTGATCCGGTCGAGGTTCTTCTCGACCACCGTCGAACCGGCGGCCGCGGAGCCGACCGAGCCACCGAACATGTCGGACAGGCCGCCGCCCTTGCCGCTGTGCATGAGGATGAGGAAGATCAAGGCGAGGCATGCCAGCACCTGTAGCACGACGATGATTGCTGTCAGCACGCGAACTTCCTCCTCTGGTCGATGACCGTTGGAAACGCTAGCAAACTCAACGGGTGGCGATGGCAGCAGCCCGGGCGATTCCCACGAACGCAGCCGCATCGAGGCTCGCCCCGCCCACGAGGACCCCGTCGATATCGGGGCAGCGCAGTAGTGATTCGGTGTTCTCGGCGTTCACCGACCCCCCGTATTGGATCCGCACCTGGCCCGCGGCCCTCGCTCCGGCCGACCGGGTGGCCACGTCGCGGATCCACGAGCAGGCCTCCTGGGCATCTTCCGGGGTGGCCGCCTGGCCCGCCCCGATGGCCCATACCGGCTCGTAGGCGATGACCATGGCCGCCACAGACTCCGGGGGCACTCCCCCCAGTCCGTTCTCGACCTGAGTGGCTAACCGATCACGAGTCAGGCCCACGTCTCGCTCGTCCACTGTCTCGCCGACACAGAGGATCGGCGTCATCCCGTTGCGCAGCACCGCCTTCAGCTTGGCGCCCACCAGCTCGTCGGACTCCCCGAACAACTGCCTGCGCTCCGAGTGACCCACGATGACATAGTCCACGTGCAACTTGGCCAGCATGGCAGGGCTCACCTCTCCGGTGAACGGTCCCGAATCCTCCACCGCGCAATTCTGGGCTCCCAGCGCGACCGGGACGCCCTCGCCCTCGATGACGGTCTGCACCGATCGGAGATCGGTGAAGGGCGGATGCACCGAAAGATCGACCGGCCCGGCGTCCGCCGGCCGGAGTCGCAGCCCGAGGTCACGAACGGCATGGATGGCCTGGAGATGATCGAAGTTCATCTTCCAGTTTCCGCTGATCAGCGGACGCCGCCTGGCGCTGGGGTCCGTCACCGCGGCGGCTCGTCACGGCGAGCGCCGTGTCCGGCCACGGGGGCATTGACCGCCCCCCTGAGTGCCGAGAGGCCGGGAAGATCGCCGTACTCGAGTAGTTCGAGCGAAGCCCCGCCGCCGGTGGAGATGAAGCTGACGCGGTCGGTCAGGTCGAGTTCGTCGACGGCAGCGGCGCTGTCACCCCCGCCTACCACGGTGTAGCCGGGGCAGTTGGCCACCGCCTGGGCGACTCCGGCGGTCCCCGCGCTGAACCTCGAATCCTCGAAGACTCCCATCGGCCCGTTCCACAGCACGGTCCCGGCGGAGGCGATCTCGCGGGCATAGGCGGTGACGGTTTCCGGCCCGATGTCCAGCCCTTGCCATCCCTCGGGAATGTCGGCCCCAATGGTCCGGACCTCTCCGTCCACACAGTCGCAGCCGAAGTCGGCACCGGGCTCGAGCGCCACGATGTCGGTCGGCAGCAAGATGCGTCTGCCGGATCCGAGGAGCTCGGCACACTCGCCGATCCTGTCCGGATCGACCATCGAGCCACCGACCTCGTGGCCGGCTGCAGCTAGGAACGTGAAGGCCATCCCACCTCCGACGACCAGGGCGTCCACCTGGTGGAGCAGAGCCTTCAGGACGCCGAGTTTGTCGGCGACCTTGGCACCTCCCACAACCGCCACGAACGGCCGGGTCGGAGTGCCGAGGAGCTGGCCCAACGCCTCGAGCTCCCGCTGCAGCAACAGCCCGGCGGCACTGGGCAGGAGGGTAGGGGGTCCGACCACCGAGGCGTGACGGCGGTGCGAGACGCCGAATGCATCGTTCACATAAGCGTCGTGGCCGTTGACCAGCTTCTTGACGAAGGCCGGATCGTTCCGCACCTCGCCCGGGTCGAACCGGAGGTTCTCGAGTAGCTCGACCTGTGGGACCAACTGTGCCAACTCGTCGCGAACCGGGCCGAGCTCCCACCTCTCGTCCGGCGCACCCTTGGGCCGCCCGAGGTGGGTGCACGCAGTCACATGGGCTCCCCGCTCGATCAGGTACTCAAGGGTGGGCAATGCGGCACGGATCCGGAAGTCGTCGACCACCGTCGGGGCCTCACCGGCGCAGGGGCGCAGGGGGACGTTGAAGTCGACGCGGACCAGAACGCTGCTGCCCTCGATATCCGGGAGATCGGCGAGCAACGGCAATCCCTCCAGCAACGGATTCTGCCCATGATCACCCATCGTCACTCCTCCCCCAACTCCCCTCGACATGCCTCCGGAATCCTCTCGCCTTCCCTCAGGAGCCGGCACCCATCAGCAGCGAGAGGTCGACGAGCCTGTTTGAGTATCCCCACTCATTGTCGTACCAACCCTGGACCTTGACCAGCGTGACTCCCGAGGCCGACGGCATCACCATGGTCAAGCCGGCATCGAACGTGCACGAGGCCGGGCTGCCCACGATGTCGGACGAAACGATGGGGTCCTCGGTGTAGACCAGCACCTTCGAGAGCGGGCCCGACGAGGCTGCGGCGGCAAATGCCGCATTGACCTGCTCGACCGAGACGGGACCGGGGACAACCGCGGTGAAATCGGTGATCGACCCATCGGGTACGGGCACCCGGAGTGCGCAGCCGTCGAGTCGGCCCTTCATCGAGGGGAGCACCAACCCGGTGGCGCGGGCCGCCCCCGTCGACGCCGGGATGATGTTGACGGGAGCAGCACGGGCCCGCCGCAGGTCCTTGTGGGGGAGGTCCAGCAGATTCTGATCATTGGTGAAGGCGTGGACCGTCGTCATCATGCCGCTCTCGATCCCGAACGCATCATCGAGCACCTTCACCATCGGGGCAAAGCAGTTGGTGGTGCACGAGGCGTTGGACACGACGAAGTCCTTGGCCGGATCGAACTCCGAGTCGTTCACCCCCATCACGAAGGTGGCGTCCACGCCGGTGGCCGGAGCGGCGACGATCACCCGGGTGGCTCCGGCATCGAGGTGGGCAGCTGCCGATTCCCGAGTGGTGAACCGCCCGGTGGACTCGATCACCACGTCCGCGCCAAGCTCACCCCAGGGCAACGCCTTGGGGTCCCGCTCGGCCAGCACGGCGATCGGACCGGAATCCAGGACGATCGACGAGCCGGAGACCTCCGCCTCGCCGGCGAAGCGGCCGTGTGTGGAGTCGTACCGGAGGAGATGGCACAGCGTCTCCGGCGAGGTCAGGTCGTTGATGGCCACCACCTCGACATCCGCGCCCATCAAACGGGCAGCTCGAAGATAGAGGCGCCCGATGCGCCCGAAGCCGTTGATACCTATCCGTACCGTCATGGCCTTCCCACCTCACCCTTCAGCGATCCGTGCACACCCGTCACACGTTGGAGTCCGGGCTGATGCCCCTCCGCCCAACGGAGAACGGCGACCACGCTACGGCATTCTCGTGGCCGGCGGCACTATCCGAGCAGATCGGCGAGTGCCGACGCCAGTTTGACCGGGTCATGCGCCAGTCCACTGGGGCGGGCCAGGTCGACGTCGACCACCGGGATGCCCGGATTCCCGAGAGGCAGGGCCGAGGTGTCGCACAAGACCACATCGACGGATACTCCGTGGGCCGCCAGGGCCCCGAGATGCATCGCCACGTCGAATGCCTCGGTTTCGGGCACCTGGGGTCGAAGATTGCAGACGTAGACGGTGCGGGCGTCAGATCGGTTGACGCCCTCGCGGATCTCGGGAACGGCGATGGCGGCCAGCACGCTCGTGAAGAGGGATCCGGGGCCCAGAACGATCTGGTCGGCCTCCTCCAGCGCCACGAGGGCCTGTGCCGGGGCCTTGGGATCGGCGGGTACCAGGGAGACGCTCCGGATGTCGTTGGTGGCCATGACGGCCACCTGGCCCGCCACCGGGCCGCCGACAGCGTCCGCCTTCAGGACCACCGGCTCGACCGTGGCGGGCAGCACCCTCCCCCGCACCCGGAGCAGTCGGCACGCTTCGTCGAGTGCATCGATGGGGTCGCGGGCGACCTCCATCAGGCCGGCCAGGATCAGGTTGCCGAGGGAGTGTCCCGCCAGTTCGGCCTCGGTGAAGCGGTGCTCGAATGCCAGGGCCAGGGGTGATCCGGGCTCGGCCAGGGCAACCAGGCACTTGCGCAGGTCACCCGGCGGGATGATGTGGAGGAGTTCGCGGAGCCGCCCGGACGAGCCGCCGTCGTCGGCCACCGAGACGACGGCGGTCGCTCGATCCGTGTAGGTGCGGACGGCCCGCAGGGTCGCGGCAAGGCCGTGGCCGCCGCCGATGGCCACCACCCGGGGCTGCCGGGCCGCGGGACCGGCACGTGGCTGCGGGCTCATCGTTCGACATCCCGGTGGAACACCGTGGTGGGTATGCCGTGCCGATCCAACCGGCGCACCATCTCCTCGGCGAGCACCACCGACCGGTGCCGGCCACCGGTGCAGCCCATGGCCAACGTCAAGTATGACTTCCCCTCCCGCATGTACGCGGGGATCAACATGGTCAGCAGGTCCTCGAGCTTGTCGAGGAATTCGAATGTCTCCGGACGCTCGAGGACGTACTCCCTCACCTCCGGATCGAGGCCACTGTGGTGGCGCAGCGCCTCGTCCCAATATGGGTTCGGCAGGAATCGGCAGTCGAACATCAGGTCCACGTCGAGCGGCACCCCGTACTTGAAGCCGAACGAGACGATCGAGGTCCGCATGGTGCTCCCCGGTTCCTCTCCACCGAATACCTCGATGAGCCGGGTGCGCAGCTGATTCACATTGAGCTCGCCGGTGTCCATCACCAGGTCGGCTCGGTCCCGGAGCCCCTCCAACAGGAGCCGCTCTTCGGCGATCGAGTCGATCACGCCGCGGGCGGCCTGGGGGTGGCGCCGGCGGGTGCCTTCGAACCGCCGGATGAGCACGTCGTCGGCGGCGTCGAGGAACAGGATGCGCACCCGGTTCCGCCCCGCCTCAAGCGCGTCCACCGCGGGCAGCACGTCATCGAGGTCTCCCCCGCCACGGCCGACGACGAAGGCCACACGCTCCATCTCCGAACCCGTGCGGTCGACCAGCTCGGACACCTTGGAGATCAGGGCCGACGGCATGTTGTCGATCACGAACCAGCCGAGGTCCTCCAGGGTGGCCGCCGCCGTCGAACGGCCGGCCCCGGACATGCCGGTCACCACCAGATACTCGCTCATCCGTCCACCCTTGCACGCCTCTCGGTCGATCCATTCGGGGACAGTGGCGTGTGCAACCGGTCGAACACGGCGGCACCCACCTCGGCCGGCAACCACGATACGCCCATCAGGTCGTCCTTCGAGGCGCCCCGCAGTCCGGCCAGGCCCCCGAATTGGTCCATCAACCGCGCCCGGCGCTTCGGCCCCAGCCCCTTGACCCCATCAAGTGCACCCATGGTCATGCGTTTGCCCCGCAGGGTGCGGTGGTAGGAGATGGCAAAGCGGTGCGCCTCGTCCCGCAGGCGCTGGAGGAGGTAGAGACCCTCGGACTGCCTGGACAACCGGATCGGTTCGGAGCTGCCGGGCCGGTAGACCTCCTCGAAGCTCTTCGCCAGCGAGGCGATCGGGATGCGCTCGGTGAGCCCGAGCGAGGCCAGCACCCGTACCCCCACGTTGAGTTGGCCCAGCCCTCCGTCGAGGAGGAGCAACTGGGGTCGGTAGGCGAATCGCCGTCTGGTCGAGCTCTCGGACGGGGCCGGCCCTGCCGGGGTCGCCTCGGACGGGGCCGTCCCTGGGGTGCCGCCAGGTCCCACGTTGTCGGAACGGGCACCACCAGGCTCCTCGGCCAGGAGGGCGGTCAGGCGGCGGGTGAGCACTTCCTCCATCGCCGCGTAGTCGTCGTTGCCGGGCACGGATGCCACCCGGAAATGACGGTAGTCGCTCTTCTTGGGCAGTCCATCCTCGAACACAACCATTGATCCCACGTAGTCGGTGCCCTGGAGATGGCTCATGTCGTAGCACTCGATGCGGAGGGGGGCTTCGGGCAGCCCCAGCTCGCGCTGGAGCGACTCGAGGGCCCGGGCCCGGCTGTTGTGGTCCGATGTCCGGTGCAGGCGGTGACGGACGAAGGCGTCGCGTGCGTTGTTCTCCACGGTCTCGAGCAACGACCGTTTGGGGCCCCGGACCGGGACCCGCAGGGCGACCGGGCCACCCCGCCGTTCGGTGAGGTACTCGACCACCGCGTCCGCATCGCTCGGCATGGTCGGGACCAACACCTGCCTCGGCACGCCGGAGGCCGACTCCGCGTAGACGTCGATTAGGATCCTCTCGATCAGCTGGGGCGCAGTCAGGTCCTCGACCTTGTCCACGAAGAGGGCCAGGCGTCCGACCACCTTCCCCGATCGCACGTGGAAGACCTGCACCGCCTCTTCCAATTCGTCCCCGGCCACACCGACCACGTCCAGGTCCTCGGGACGCTCGAGCTCCATCTGGCGGACCGCGTCCGCGGCGCGGACCGCCTCGAGCTTGTCCCGGTAGACCGATGCCTTCTCGAACTCGAGCGCGCCCGCCGCCTCTTGCATGGCGGCCTCGAGCCCGTGCTCGAGGGGGCCGGTATCGCCGCTCAGGAACGAGATCAGGTCGGCCACCATCCGGTCGTAGTCCGCCCTGTCGACTTCCCCCACGCACGGTCCCGAGCACCGTTCGATGTGGAACAACAGACAGGGCCGGCCCAGGCGTTCGTGACGGCGGAACTTGGTGTCCGAGCAGGTCCGCACAGGGAACGATCGCAGGAGCAGGTCGAGCGTCTCCCGGATGGCACCGACATTCGCGTAGGGACCGAAGTACCGCACGCCGCTTCGTTTGCGTCCCCGCACCACCGCCGGCCTGGGCCATTCGTCGTTGACGGTGACCGCCAGCCAGGGATAGCTCTTGTCGTCCTTCAGCCTGACGTTGTAGCGGGGCTGGAACTGCTTGATCAGATTGTGCTCGAGAAGCAGGGCCTCCGACTCGGAACCGACCACCATCCACTCCACATGATCGGCCTGTTCGACCAACTGGGCCGTCCTGGGTGCGAGCCCGCCAGTGTCCTGGAAGTAGGAGTTGAGGCGCTGCCGGAGCGATTTGGCCTTGCCCACGTAGAGGACGCGGCCGTCCCGGTCGAGGAACTGGTAGGACCCGGGGGCATCGGGGACGGACCCAGGGAGCGGACGGGTGGCCACACCACCAGTGTGCCGTGTCCGGTGGACTGCCGAGGTCGGCCCCGGGTCGAGGCCCTTCCACCGCGCAGGCGGGGGCCCGAGGCCCTACACTGGAGGGACGCCGGCCTGGTTTCCGGCGACATCTACCGCTTCGGGGCCGACATCCCCGCGGATGGGCGACCAGGCTGTCCCCGCCGGCCACTACCGGAGCGCCTCCTCAAGGGGGTCATACCCATCATGTTCCGGCTACAGACGGCCCTTCCTGATCGCTACACGGCAGCCGATCCCGCTCAGCTCGCCGCTTGGATCAGGCAGGCCAAGGACGAACTCGGTTCGCGCCTGATCATCCTCGGGCACCACTACCAACGGGACGAGGTGATGGCCTGGGCCGACGCCCGGGGCGACTCCTTCGGGCTGTCCCGGATCGCCGCCGGCCAGTCCGAGGCGGAGTTCGTGGTGTTCTGTGGTGTCCACTTCATGGCCGAGTCGGCCGACATCCTGACCGGCCCGCACCAGCAGGTGATCCTGCCGGACCTCAACGCCGGGTGCTCGATGGCCGACATGGCCGACATCGAGTCGGTGGAGGAGGCCTGGGAGACAATCGGAGCGGTGACCGACATCGATCGGGTGATCCCGGTGACCTACATGAACTCGTCGGCGTCGCTGAAGGCCTTCGTCGGACGGCACGGTGGCATGGTGTGCACGTCCTCGAATGCCCGGGCCGTGCTGACCTGGGCGCTCGGGGACGGCAGCGGCGCCGGCGCCGGCGAGCAGGTGCTGTTCTTCCCCGATCAGCACCTGGGCCGCAACACCGGGTTCGAGCTCGGGTACACAGGCACCCACATGGCGGTGTGGAACCCGCGTCTGGAGGGCGGGGGGCTCGACGATGCCACCCTCAAGTCGGCGGCCCTGCTCCTGTGGAAGGGTCACTGCTCGGTGCACCAGCGCTTCCGGCCCGAGCACATCGCCGCGTTCCGGGCCGAGCATCCAGGCGGCATCGTGGTCGTCCACCCGGAGTGCGCCCACGACGTGGTCGAAGCTGCGGACCAGGTGGGCTCGACCGACTACATCATCGAGGCGGTGGCCGAGGCCCCCTCGGGATCGGTGATCGGGGTCGGCACGGAGATCCACCTCGTCAAGCGGCTCGATGACGAGACCCCCGACAAGACGGTGCTCTCCCTGGACCCATTGGTCTGTCCGTGTTCGACCATGTTCCGCATCGACGCCCCCCACCTGGCCTGGGTGCTTGAGGGCCTCGTGGACGGCGAGGTCCGCAACCGGATCACCGTCGACGAGGAGACCGCGACATGGGCCCGTGTCGCCCTCGAGAGGATGCTGGCCACCGTCTGAAGCGGCCCGTGCCCTGCCGATGGGGCCGGTTGCAACGGAAGTGTGGTGTGAACGCCTACCGAGGGACCTTCGCACGCGTGCGCGGTGCGGCCGGCTCGGTCAGTGCCGTTGCCTTGGCCCTCGTCTTGGAGCTGGCCCTCGCCTTGGAGGTGGAGGTCACCTTGGAGGTGGAGGTCACCTTGGCCGCCGCCGCCTTGGACCGGGGCCTCGCCGCGCCGTTTGCCTTCCCCGCTCCGGTGGGCGCAGCCCCCGAGAGACCGAGCAAGGGGGCCAGCACCTCGCCGGTGTAGCTCGCACTCACCAGGGCCACGTCCTCGGGCGAACCCTCCGCCACCACCCTCCCCCCGCGGTCACCTCCTTCAGGGCCCAGGTCGACGATCCAGTCGGCGCTCTTGACGACATCGAGGTTGTGCTCGATGACGATGACCGTGTTGCCCTGGTCGACCAGTCGATTGAGCACGTCGAGCAGCTTGCGGACGTCATCGAAGTGGAGCCCGGTGGTCGGTTCGTCGAGCACGTACAGGGTGTGGCCGGTCGACCGGCGGCTCAATTCGGACGCCAGCTTCACCCGCTGCGCCTCACCACCGGAGAGGGTCGGAGCCGGCTGCCCGAGCCGGATGTACCCCAGGCCCACGTCGACCAGGGTCTGCAGGTGGCGCGCAATGGGGGGTTGGGCGGCGAAGAAGCCGAGGGCCTCTTCGCACGACAGTTCGAGCACTTCGGCGATGGTCTTGCCCCGGAAGGTGACCTCAAGCGTGTCACGGTTGTACCGGGCCCCCTGGCACACCTCGCACGGCACGTAGATGTCCGGCAGGAAGTGCATCTCGATGCGCAGGGTTCCGTCCCCTGAGCACGCCTCGCAGCGGCCGCCCTTCACGTTGAACGAGAACCGGCCGGGGAGGTATCCCCGGACCTTGGCCTCCGAGGTCTGACTGAAGAGCTTCCGGATGTGATCGAAGACGCCGGTGTACGTGGCCGGGTTCGACCGCGGGGTGCGGCCGATCGGCGCCTGGTCCACCTCGACGACCTTGTCCACCTGGGACACACCGGTGATCGTGCGGTGGAGGCCCGGGAGGGTCTTGGCCCGGTGCACCTGCTTGGCCAGCGAACGGAGCAGGATGTCGTTGACCAGCGTGGACTTCCCCGACCCGGACACGCCGGTCACCGCGATCAGGCGCCCCAGCGGAAACCCGACTGTCACGTTCTTCAGGTTGTGCTCGCGGGCCCCTTCGACGGCGAGGACCTCCCCGCTGCCGCGTCGGCGCACCGCGGGCACGGGAATGGATCGGACCCCCGAGAGGTACTGGCCGGTCAGTGAGTCCTCGTTCGAGACGAGCCCCCCGGGCCCGGTGACCGGGCCGGAGTGGACGATGCGGCCGCCGTGCTCCCCTGCCCCCGGTCCGACGTCCACCACATGGTCGGCGACCCGGATGGTCTCCTCGTCGTGCTCGACCACGATGACCGTGTTACCCAGGTCGCGCAGGCGCTTCAACGTTCCGATGAGCCGCTGGTTGTCCCGCTGGTGCAGGCCGATGGACGGCTCGTCCAGCACGTAGAGGACGCCGACCAGGCCGCTGCCGATCTGGCTGGCCAGGCGGATCCGTTGCGCCTCCCCGCCCGACAGGGTCGCAGCCGACCGGGCCAGGGTCAGGTAGTCGAGGCCCACATCCAGCAGGAATTGCATCCGCTCACGCACCTCGCGGAACACCCGGTCGGCGATCAGGTGGTCCCGGTCCGAGAGGTCCAGCGACGCCACCACTTCCACCGCGTTCCCGATGGGCAGCGAGCACAGGGCGTAGATGGAGTATCCGCCCACGGTGACGGCAAGCGACTGCGGGCGGAGCCGGGCCCCTCCGCACTCGGGGCAGGGGACCTCCCGGAGGTAGCCCTCGAGGTTGTCCCGCAGGAAGTCCGAGTCCGCCTCGGCGTGGCGGCGCTGGAGCCAGGGGATGATCCCCTCGTAGAGCGAGTGGAACGACCGTTGCCGGCCGTACCGGTTCCGGTACTTGAGATGGACCTGATCGGCGCCCGCCCCGTAGAGGACCATCTTCTTGTCCGCCTTGCGCAGCTTCTCCCAAGGGGTGTCGACGGAGAAGCCGCCCAACTCGGCCACGGCCCCCAGCATCCGGGCGAAGTACTCGCTGCGGGCCCCCGACCACGGTGCGAGGGCACCCCCCTCCAACGACTTGGTCGGATCCGGCACGACCAGCTCGGGGTCGACCTCGAACTTGGTGCCGAGCCCGGTGCAGGCCGGGCAGGCCCCGTAGGGCGAGTTGAAGGAGAAGTTCCGGGGCGACGGGTCCTCGAAGCTGATGCCGCAGTGGGTGCAGGCCAGGTGCTGGCTGAAGGTGATGGCCTCTTCCTCGGTCCCCTCCGCGTCGACCACCACGATCTCGGCCACTCCCTCGGCCAGGGACAGGGCCGTCTCCAACGATTCGGTGAGCCGGCGACGGATGTCGTCGCGCCGCACCAGGCGGTCGACCACCACTTCGATGGTGTGCTGCTCGTAGCGGGCCAGGTCCAGGTGGCCACGGTCGGCCAGCTCCACCGTCGTCCCGTCCACGCGGGCTCGGGCGAACCCCTGCTTGGCCAGGTCGTCGAGCAGGCCACCGTACTCGCCCTTGCGGCCGCGGACGACCGGGGCCAGCACCAGGAAGCGGGTCCCTTCCTCCATGGCCAGAATGCGGTCGACGATCTGCTGAGGGCTCTGGCGGGCCACCGGGCGTCCGCAGGTCGGGCAGTGGGGCTTGCCGATCCGGGCGTACAGCAGCCGAAGGTAGTCGTAGACCTCGGTCACCGTCCCCACCGTGGAGCGCGGGTTGCGGGAGGCCGACTTCTGGTCGATGGAGATGGCCGGCGAAAGGCCCTCGATGAAGTCGACGTCGGGCTTGTCCATCTGGCCGAGGAACTGGCGGGCGTAGGCCGACAGCGACTCCACGTAGCGGCGTTGGCCCTCGGCGTAGATGGTGTCGAAGGCCAGCGAGGACTTGCCCGAGCCGGAGAGCCCGGTGAAGACGATCAGGCGATCACGCGGGAGGTCGAGCGAGACGTCCTGGAGGTTGTGCTCACGCGCGCCGCGGACAACCAGTCGATCAGCCATGGCGGTGAGGTTACCGGTGCCCGGGACCCGGTCCGGCGGTCACTGGGGGACGGTCGCTTCTACGTCAGCCGTGGATCCCGGGAGGACGGCGGAACCGTCCACCGGATCGCGGACCAGCAGGGAACGCAGCTCGGAGATCTCGTCCCGGATGAGTGCGGCCTCCTCGAAACGCAGCTCCTCGGCGGCCTTGGCCATCTCGGCGTCGAGCCGGTGGATGAGGCTCGACAGCTCGTCGGCATCGGGACCGAGGGCGTGGGCCATCTCGGCGGCCACCGCCCGGGGGTCCACCCCCCCGCGCCGGCCCTTCTGGCCCCTTGCCGATTCCGGCCTGGCTCTCGTGCCCGAGGCGGTCCCGGCCGGCCCGAGGGAGTCGCCCCGGACCCGCTCGAGAATGTCGGTGACCGACTTCGTGATGGTCTGGGGGTCGATCCCGTGGGCCTCGTTGTAGGTGATCTGGCGGGCCCGCCGGCGTTGGGTCTCGCCGATGGCGTTGGCCATGGAGTCGGTGACGGTGTCGGCGTACATGACGACCCGGCCGCTGACGTTGCGGGCCGCCCTCCCCATGGTCTGGATCAGCGACGAGGTCGAACGGAGGAACCCTTCCTTGTCGGCATCGAGGATGGCCACCAGGGCCACTTCGGGGAGGTCCAGCCCCTCACGGAGGAGATTGATCCCCACCAGGACGTCGAACACCCCCAATCTGAGCTCGCGCAGCAGCTCGATGCGGGCCATGGTGTCCACGTCGGAGTGCAGGTACTGGACCCGCACGCCCTGCTCCGCGAGGTACTCGGTCAGGTCCTCGGCCATCTTCTTCGTCAGGGTCGTGACCAGCACCCGGTAGCCGGCGGCCACGGTAGTGTCGATCCGCTCCCGCAGGTCGTCGATCTGGCCGGTGGTCGGATGGATATCCACCTCGGGATCGACCAGTCCGGTGGGTCGGATCACCTGCTCGACGATGTTGGCGCTGTGCTCCAGCTCCCAGGGGCCCGGGGTCGCCGAGAGCAGGATGACCTGGCCGGTCCGCTCGATGAACTCCTCGAACCTCAGCGGCCGGTTGTCCATGGCCGACGGCAACCGGAACCCGTGGTCGACCAGGGTCTCCTTGCGCGACCGGTCACCGGCGTACTGGCCCCGGAGCTGGGGCACGGCCACGTGGCTCTCGTCCAACACCACCAGGAAGTCGTTGGGGAAGAAGTCGAGCAGGGTGAATGGCGCCTCACCCGGAGCCCGCCCGTCGAGGTGCCGGCTGTAGTTCTCCACCCCCCCGCACACGCCGGTCTCGGCCAGCATCTCGAGGTCGTACTCGGTGCGCATCCGGAGGCGTTGGGCCTCCAGCAGCTTGCCCGCCCCCTCCAGCTCGGCCAGACGGCTGCGGAGCTCGGCCTCGATGCCTATGACGGCCTTCCGCATCCGTTCGTCACCGGTGCCGTAGTGGGTGTTGGCGAAGACAACCAGCTCCTCGAGATCGTCGCCGATCTCCCCGGTCATCACGTCGAAGGGACGGATCCGCTCCACGGTGTCCCCGAAGAACTCGATGCGGACCGCTCGGCTCTCGTAGGCCGGGTGTATCTCGACGGTGTCACCACGCACCCGGAACTGCCCCCGCAGCAGGTTGGTGTCGTTGCGGGAGTACTGGAGATCGACCAGGCGCCGGAGGAGGGAGCGCTGGTCGTGGACGTCACCCGGGCGGAGGGCCACGATCCGATCGCGGTACTCGTCCGGTGAGCCCAGCCCGTAGATGCACGACACCGACGCCACGACGACGGTGTCGGGTCGAAGCAGCAGGGAGGAGGTCGATGCATGGCGCAACCGGTCGATCTCGTCGTTGATCGACGAGTCCTTCTCGATGTAGGTGTCCGAGGACGGCACGTACGCCTCGGGCTGGTAGTAGTCGTAGTAGGACACGAAGTACTCGACCCGGTTGCGGGGGAAGAGCTCCTTCAACTCGGCGGCCAGCTGGGCGGCCAACGACTTGTTGGGCTCGATGATCAGGGTTGGGCGCTGCACCGCCTCGATGGTCCAGGCGATGGTGGCCGTCTTGCCCGAGCCGGTGATGCCCAGCAGAGTCTGGTAGCGGTCGCCACGCTCGAGCCCCTCGACCAGGCCGGCGATGGCCTGGGGCTGATCCCCCGCCGGGCGGAAGGGCGAGACGACCTCGAATCTGGGCACGCCTGCGATGGTACCGGTTGGGTGTCACACCGCAGCCGGGTCCGGGGAAGGCTCAGTCCGCCGGCTGGGCGGCTCCGACGGGGGGGTCATCGCGTCGACGCAGTTCAACCAGAAGCGCCCAGACCCGGTCCACTTCGGCCTTGAGGTGCTGCTCGTCACCCGAGTTGTCGACCACCAGATCGGCGCCGGCCAGGCGGTCCTCCCGGTCGGGCTGCGACTCGATGCGGGCACGGGCGTCCGTCTCGGCCATGCCCCGGAGCTCGACGAGGCGGTGCAGGGCCAGCTCGATCGGGGTGTCGACCACCACCACGGCGGCCAGTCCGAGCAACTCGCGGTGGATGTCCCTCAGGAGGGGGATGTCCATGACCACGATCTCGTCGGTCTCGGCGTACCGATCTTTGCGCTCGATCATCTCCACGCCGATGGCCGGGTGGGTGATGGCGTTGAGGTCGGCCAGTGCGTCGGGGTGGCCGAAGACGAGAGCGGCCAGGCCGGGCCGGTCGATGCATCCGTCCTCGCCGACGATGTCGGAGCCGAACCGGTCGATCAGGGGTCGGTAGGCGGGGCCGCCCGGGGCTACCACCTCGCGGGCGACCACATCGGCGTCCACCAGCACCGCGCCGTGGCCGGCCAGGAGCCCGGCGACTGTCGACTTTCCTGCGCCGATCCCCCCGGTAAGCCCGATGGCGAGCAAGGTGGCCGGCCGGTCAGACGGGCCGACGCGGCCGGGACGCAGTGGCGAAGAGGACCATCGTGGTGCGGTCAAGGTCATCGGTGACGAAGAAGTCATCCGCGGTGATGCCGGTGAGGCCACCCGAATCGCCTCGGGCGATGACCCTGTAGGCGAGCGGGAGGATGCGGGTGTAGATCCCGATGTACCACGACCGCGGAATCCGGTGGCGGATGTCGAGGACGTCCAGCTTGAGCACCTTGTTCGCCTTCACCCGACGGGCGGTGAAATCGGCCTTGACGTGCGGCACCGCGTCGAGCCCCTGGACGGTGACGTCGTGGAATGAGCGATCGAGCAACCGCTGCAGCTCGGTGGGCTCGAACAGGTGGATGTGGAACGGGTTCTCGAAGTCGGCGGGTGCGTTGGGGGTGAGGAAGAATGCGGTGCCCTCGTCCGAAAGGACCCGGGCAAGCTCGCGCACGTGCCCCTCGGGCTCGTCGAAGTGCTCGATCAGGTGCGACGAGCACGCCCAGTCGAAGCTGGCCTCGGCGAACCCCAGCGCCAGCGCGTTCATCTGGGCCACCTGGAGGCCGGACGGTCCCCACCGGTGGCGGGCCGCCTCGACCGCGTCGGAGCTGTAGTCGGCCCCGACGACCACACGGTCATCGGCCAAGAATCGGGCCGACTCGAACCCCTGGCCACAGCCGACATCGAGCATCGTCCCCTTGCCCAGCCGCTCGATGACCGTCCGGTAGCCGGCGGCGTGGAGCGCCAGTAGCGAGTCGGGGGTGACCCCCTCCAGGGGGCGCTCCCCGGTGAGGCGCTTGCCGGGCGACTGATGCCCGCCGACGGTCGCTGCCGCCGGGGAACCCGGCCCGGATCTGTTCTCGGTCATCTGGCTCCCCTGTGTCTGGCGTCGTGTCGTTGCCTGCCCGGTCGAAGTGCTGACACCCCGACTCGTCGGTTGTTTACACTACCGATCACTCGTGTCGGATCCCCAACCTTCCGCTATCGCGCCCTCGGGCCGGGCCCAGGGCCCGGCCCGGACGGCCTATGCCCGGCTGCGGGCACCCAGCCGGCTGCGGGCCATCGTCGACTACCTGGCCATCGCCGTGCTGGCCTTCGTCCCCATGGTGGCCTCCCGCCCGGGGACCGTCACTGACGACACCAAGACCTACCTCTACCTGGATCCGGGTCGCTACGTGCGCCAGGCAGCGTCGCTGTGGGATCCCGACGTGGGATTGGGCACGGTCACCCATCAGAACATCGGGTACCTGCTGCCGATGGGGCCCTTCTACTGGGTGATGGCCGAGCTGCACGTGCCCCTGTGGGTCGCCCAGCGCCTGTGGATGGGGACCCTCCTGTTCGCCGCCGGTGCCGGTGTCCTCTACCTGTGCCGCGTCATCGGGCTCTCGGGTCCCGGCCGCTACGTCACCGCCATCGGGTTCATGTTCACGCCCTATGTGCTGCAGTACACCGGGCGGATCTCGGTCATCCTGTTGCCGTGGGCCGGACTTCCCTGGATGATCGCCTTCGTCATCCTGGCCCTGCGGCGGGGGGGCTGGAGATACCCGGCCCTCTTCGCCCTGGTGGTCGCCATGGTCAGCGGCATCAACGCCAGCTCGATCCTCTACGTGGGCATCGCCCCTGTCCTGTGGCTCCCCTACGCCGTGCTGGTGGCCAAGGAATCGACCTGGCGCCAGGCGTGGGGCGTGGTGTGGAAGGTGGGCGGACTCACGGTCCTGGCGTCCCTGTGGTGGGCTGTCGGGCTGCAGGTGGAGGCGGCCTACGGGGTCAACGTCCTCAAGTACACCGAGACGGTGCCGGCCACCAGCGGGGCCTCCCTGGCCTCGGAAATCATCCGGGGGCTCGGCTACTGGTACTTCTACGGGTCCGACCGGGTGGGGGCCTGGACCCAGGCGTCGGTCGCCTACACCCAGGACCTCTGGCTCATCGGCCTGAGCTTCCTCGTCCCCGCACTCGCCTTCGCCGCCGCCTTCTTCTCCCGCTGGCGAAACCGCTCCTACTTCGTGCTCATCACCGTGGTGGGCATGGTGCTGGCCGTAGGCCCGAACCCCTACAGCGACCCCTCGACCGTCGGATCGGTCCTGAAGGCGATCATGGTGGACACCACGGCCGGGCTGGCCATGCGGTCAACCGATCGGGCCTCGCCGGTCATCATCCTGAGCCTGGCCATGTTCCTCGGCGCCGGGGTCAGCGCCCTCACGTTCCGGGTCCGCCGGACGGGCCTGGTCATCGGTGCCTTCGCCGTGGCTGCCATCGCGGCGGCCTCCGCCCCGCTGTGGACAGGGGCGGTCATCGCCAATGGATTCACCCAGCCGGCCGTGCCGCCGACCTACGTGCGCCAGGCGGCAGCGGCGCTGAACGGCACCCATCCGGGGACGCGGGTCTACGCGCTCCCCGGCAACGACTTCGCCGCCTACCGGTGGGGGGACACCATCGACACGGTCTATCCCGGCCTGATGACCAGGCCCTTCGTGACCCACGAGCAGCAGATCATGGGCTCGCTGGCCACAGCCGACATCCTGCAGGCGGTCGACACGCCGCTCCAGGACGGCACGATGAACTGGAATGCGCTCGGGCCGATGTCCTCCCTTTTGGACGCGGGCGATGTGCTGGCCCAGTACGACCAGGCCTATGAGCGTTACGACACGCCGCTCCCCCAGCTGGTGGCGGCCGACCTCGCCGTCACTCCGCCGGGTCTGTCCGACCCGGTCCCCTACGGCACCCCCCGACCCAACGTCTCCCTCATCCCCCACTTCGACGAGGCCACCCTGGCCCTGCCGCCCAACTCCGGCTGGACGGCCCCCCTGGTCTCCTACACGGTCAGCAACCCGCGACCGATCGTCCGGGCGGAGACGACCAAGGTGCCGCTCGTCGTGGCCGGGGACGCTTCGGGTATCGTGAACGCCTCCTCGGTGGGGCTCCTGGCGAACAACCCCACCATCCTCTACGCCGGCACCCTCGACACCGACCCGGCGCTGCGGAAGCAGACACTGGGAACCCCGGCTGACCTGGTGGTGACCGACACCAACCGCAAGCAGGGCTTCCGCTGGAACTCGCTGAACGAGAACACCGGCTACACCGAGACCGCCACCCAGCCGCCGGACACAGCGGACCCGAGCGACGCCCCGCTCAACCTGTTCCCCAAGGCGCCGGCCGACGCGCAGACCACCTCGGTGCTGGCCGGGGTTTCGTCGGTGACCGCCTCCTCCTACGGGTCCTCGATCACCTACTTGCCCGAGGACCGCCCCTCGGCCGCCCTCGACGACAACGTGCAGACCGCCTGGCTGACCGATTCCTTCACGCAGCAGCTCGGGCAGTGGTGGCAGGTGGTGCTGCTCGAGCCCCGCACCGAGAGCTCCGTGACCCTGGTCCAACCGCAGACCGGAGATCCCGACCGCTCGATCACCTCGGTGACCCTGACCTTCGACGGGAAACATCCCGTGACCGTTCCGCTGGGACCCGCCTCGCGCACGCCGACCGGTCAGGTGGTGAACTTCCCCACCCGCACCTTCACCACGTTGCGCATCACGGTGAGCGGGGTGGCCGTCGCCAACCCGAGCGTCCCGGTGGGCTCGCAAAGCTCGGTGGGCTTCGCCGAGGTGGAGATCCCTGGCATCTCCGTCGACGAGACCATCGCCATGCCCGAGGATCTGCTCCGGGCAGCGGGACCGTCGTCCCTGTTCGACCGGCTCAGCCTGATCATGACCCGACTGCGGAGCTCTGGAGCCCCACCGCGCTCCGACGTGGAGACCTCGCTGGCCCGGACCTTCTGGCTCCCCACCCAGCGGACCTTCTCCCTGGCCGGATCCGCCCGCATCTCGCCACTCATCCCCGACGACGAGATCGATCGGCTGGTCGGGCGGCCGGGTTCCAACCACACGGGCATCGTGGCCTTTTCCGAGGGCCGGCTGCCCGGGGACCTCCGGGCCGGGGCCATCGCCACCCTCGACAACGATCCCACCACCGTGTGGGAGCCGGGGTTCGGGGTGGGCCACCAGGCCGGGGAGTGGCTGCACTACAACCTGCCCCGGCCCGTCACCTTCGACCGCCTTGACCTCAAGGTGGTCGCCGACGGGCAGCACTCCGTACCCACCGAGCTGACCGTCTCGGCCGACGGCGGCAGTGCCACCGTCGCCCTGCCTCCCCTCGCCGACAGCCGCACGCCGGGCTCGGTGGTCGACGTGCCGGTCACGTTCGCCCCGCTCCACGGCCAGAGCATCCAGATCACCTTCGACACGGTGCGGATCGAGAACACGCCCAACTACTACTCGAAGACACCGATCGCCATGCCCATCGGCATCGCCGAGGTCGGGATCGCCGGGTTGCAGGCCGCTCCGCTGCCAGCCGACATCCCCAGCTCGTGCCGTGGTGACCTGGTGACGATGGACGGCGCGCCGCTCTGGATATCAGTCTCCGGATCCACCGAAGCGGCCCTCGATCGTCAGGCACTGACCATCTCGCCGTGCGGCCCGGATGCCAACGGGGTGACCCTCGGGCCCGGCCTGCACACGTTGCGGTCGACCATGGGCCAGACCAGCGGTTTCGACCTCGACCAGTTGGCCTTCGACTCGGCGCCAGGGGGCGGCCCGATGCACTTGGCATCCCCCACCCAACTGGCGGCGCCCGTTGTGGCCCCGGCGCCCTCTGTCCGCGTGATGGCGGCGACGGCCACCACGGTCCACCTCACGGTCACCGGGCTCGGTACGGGTGCAGGAGCGACCCCGGCCAATCTGATCCTCGGCGAGAGCATCAATGCCGGGTGGACGGCCACGGTGGTCGGTGGGGGAAGGCTGGGCCCTCCGGTGTTGATCGACGGGTTCGCCAACGGGTGGCGGATGGATCCGTCCGACCTGGGTAGCGCCGTCCATGGCGGCACTGTCTCGGTGGTCCTGCGGTGGCAGCCGCAGAAGCAGGTCAACATCGCCCTGATCATCTCCGGCGTGGCCATCATCGGCTGCCTGGTCCTCGCCATCCTCCCGGTCCGCAGGCGCTCGAAGCGCAGAAAGGGGCCGCACAGCCGGACCACAGAGCCACTCGACGGCGAAGTCGGGGGGACAGCGCTCGGCGAGTCCGGGCTCGCGTCCGGAGAGGCGGCGTCCGAGGGGCTCGCGTCCGGAGGGGCGACGTCCGACGAGCCCGCCTCCCCGTCTTACCCGGTGGTGACCGACGCCCCGACCCTTGCCCTGCCTTTCCGCCCCGAGGGTCCCCGGGCGCCGGCGTGGGTGGCCCTGCTCGCCGCGGTGCTCACCGGCGCAGTCGCCGGAGCCATCGCCACCCCCATGGCCGGTGCCGCGGTGGGGTTGGCCACGGGGTTGGTTCTCCTCGTGCCGCGACTCCGGGTCGTGCTGGGCCTCGTCGCCGTGGCCTGCGTCGTGGCCGCGGGCGGGTACACCGTGTTGCACCAGAGCTACCACCACATCCCTGCCGACGGTGCGTGGCCGCTCTCGTTCGGCAAGGCCAGCGAGTGGGCGTGGGGCGCAGTGGTGTTCCTCGGAGCCGACGGCGTCGTCGACGTGATCCTGCGGCGTCGCCCGCGGCGGGGACGAGCCGGGTCGGTGACGACCAAGGCCGGTTGACCGCCCGCCCTAGGAGCGAGCCAGTGCCTCGGCCCCGAGTGCGGCGAGCGCTCCGCGCGCAGTGGCATCCCAGTTGAACTGAGACGCGTGCTCGAGCGCGGCCACGCCGAGCCGTTTGCGGAGCACCTGGTCGCTCAGCACCGTGTCCATGGCGCCGACCAACTCTTCGGATCCGTCGACCAGGAGTCCCGACCGGCCGTCAACCACCGCGTCGATATGCCCACCGATCCTCGTGACGACGGCCGGCGTTCCGCACGCACCGGCCTCGGTGATCGTCATACCCCAGCCCTCCCGCAACGAGGTCGAGGCCACCACCCAGGCACTCCGGTAGAGGTCGATCAGTCCCTCTTCCGACACGTAGCCCGGCAGCGAGAGCCACGATTGGGCGTCGTGGCGCCGGATCAGAGCCTCGAGCGCAGGGCGCTCGTACCCTTCGCCGGCGATCACCGCGCGGAGTTCGGGGTGCGCCGGCTTGAGCCGGACCAGCGCCTCGATCAACAAGTGGAATCTCTTGACGGGGACCAGACGTCCAACTGCGACCACCAGCGGGAGGTTCGATCGTTCGCCGAGCGGTGAGAAGGACGGCTCCACCCCCGGTGGGACGACGGCGATGCGCTCCGGCGGAATTCGCAGGCGCTCTACGATCTCCGCCTTGGAGGAGCTCGAGAGTGTCACGATCCGGGTGCGCCGATAGGCCGGCGGCGCCAGTCGGTTCTCCACCCCGTGCCCGAACTCGGCCATTCCAGTGGGCAGCACCATCTTCCACATCTCCGCGTGCACGTGGTGCAGGAAGACGACCTGCGGAGCGCGGGACCACAGCGGCGAGAAGAGGGGCATCCCGTTCCAGATCTCCACCAGGCCATCGCCCCCGCCGATCCTGCCGAGCGCGCCGGACAGGATCGTCCGCGGAAACACCGAGTAGCGCCCTGCCCGCCGGATGACCCGATAGCCGTCCCGTCGGACGACGGTTCGCATGTCGGGCATCGAAGACGTGGTCAACGACACATCCAGACCCGCTTGCGACCAGGCAGCCATCACGCGGTCGGCGTGGAGCTCGGAACCCCCGGCCTCGGGGTCTTCGAAGTCGCGCCAGGCGACGACGTCGATCCGTTTCAGGCCGGCATACTCGGCGATCTCTCCGACAGACATCCCTCGGAATCGCTGAAGGACCGGCTGCTCGAACTGTGGCGTCGGGTCGATTCCGAGCGGGGCGCCCGCCCCGACGGGTGTCCCCGGGCCACCGTCCAGGTCGGGCACGGGTACCAGGTAGCGGAACACGGGCCCTTGACCGGCGTCCGCGCCGCGTCTGCTGGCAGCGCCGGACTGCCCGATTCCATGCCTCAACCTTGGGTTCCCCCTGACTCCGGCCTGTCGCCGGTGGCTGAGGAGGTTACTCGGAGGCGGGCGCCTGCCTCCGCAGAGGGAGACGGCCGACCCAGTGCCGGCCGCGGTGCCGATAGTGAATGGACACGAAGGCGATCCCCATGGCCACTGCCAATGCTGCCTGGACGACCAGGTCGGCGCGCGCCGTGGCCATGATCTGCCCGTGGGCGGCGCCGATCAGACCCAGGGCCAGTCCGGAGCCGCCGACCAGGAGCAGGACGATCCAACGGGACCCGGTTCCGAAGAGGTAGTTGGTCACCAGCACGGAGAACGAGAGAAAGATCATGGCGCCCACCAGTGTGGCGAATGCCGGAGCCCCCGCACTCAGTTTGGCCGAGAAGACCACCGTCAGGAACCATTGTGGGATGAACTCGGCGATGGCCAGCAGGACAATGGCCGGCACGGCCAGGAAGATCAGGGTTACGCCGAGCTGGCGGATGGCGTGGCCGCCCTCGTTCCACCGGATGGTCGCCTCGGGCAGCAGGTAGGCACCGAGGGCGATGGCACCGAACACCAGGGCCTTCGATGCGACGGAGATCGCGGCATACGGCCCCACGTTGGCGTGGTCGAGTCGGCCGAGGAGGATGACGTCCACGTTCTGCAACAGGCCGAGCAGGGCAAGTCCGACGAACGCCGCCGAGACGTCCGCCAGGAGCTTCCTGCGGGCCAGGACCCCTGCGGTCAGGAGGTCGGGGGACGCAACCTTTACCGGCACCGTAGTGGGGTCGGACCATGCTCTCGAGGCCAGCCAGTGGGCATGGGCCGTGGCCACCACCTCGCTGATGAAGACGCCGAACGCATAGCCGGCGACTCCCAGTCCTGCGACCACCAGCCCGACGACGAACAGGGTGCGGATCGCACCCTCCATCAGCAGGTTGCCGGCCAGCGGCCGGTAGGCGCGGTGCGCCTGGAGGAGGCCCCTGTCCACGCTGAGGAGGATCCAGATGCCTGCCGCCACCAGGATGAGCACCACGCCCTGGCTGTTGGGCAGCGACAGCTGATGGGCGATCCAATCCCGGAGCACGATCACCACCACCACCTCCAGGGCGAGGGCGACCAGGGCGATGCGGTGCACCCTGGCCACCCAATGCCGGATCAGGTGGGCCTGGCCGGAGGTCTGCAGAGCGGTGACCCGGCGGACCACGCCGACCAGGACGGCGGAGCCGGGCATGGAAAGGATGAAGAAGAGCCCGAGCAGCTGGGCGATGTCGCCGTAGGCCTGGGGGGTGACCAGACGGGCCACCGCCACCACCACCAGGGCCCCGGCTGCGTTCACGACCATCCCGGCGATGGCTACGGGGCCGGCCTGACTCAGGCCGGACCGGACCGAATCCCCCGTCCGCTCGAAGGCGGGAGCCGTTGCCTCCCCGGGCAGGGTGATCATGGGGCCGCCGGCAACGGCGATACCGACGGCCGGGGCCATGGAGGTCGCCTCGTGGACGGGTTCGACGACGGTGTCGATCTCCTCGAGGATCACGTCGAGCGCCGGCGTCTGGCCGCTCTCCGTCGGTACCTGCCCGGCGCCCTGCCCTCCTGAAGCTCCTTCCGGCGCTCCCGGTTCGGTGTTCGGCTCGGTCACACCCGCACCTCCTCGCGGGGCAGCGCCGACGGGTCGACGCCCTCTGCCCCAGGCCCTCCAACCGGCGGGTCGCCACTGTCCGCCGGTTCGCCGCCGTCTACCGGGTGATCGGGACGGTCGAGCACCCCCGGCCGGGGCCGTCCCGCGATCGAGGCCCAGATGGCATCGAGCGTGACCGCGGCCAGCACGACCATGGCGACCTCTGCCTCGGCCCGGAACCGGTAGTTCCCGTAGGTGACGAAGGCAGCCAAAGTGACGATGACGAACATGGCCACCAGGGGATAGATGGGCCGGCGCCGGCGGCGGAGAATCACTCCTCCGACCACTGCCAACGCCATCAAGGGGTAGTACCAGATCAGCCAGGCATCCGACACCGGGGTGGGCCATCCTTCGATGAAGTCGTGCTCCGCCTGGCAGAGCGGGGCGTAGGCGTTCCACTCGAGCCCCACCCGAAGAGCTGCCACCTCCAGCGCCCGAGTCTTGTGGGACTCGATGTACCGCTTGGCCTGGGCGCTCCAGTGGACCCCCTCATCCGACTCGTCCTCAGTGGGCGTGAAGTGGACGCCCAACAGGCAGTCGAAGCACCACGACGCAGTGAGCGGCCCGCTGTAGGTGGATGAGTTGTTGGCGGCCGCCAACGTGATCGGCAGCTGGTCCGACAGGTACACGGGGTGGTGGAACACGGCGAGGTTGCGGGCGACCCAGGGGGCCATCGTCCCCACCGACACCAGGAGGGCCACACCGCACAGTGCGAGCTTCCGGCGCCAGGCCATGCCGCGCTGCCAGAGGACCGTGGGCAGGGCGACCAGGGGGATCAACAGCACCAGTTCGGCCCGGGTGAGTGCGCACGCCCCGGTCACGAGGCCGAGGACGACCACCCGGCCGGTGGTGCACTCGCGGAAGCACCGCACCGTGGCCAGGATGGTGAGGGCGGTGAGGAGCATCACCAGCGCCTCGGACATCACCTCGCCGTCATACACCCAGAAGCCCGGATAGAGGGCGGCGATCACAGCAGCGATCACACCCGCCCGTTCGCTCACCAGGTCTCGTGCCACCATTCCGGTGAGGACGATGGTGGCTGTCCCGATCAGGCAGACCAGCACCAACTGGGCACTCTCGCTCCTGAGCCCGAACAGGTCCCCCAAGGTGAGGACCATGGTGAACAGCGGCGGATGCTGGGCCGACTGCACCAGCGCTGCCGGATGATGCCTTTCGGCGATGATCACCGGATTGACGAACCAGTGGCCCTCGAGATTCAACTTTGCCTGGCCGTGGTAGTAGGCCGCATCGCCCTGCAGCGGTGCGCCGGCCTTGACCACGAAGGCGAAGATCAGGCGCAGACCCAGCCCGACCGAGGCCACCAGTGCCATCCACCACGGGAAGGAGCGACTCCGTGCGGCCGGTCCAGTGTCCCGCTCCCCCACCTCGGACACTATCCGGCGACGTTCCCGGCTCCGGCGGCGCGGTGAGGGAGCATCGGGGCATCGCGACCGGTACGCCCGGCGTCCCCGCCGCTCCGGCCGTTGCCCGTCTCGTGGTACTCCTCTTCCACGTTGACCGTCCAGATGTCGTGGTCGGCACCGTGGATGTTCTCGACCGTCAGCATTGCCGTGTACATCGAGTGGTCCTGGTTGTTGTACTTGTGCATGCCGTTGCGGCCCACCGGATGGACGTTGGGGGCGTTCTCCTCGAACCACCGGCGGATCACGTCGACGTTGTTGCGGTAGACGTCGTCGTAGACCGGATAGGCCTTCGGCATCCGGACGACATAGCCGGCTTCCACGTCCGACGTCTCGGCCAGGCCGATGGCAGCGAGCTCCTTCGTCCCCAGGGTCACCAGCTCTTCGTCGGAAGAGTTCCAGAGCTCGTCGCCCTCGAACACGAAGTACTCCATACCCAGGCAGGTACGGCCGTCTTTCACCAGGTAGGGCGACCATGAACCGAAGTTCTGGATGCGGCCCACCTTCACATCGGGAGAGTGGATGTAGATCCAGTTGTCCGGGAAGCCCCGCTCCTCGGGCACGACCAGGGCGATCGTCAGGAAGTCGCGGTAGTGCAGGTCGTCGGCTGCACGCAGCACCTCTGCGGGCGCTGGAGGATCGACGATCCGGGCCAGCGCGGTGAAGGGCATCGATGAGATCACATGCGAGGCGGCGATCCGCTCCTCGGAGCCGTTGGTGGCCACCGTCACGGCCACCGCTGCGCCGTCCTCGAGATGCACTGCCGTGGCCGAGGTCTCCATCCTGACCGTGCCGCCCAGCTCGGTGACCCTGTCGGCACACCGTTCCCACATCATCCCCGGTCCGTACTTGGGATACTGGAACTCCTCGATCAGGCTGGTCACCTGTTTCGACTTGTCGCGGCGCTTGCCGGCGAGCGAGGAACGGATCGGTTCCCACACTGCGTTCCACAAGGACATCCCCTTGATCCGCTGGGCACCCCAGTCGGCCGAGAGCTCCGAGGCGGGCACGCCCCACACCTTCTCGTTGTAGGTCTTGAAGAAGTGGCGGTACAGCCGCCATCCGTAGTTGGTGACGATGTAGCCCTCGAGCGTGGTCAGGTCCCTGGGTGGGCGCACCCGGACCCACAGGAAGGACAGGCCGCAGCGGAATGCCTCGACCACGCCGAGGTTGGAGAGAGCGTTCCCCAACTTGATGGGATAGTCGTAGTACTTCCCGCCGTAGAAGATCCGGCTCATGCGTGGGCGCAGGAGGAAGTCCTCGGGGGGGAGGATCTCGTGCCAGAACTCCTCCACCGGCCTGACCTTGGTGAAGAACCGATGCCCTCCGATGTCGAAGCGCCAACCGTCGCGCTCCACGGTTCGGCTGATGCCGCCCACCACGCTGTCCTGTTCCACCATGACGACCGGGTCGCAGGCCTCCGCCAGTCGGTACGCCGCGGTGAGCCCTGCGGGACCTCCGCCGATGACCACCACGGGGGCGGCGTCCACACCCCCAGGCGACCCCGAGGGCGCCCCGGAGGCCGCAGCGATGCCGTCGGCGCCTGCTTCGTCGGGGCTGGCCACTCGGTCCTTGGTTGATGCCACTCGGTGTGATCCGTTCTCTCTGGTCTGCGGGGGCCCAGGGGGACACGCTCGGGGCTCGTGCCCGGTGCGCTGTAGCCCAGTCGATCGTGGTTTCGATGCTGCTCTGCTGCTCTGCTGCTCTGCTGCTCTGCTGCTGTGGTCCGTGCTGCTCTGGTTGGCCACTACTTCCGGCAGGTCACGCCCGTCGGCGCACTCCCCGCCCCGATCTCCCTCCTCCCTGTCATCGCATCGGCGACCTGGGCGCTCGTGACGGCCGGTCCGACCGATCACGAGTGCGGGAGAGGCTTCCCGACCCTGCGTCCCGACGGGGGCGACCAGGCCGGGTACCCGCCTCCCACGGGTCCGTGACGGCGGGCCACCCGATGAGGACGCCTCCGGTGATGCACTGCGCTGGTGAAGGATAGTTGCTCGTCCTGCCGACCGGGGGAAGGCTCGCCCGCCGCACCTACGGCACCACCACACCACTGAAGGCCAGGAACGCGTAGCCGACCATCGTCGCCCCGGCGGCCACCAGGACGGTCAATTCGACCCACCGCCGCGTGGTCAGGGTCGATGCGGCCACGACCAGGGGGAAGGCCCCCAGGGCATACCGCTCGAACGAATCGAGGTTCGATGTGGTGAGCGACACCGCCAGAACGGCGGCAGCAAACGCTGCATAGGACAGAGGGAGCCTGCGGAAGGCCACCACCAGGAGCACCACGCACAGGACCACCCAGGGGATGTGCAGGGCACTGCCCAGATGGTGGCCGTGGGCCACGGACACCGCGTTGTGCCACATGGCGGCGAGCGGAGAGGTGATCGGGCCCCTGTGTCCGCCCTGCTGCTGCACCCGGAACGGCAGCCAGATATCACCGAATTGCGCATCGACCCAGGCCAGGTAGGCGCCCATTCCGGCCAACGGCGCCACGAGGGCCGCGCCGCGGGCTACCCATCCCCCGGTGGTGGACGCGGTCCGCCTGCTCTGGAACACCTCCACCAGCACCGGCACCACCAACAGCACCCCGATCGGGCGGACGGCGCCCGCAACGAGTCCACCAGCAGCTGCCCACCACCAGCGACGAGTCCGGGCCGCCAGCATGGCCACCACCGAACAGAGCAGCAACGATGCGTCGGCATACCCCAGGACCAACGAGTACGCCGAAGGAGCCAGCGCCAGGAGCCACACCGATCGGCGGCCCAGCGCCGGGTCGCCCAGGTCCCGGCGGACCAGCACCAAGAGTGCGGCCATGGCGGCGAGGGCGCACAGATTGGAGATCAGCACCAGGGCCGGTCCGACACCGAGTCCCGGAATCCACCCGAGGACGCGGGCTGCCATGGGGTATGCAGGGAAGAAGCGCACGGACTGCAGGCCGGAGGCCGCGTAGCCGTGGCCGGCGATCGACTCGTACCAGCCACCGTCCCACGCCAGCAGCCCCTGGTGGAGCCGAAGGTCGGCCCGTTCGGAGCGCGCCACGACGTGGGGGTAGGTCCAGTGGGCAAGGGCCAGGCTGAACGCCACCAGGACGCGGGCCACGATCCAGGCCGGCAGTACGGCGAGGACTGCCCGGCCATAGGTGCGGGCCATGGCTCCCGTGCCGGTGGAGGCCGGTGTGGCTGCCCCGCTGCTCTGGGCCCCGGCGGTCGGGCCCGGTGACCCCGTCGGACACCCCGTTGGGCCCGCCTCGGCCACGCGTCGTTCGCCGCCGTTCACACCGTCAGGGTTTGGTCGGTGTGAATTCCACCATCCACATCGGTTGATAGAACTCGTTCGTATTGCCGACGACCAGCTCCTTCACGCGATAGTCGCCATTCATCTGCAGCGTCTGGACCATCTGCTCGCACTTGTACCCGTAGGCCTGATAACCGCCCGCCCACACCACGAAGATCTGCCTGCCCGTCGCGGAGGCCCGGGACACCAGGTCCTCGGCGAAGGCTGGTGCCGAAGCGGCCCGGACCGCGGCGGCATAGTCGACCCAGTTGATCACCTTCGGGCCGGTGCCCCGCGGGAACGTCACCTGCTGGTAGAGGCCGGCGGGCAGCAGGCGGTCGACGGCGGGGCCCAGTTGGTCCGGGCAGTAGGCCACGATGTCTCCGGGATTCGCGTTGCCGGCGATGGCGGTCGCCACCTGGCCGGCCTGGGTTCGATTGGTCGTGATGTTGGGAACCGAACTGGCCAATCCGGCGATGACCGCCACCGCCAGGATGCCCGTCCGCACCCGCCGGTCCCGGAACACCGTCAGGCCGATGGACACCAGCAGGATGAGCGGGATGAAGACCACCGACGCATATCGGGCATCGAATGCGCTGTTGGTGACCAGGCCGCCGATGACCGCCGCAGAAAGGGTCCCGGCCACTGCGATGGTCACCGGGCGACCCAGTGGACGGGTGCGGATGTCGAGCTCGATGTGTCTCCGATCTGTGGCGAGTCCGAACAACCCCAGGCCGGCCAGAGCGAAGAAGATCAGGGCCAGTGCCCGGCCCTGGCTGGTGCTGCCCCCGGCGAAGGATGCCACCGCGCTGACCATGGCAGCGAAGTTGGCCGGCGTTGCCCACGGCGTCCCGGTGTGCAGTGACTGGAATACGAAGATCGGCACCCATGGCAGGAAGGTCAGGCACCCCACCACTCCGGCCAGCAGTGCCGCACGCGCCCCCTGCCTCCACTCCGGACAGCCCCGCCACACCTGCCAGGCCAGCCAGAGGGCGACCGTCCCGATGAGGTAGATGGACCAGTAGTGGGTGTAGAGCAACAGCCCGGTCACCGCGGCCACGGCGATGAGATTGCCGGGCCGCGGGCGTCGCAGTGCACGGTCGAGCGCCAGGAAGCCCAGGACCGTCAGCAGTACCACCAGCGAGTACATGCGGGCCTCGGTGTCGTAGCGGACGGCAAACGGTGAGGTCGCCACCAGCAACATGGCAGCCCACCCGGCGGTCCGACCTCCGAGCCGGCGGCCGGCCAACCAGGCGAGGGGCACGGTCACCACCCCGATCACACCGGGGAGGGATCGCACCGCCAGGTCCGAGGTGCCGAACCAACCCATCCAGAAGTGCAGCAGGACGTAGAAGAGGGGTGGCGCACCGTCCCGCCGCAACAGCGAGGGAAGCTGGTGGAGGGGATGGACGGCGAGGTTCACGGTGAGGGCCTCGTCCAACCACAGGTCCGACTTGGTCCAGAAGCGCAACACAAGGGACGCCAGAAGAACGAGCACCGTGGCCACCGCCATCAGTGCGGTGGCGGTCCTGCCGAAAGGCGGCCCCTGGGGGTCCTCGTCGGCCGCCTGCGCCTCCGGCCGGCCCCGGATGGCCCTGTTCGACGTGGGGGTCTCACCGGCCGGCGCCTGTCCGGCTACCCCCGGTGTGACACGGTCCGGAGCGGCCACCGGAGCCCCGGTGGCGCCCGCCTCCGAAGTTGGGGGGGGAGCCACGGGCCCCGGTCCGATCACCGAGGAAGGTCCAGAAGGAGCTGCTTCCATGGTCCGCATGGTACCCAGCACCGTGACCCGGGTGGGATACCCGGGTCGAATCTTGCGTCGATTTCATGGACCGGGGGTCCACTTGGCGGTAACGTGCCCCCACGACAGCTGCACCCGTGGCAGAGTGCAGGTTCGTACGGCAACGCCCGCTGCCGGACTTTACCGGTGAACGGCGACGGGGAGGGCATGATGGGGGAACTCTGTGGCATCGGGTAGCGGAATGAGCCGACGCACCTTCCTGTCCCGTGGCGTCGCCACCGGCGGAGCCGTGATGATGGGCGCCGCCGCATCCACTGCACTGACCGGTTGTTCGTCGAGCAATTCCGGGTCGTCGAGCTCCACCGCCGCACCTGGTTCCAAGGCCGGTGTGGGGACCGGCTCACCCGTCCGGGGAGGGACCCTGACGGTCGGGACCATTGCCGAGATCGACGGGTTCTACCCCCCGTCCAACCACTGGGACACCAACGGGTTCCTCTATGCCAATGCCATCTACGACCCGTTGATGGCCGTGGCGGCCGACGGGACCATCGAGCCCTATCTGGCGAAGTCGATGACCAGCAACTCCACCTACGACACCTGGACCCTGACGCTGCGCCCCGGCGTCAAGTTCAACGACGGCTCCGCACTGACCTCGGCGGTGATCATGGCCAACTACAACGCTCTGAAGGCATCCCCCCTGACCGGCGTGGCGCTCAACCAGGTGGCGTCGGTCACCACCCCCGACGGCATGACGGTGGTCTACACCCTGACCGGGCCCAATCCCACGTTTCCGGCCGGGCTCACCACCCAGGTCGGCTACGTCGTCGGCGAGGCCATGATCCAGCAGGCCACGTCCAACCCGTCGGCCCCACTGACCCCCATTGGCACCGGACCGTTCATCTACGCGCAGTGGCAGCCCAACGACCACTTCACCGCCACCCGCAACCCGAACTACTGGCGCAGCGGGCTCCCTTACCTCGATTCGATCACGTTCCGGCCCATCCCCGACTCCACGCAGCGTGAATCCACGCTTCGCACCGACGGGGTCGACATGATCGAGTCCGTCGACCCCACGACAATCACCAACTTCTCGGGCTCGGGCGGTACAGGTTTTCAATTGGTCGACACCAGCACCGGGGTCATCGGCCAGCCGTCCTTCGCCTTCATCATGTTGAACACGGCAGTGCCTCCCACCAACGACCTCAGCATCCGCCAGGCCCTGGCCAAGGGCCTGGACCAGGCCGAGGTCCAGAAGGTCATCGGGGGGCCGCCCACCGAGCCGGCCACCGGGATCTTCCTCCCGGGCTCGCCCTACTACAGCAAGACCGACTACCCCACCTACGATCCGGCGGGAGCCAAGGCCCTGGTCGGCGCGTACAAGGCCCGGCACGGGACCCCGACGGTGAATCTGCTGACCATCCCCGACCCACTGGAGATCAAGGTGGTGCAGGCCGTCCAGCAGATGTGGGACCAGGTGGGATTCGATGTGACCGTCTCCGAAGTGGAGCAGGCCACCATCATCGACGATTTCGTCTTCGGGAAGTTCCAGGCAGCGACGTCCTACCAGTTCGGAGCCGTAAATCCCGACCTGAACTACGTGTGGTGGAGTACCAGCACCATCTCACCGATCGGCCAGATCGGCCTCAACTTCACACGCATCGACGACCCGACCATCGAGTCGGCCCTGCTGACCGGACGCCATACCACCGACCAGGCGACCCGGGTGACCGCTTACCGGACCGTCAACGAGCAACTGGCCAAGCAGCTGCCCTACCTGTGGGTCGAGCAGTACGTGTTCTCCGAGGTCGCCGCCGGCCGGGTCCAGAATTTCAACAACCCCACCCTTCCGGACGGAACGCCCCAGTACGCCTTCGACGAGGGAATCTTTGTCCCGACACAGATCTGGCTGGCCGGATAGCGGGTCGGGCAACCGGTTCGACGTCCCGCGTGATCCATGACCAAGTACTTCATCAAGCGATTCCTCCAGCTGGTCGTCGTGGCGTTCATCATCTCCGTGCTGGTGTTCCTGTTGGTACACCTGCTCCCGGGAGACCCGTCGGTCACCATCCTCGGTCCCAACGACACCGCGCACAACCGGGCCGTCCTGTTCAAACAGCTCGGGCTCAACAAGCCCTTGTTGCAGCAGTACACGATCTGGTTGAACGCCGTGTTCCACGGGAACCTCGGTCAGTCCTACCTCAACCACGAATCGGTGACCCACATCGTGGCCACCGGAGCCCCCATCGACATCGAGCTGATCGTGATCTCCCAGGTCATCGCCTTCGCAGTGGCCATCCCGCTGGCCCTGATCACCTCGCGGCGACCGAACCGCGCGTTCGACAACGTGTCCACCACCACGACATTCGGGCTCCTGGCCCTTCCGCCCTTCGTCATCGCCCCGATCATGGTGGCCGTCTTCGCGGTGAGCCTGCACTGGTTTCCGGCCACCGGCTACGTTCCCCTCACCCAGGACCCGGCGACCAACCTCCATGACATGATCCTGCCTTCGCTCGCTATCACCGCCGGGTCGATCGCCGTCTACTACCGTCTTCTCCGATCGGACCTGATCAGCACCCTCCAGGAGGACTTCATCACCATGGCCCGTTCCAAGGGCCTCTCCAATCGGCGGATCATGTTGCGCCACGCCTTCAGACCCTCGACGTTCTCTCTGCTGGCCGCGGCAGGAGTCAACATCGGTGCCCTGCTGGCCGGCACCTTCATCGTGGAGTACCTGTTCGCCCTCAGCGGCCTCGGCTACTCCCTGGTGCAAGCGGTCCAGCAGCGGGACTACCTGGTCGTCCAGGGCATCTCCCTGGTGGTGGCGATCGCCTATGTGGTGCTGCAGTTCATCATCGACTTCTTGTTCACCGTTGTCGATCCGAGGGTGGTCCGGGAGTGAGCGATGCCTGACGACCGCGAGCTCGGGGGCACCGACGCCTCCGACGAGCTGCTCGCCAACATGTTCCCCGGCCAGGCCGCCACCGACGAGATGGTGCTCTCCCGCGAAACCGAGACACTCGAGTCCGACGACATCCTGGTCACCAAGCCGCTCGGGTTCCTGTTCTGGATGGCCATTGGCTGGTTGGGCCTGGTTTTCCTCCTGGCGGTGTTCGCCAATCTGCTGCCGCTCCCCAACCCCGACTTCCAGAACTACTCCGCCATCAACGCCCTGCCAAGCATCCACCACCTGCTCGGGACCGACGACCTCGGACGGGACCTCTTGAGCCGACTGATCTTCGGCGCCCGTGTGTCCCTGATCGTCGGGTTCGCCTCAGTGGCCATCGGCACGATCGTAGGCGGCACGCTCGGGCTGATCTCGGGGTTCAAGGGCGGGTCACTCGACATCTCGCTGAACGCCGGCTCCTTCGTCCTCCTGGCCTTTCCGGCCATCGTGGCGGTCATCGCCATCGTCGCCTTCTGGGGGTCGTCGCTCCTCAAGATCACCATCATCATCGGCGTGGGCACTATTCCCTTGATGTTCCGCGTGGTCAGGGCGTCGAGCCTCTCGTTCGCCAACCGCGACTTCGTGATCGCCGCCCGGACCATGGGCGCTACCACGCCCCGGATCCTGTTCCGTGAGATCCTCCCCAACGTCGTGCCGGTGGCGGTGACCTTCGGGCTGATCACGGTGGCCGGGGTGATCGTCCTCGAGGGGTCGCTCGCCTTCCTCGGGCTGTCGGTGCCGCCCCCCACCCCGTCGTGGGGGAACATGATCTCCGAGGGCACCGCCAACGGCAATCTGAGCATCAACCCCTACATCATGTTGTGGCCTGCTGCGGCCATGTTCCTCCTGCTCCTCTCCATCAACCTGATCGGCGACCGGCTGCGCCAGCGGTTCGACATCAGGGAAGGCCTCCTGTGATCGGCCGGCGACGCCCACAGAACGGCAAGCGCGCCCTCGAGTTCCCGGACGTGGGAGAACCCGACGAGCCGTTGTTGGTGGTGAAGGATCTGCACACCTCGTTCCGCACCGGCCGGGGAACCGTGCACGCCGTCGACGGTGTCTCCCTGACCGTCGCGGCAGGGACGACCCTCGGGGTCGTCGGGGAGTCCGGTTCGGGCAAGACCGTGCTGGCGAGGTCGATCATGGGCCTGCTCCCCGTGCGTGACGTCGTCAAGAGCGGCACGGTGCACTTCGCCGGTCACGAGCTGACCGCCATGGAACCGGACCAGCTCCGAGAGATCTGGGGTGCAGAGCTGAGCATGATCTTCCAAGATCCGATGACTGCCCTCAACCCGGTCAAGCGGATCGGGATACAGATCACCGAAACCCTACGCCTCCATCTGGACATGGACCGCAAGGAGGCCGACGTTACGGCCATCGAACTCCTGCGATCAGTGGGCATCCCGTCGCCCGAGCAACGGGTGCGGTGGTATCCCTTCCAGCTCTCGGGGGGAATGCGGCAACGGGTGATGATCGCCATCGCCCTCGCCTGCGCACCACGTCTGGTCATGGCTGACGAGCCGACGACCGGCCTGGATGTCACCGTCCAGGCCCAGATACTCGACCTGCTCGGCAAGCTCCAGCGAGAGCGCCACATGGCGGTCATCCTGGTCACCCATGACCTCGGGGTGGTGGCCGACCGGGCCGACGAGATCTTGGTCATGTACGCCGGGCGCGTCGTCGAGCGGGCGCCGACCCGCACGCTGTTCGCCGAAACCCACATGCCCTACACCCGGGCGCTGATGGACTCGATCCCCCGCCTCGCCGATCCGAGCGGCACCCGCTTGGAGGCCATCCCCGGACGGCCTCCGGACCTCATCCATCCGCCGAAGGGCTGCCGGTTCGCCCCCCGCTGTGCCTTCGCCCAGGACAAGTGTCGGGAGTCGGATCCCCCACTCCGCACCGCCGGCTCGCCTGACCACCTGTTCGCCTGCTGGTTCCCGCTGGTCCACGGCACGTCCACGGCGCCATCGGCATCGGCATCGGCATCGGCAGCTGGCGATACGACCATCGACCCGGGGCCAGTGGTGCAGTCACCATGAGCATCGTCTCTGCCACCACCACTGGCGGGCCGCCGTCCGCCAGTGAGGACACCGTGCTGAGCGTCGACCATCTCGTGGTCGAGTTCAAGAGCGGCAGGCAGCGTGTCCATGCGGTCTCCGATGTGAGCTTCCAGGTGAGGAAGGGCGAGACACTGGGGCTCGTGGGCGAATCGGGCTGCGGAAAGTCGACCACTGGGCGGGCACTGGTGCAGGTGCAGCCACCGACCTCGGGCAGTGTCAACTACCTGGGTCAGGATCTCAGTGCGCTGTCCAACCGGCAGCTGCGGAAGGTCCGGACCAAGATCCAGATGATCTTCCAGGATCCGATCTCCTCACTCAACCCCCGGCGGCGGGTGAAGGACATCGTGGCCGAACCCCTGGTCATCTGGAAGAGGGGTACCAAGGATGAGAAGGCCGACAAGGTGCGTTCCATGCTCGAGGCGGTCGGGATCGACCCCGACACGGCAGGCGACCGCCGGCCCCAGGAGTTCTCCGGCGGGCAGTGCCAGCGCATCAGCATTGCTCGGGCCCTGATGGCCGACCCCGACCTGCTCATCTGCGACGAGCCGGTATCGGCGCTCGACGTGTCCGTGCAGGCCCAGATCCTGAATTTATTGGCTGACCTCAAGGCCCGATTCAGCCTGACCATGGTCTTCATCGCCCACGACCTCGCCGTCGTCAAGAACGTGAGCGATCGGGTGGCCGTGATGTACCTGGGAAAGCTGGTAGAGCTCGCTGGATCCGACGACCTCTACCGTTCGGCCGCGCACCCCTACACCGAGGCGTTGATGGCGTCGATCCCCGAACCGGACCCCGAACAGAAGTCCGCCCACAAGGCCCTGTCGGGAGAGCTCCCCTCGCCGCTCAACCCACCGTCAGGGTGCCGGTTCCGCACCCGCTGCCCCTATGCTGCGCCGCTGTGTGCAGAACAGGAACCTTTGCTCCGGGAGGTTGCGCCGGGCCACCAGGTGGCATGCCACTTCCCCCTCGTCGGGGGGAAGGCGGACACCTCGGCGGCCCCGACTCCTGCGGATTGAGCCTGGACGGCTGGCATGTGATCCGCTTCCGCCGGCGAAGGGACTCGGGGGCAGCACACGGCGAGACCGGGGCGTTGAGCAGTCTCCTGTGAGGCGTGGCCCGGTGGCCGGGTAGCGCGTCGGCTGTCAGCCGGCTGTCAGCCGGCTTCGCTCACCGGTTCGGTGGCAACCGGCGCCTCGGCGATGTCCGTCGACACCGTCTGCTCGGCGGGGGCTGGCTCTGCGGGGGCTGGCTCTGCGGGGGCTTCGACGGCAACCGGCTCGACGGCAGCAGGCTCTGCGGGGGCAGTCTCTGCGGCAGCCGGCTCGACGGCAGCAGTCTCTGCGGCAACCGGCTCGACGGCAACCGGCTCGACGGCAACCGGCTCGACGGCGGGGGCTTCGGCAATGCCTTCACCCGGGCCGTGCTCGGCCACGTAGTCCACCCAGGCTGCCTGGGCCTCGGTCTCGGGCGTGAACTCGGTCTCGGCGAACTCGAAGGGGCCCACATAGTTGCCCTCGGCGTCATAGGCGTGCTCACCGAAGGCTTCGCGGTACTCCTCGGAGACCTCGCCGCCCTCGGCCGCCTGCTTGATCGAGAGGCTGATGCGACGCCGCTGGAGATCGATGTCGATGATCTTCACCCACAGCTCTTCGCCCGGGGTGACGACCTGCTCGGGCAGGTCGACATGGTGACCGGCCATCTCCGAAATGTGGACGAGGCCCTCGATGCCGTCTCCGACCTGGACGAACGAGCCGAACGGCACCAGCTTGGTGATTCGTCCGTAGACAAGTTCCCCCACCTGGTGCGAGTTGGCGAACTCCTGCCATGGATCGGTCTGGGTAGCCTTGAGCGACAGGCTGATGCGCTCCTTGGACAGGTCCACGTCGAGCACTTCGACGTCGATCTCGTCGCCCACCGACACCACCGATGACGGGTGGTCGACATGCTTCCACGACAGCTCGGACACGTGCACCAGTCCGTCCATCCCCCCGAGGTCGACGAACGCACCGAAGTTGACCACCGACGAGACAACACCCTTGCGGCGCTCGCCCGGCTTGAGGTTGACCAGGAACTCTCCCCGCTGCTCCTTCTGGGTCTCCTCGAGCCACGCTCGGCGGGACAGCACGACGTTGTTGCGGTTGCGGTCGAGCTCGATGATCTTCGCCTCGATGGTCCGACCGACATACGGCTGGAGCTCGCGCACCCGCCGCAGTTCCACCAGAGATGCCGGCAGGAAGCCCCGCAGGCCAATATCCACGATCAGGCCGCCCTTGACCACCTCGATCACCGGACCGGAGACCACTTCGTCGGCCTCCTTCAACTTCTCGATGGTGCCCCATGCCCGCTCGTACTGAGCCCGCTTCTTCGAAAGGATCAGTCGGCCTTCCTTGTCCTCCTTCTGGAGCACGAGGGCCTCGATGGCCTCGCCAAGCGTGACGATCTCCGACGGATCCACATCGTTGCGGATCGACAGTTCGCGCACTGGTATGACACCTTCGGACTTGAATCCGATGTCGAGGAGTACCTCGTCGCGGTCGATCTTGACGACCGTGCCCTGAACCAGGTCGCCGTCCTCGAACTCGACGATGGTTCCGGCCATGGCGTCCTCGAGGGACGCACCGCCGAGATCGTCCTCGGTGACCGAGCGGGGGATGTAGACCCCGTTCTCGTCGAAAGTGCCCATGGATTCGGGAGACAGCAGGGTGGTGCCCTCGGGTACGACTTGGGTATCGGACATGAAGTAGGTAGCTCGCTTTCCGGACGGATCCATCGGCACCCCTCGGGGCGACGAAGGTGAAGGTAAGGGCCACAGAGGCGTGGCCGGCTAGTTATCGTACTCCACCAGCCCGAACGCCATGACGGGCCGGGTCGTCATGGTTGGTCAGGGGTGGTCAGGCTCCTTTTGCCTCCGCCCACGATGAGCCCCAGGCCATGGCCACCTTGAGCGGGACCGCCAGTTGGGCCGCCCCGGTCAGCGCCTGCTCGGTGAGGGCGGCAACCCGTTCGGACTCGTCGGGGACCACGTCGACCAGCACTTCGTCGTGGACCTGCAGCACCAGATCAGATGCGAACCCCCCCTCCTCGAGCCCGGCGTCCAGGCGGATCAGGGCCACTTTGAACAGGTCGGCAGCCAGGCCCTGGATACCGGCGTTCATCGCCTGCCGTTCGGCCGCCTGGCGCACCTGGTAGTTGGTGGAGGTCAGGTCCGGGAGCGGCCGCCGGCGCCCGAAGGCGGTCACCGTGTACCCGTTCGTGCGTGCCTCGGCTACCGCCCGTTCCATGTAGTCGTGGACGGACGGGAAGGCTTCGAAGAACGCCCGGAGGATCTCCTGGGCCCCTTCCACCGGGATGGCCAGCCGCTGGGAGAGCCCGTAGGCCTCCATTCCGTAGGCCAGACCGTAGGACACCATCTTGGCGGTGGACCGCTGCGCATGGGTCACCTTGTCGCGCTCGACACCGAACACCCGCGCCGCCACAGTGCGGTGGATGTCCTCGCCGGCAGCGAATGCCGAAGTGAGGCCTGGGTCACCCGACAGGTGGGCAATGGCCCGCAACTCCACCTGGTCGTAGTCGGCCACCAGCAGCCGACGTCCGGCAGAAGGCACGAACGCCTCTCGGAAGCGGCGGCCCTCCTCGGTGCGGACCGGGATGTTGTGGAGGTTGGGTCGGTCGGAGGACAGCCGTCCGGTGCGGGCCACGGTCTGGCGGAACGTGGCGTGGATACGGCCGTCCGGTGCCACTTCGGAGGCGAGACTCTCTCCATAGGTGGAGCGGAGCTTCTCTATCTCCCGGTACCGCAGCAGGGCCTCGATGATCGGATGCTGGCCGCGGAGCAGTTCGAGCGTGCGGGCGTCGGTGGAGAAGCCCGTCTTCGTCTTGCGCGCAGGGGTCAGGCCTAGCTGGTCGTAGAGCACTGCTCGGAGCTGGGGCACCGAATTGATCTTGAAGGGGGCGCCTGCGAGCTCGTGGATGGTCGCCTCCAGCACACGGCACTCCTCGGCCAGGCCGGCGGCGATCGAACGAAGCACCTCCCGGTCGACCGGGATCCCCACCACCTCCATCCGGGCCAGTACCCGGACGAGGGGCAGTTCGATCTCGTCGAAGAGCGTCGACTCCCCCACATCGGCCAGGGCCTCCACCAGAGGGGTCCGCAGCCTGGCGAGGACCGAGGTCAGACGAATCTCCGCCATGGCGAGAGCGTCGAGCGGATCGGCCGAGGCATCGGTCGCACTGGGCGTGTCCGGCGTGTCCGGCGTGTCCGGCCCAGCCGACGGGTCGGGCGGTGGCTCGAGCAGGAAGGCACCCTGGCCCTTGCCGCCTCCGCCATCGTCGACGGCCACCCCCAGGTATCGAGCAGCGAGATCCGTCACCCTGTACCGGTCGTTCGACGGATCGAGGAGGTAGGCGGCTACGGCGGTGTCCATGGTCAGTTGGGTGACGTCCACGCCGAGTGGCAGCAACGACCGCATGATCTCCTTGGCATCGTGGGCCACGACGCCGACACCGCCCGCCCCCAGTCCGCCGGCGAGTGCCTCGAGAACCCCGGGCTCGGCAGACAGCGGACTGTCCGGGTCTGTGCCGGACCCGAGGTACACCACGGGAACCGGCGGCGAGCCGTCAACCACCGCCTCGCCGGCCACCGCCAGGCCCAGCAAGGGCGACCTGCCGGGATCCCCCGACCAGCGTGCGGAGAGGGCGACGCTCCCCGTCGTGGCCCGGGCGGAAGCGAACACGGCCTCCAGCGCCTCGCATGCCGACGCGGCGTCCCGGGGTGCCATCACTGAGGGCGACGCCAGCCAGTCCGGTGCCGCGTCTGCTGCCGTTGCACCAAGCCCGTCGAGGCCGCCGGGACCCGAGGTGCCGGCGTCACCGGTGGCAGGTGTTGCCGGCCTGCCGAGATACCCGTCCTGCATCAATGCCGAAAAGCGCGTCCACAACGTCCGCAACTCCAACTCGGCGAAGGTGCGGCGGGCCTCTTCGAGTTCCCATCCCCCGAGGGTCAACTGGTCGACATGGACGTCGAGGGGTACGTCCCGGACCAGGGGGATCACCTCGGCGTTCGTGCGCACGCGATCGAGATGGGCGGCCAGGTTCTCCCTCAGCTTCGGAGACAGCGCGTCGAGGTGGGCGTAGATGGTCTCGAGGTCCCCGTACTCGTTGATCAGCTTGGCTGCGGTCTTCTCCCCGACCCCGGGTACTCCGGGGAGATTGTCCGACGGGTCGCCTCGCAGCGCGGCGAGGAGCGGGTACTTCGCCGGCTCGACCCCGGTCCTCTCCTCGATGCCGGCCTCGTCGTAGAGGGAATAGTCGCTCACGCCACGCCGGTTGTAGAGCACCCGGATGTAGGGGTCTTCGACCAGTTGGTAGGAGTCACGGTCCCCAGTCACGATGATCACCGGGTGCCGGCGATCACGCGCCTCGGTGGCCAGGGTGGCCAGCACGTCATCGGCCTCGAATCCCTCGGCCCCGACGACCGGGATGGCCAGGGACTCCAGCAACGACCGGATCATGTCGAATTGGGGGGGCAGATCCGGGGGCGTCTCGGCGCGTCCACCCTTGTAATCGTCGACGATCTCGTCCCGGAAGGTACCGCCCGGGAGGTCGAAGGCAACCGCCAACCCGACCGGTCGGTGATCCCGAATCAGGTTCACCACCATCGAGGCGAAGCCATGGACGGCGTTGGTGACCACCCCATCGGCTGTGGTCAGTGTGGTCGGGAGGGCGAAGTAGGCCCGGAAGGCCAGGGACATCCCGTCGAGCAGGATCAGAGGCCCCGAGGGCGGTTCCGGACCGCTGTCCGGGCTCTTCGACACCTGTCGGGCAGAGGGCTGATCGGCCATGGTAGAGGGGCGCCCCGGCCTAGGGCGCGAGCGTGCCCTCGAGCACCTGTCGGGCCACGTCCACCATCCGCGAACGGGTTGTCATCGCCGTCTTTTGGATGAAGTCGAACGCCTCGGCCTCGGACAGGCCGGACTGTTCCATCAGGACGCCCTTGGCACCGTCGACCATCCGCCGGGTCTCGAGCTTGTCCTCGGCGCTGGCTTGGAGGCCGACGCCCCCCTCGGTCTGTTCCCGGCGTGCCTCGTCGTCGATCGCCCACTCCTGTTCACAGCGGGCCACGGCCTGGTCGATGGCCGGGATGAGCTCGATCCGCTGAAACGGCTTGACCAGATAGGCGGCCACCCCGGCATCGCGCGCCTCGTCGATCAGGCTCCGTTGGCTGAAGGCGGTGAGGATCAGCACGGCGACCTTGAGGTCCAGATCGCGAATGGACCGGGCTGCGGCAAGCCCGTCGGAGCCGGGCATCTTGACGTCGAGGATAACCAGGTCGGGGTGGTGGGCCCGGACCAATTCGACCGCCTCGTCCCCGCGTCCGGTCTCGCCCACCACGTCGTACCCCTCGTCCAACAGGATCTCCTTGAGATCGAGTCGGATGATGGCCTCATCCTCTGCGATGACAACGCGCCTGGTCATGGTGTATCAGCTCCTCCCGGCTGGGGTTCCGACGACGTCGGCGGACGGTACGAAACGATCAGATCCTCGTGCGGCACGTTGGACACGGTCGGCATGGTCTTCCCGGCGCGAATGGTCATCATGGTCTTCCTGGTCAACCGGGGCCGACCACCAGTCGATTGAGCAGATCGTCCTGCCGCCGCTCGAGTTCGGCGATCTGCGTCAACAGGGCGGTCCGTGTCTGGAGCATGACCGTTGCATGACGGTTGGCTTCGTCGTGTTCCTTGGACGCCACCGGCGTCTCGGACACCAGCGCCCTCAACCGGGTGTCATCGGCGATCTCGTTGACCACCACCAGCTGCTCGTCGAGCACCGCCAACTCGCTGCGGGCGCGCACCAACCGTTGGTGGGCGTCGCTGAGGCGGCGTTCGATGATCGTGCGATGCATGGGAGGACAATTCTACGCATGGTGGGAACCAACTCCGCGCAGAGGGTCCGGACTGCCCGGACGGCACCATGGGCATACCCTTGGCGACCCGTGCCGGACCGCCGCCCTCACCCCCCGCGGCCGGCCACCCGTGACCGCCGCACCAGCAGGCGTTCCAGCGTGGCGGGGTCGGGAGCGGGACCCATCCCGCCCCCGCTGGGCACAGAAGCCACCAGTGCACCGTTCGAAGGCGACCGGACCAGCCCCAGGGGCTCCACCAGCCCATCGGTCAAGTAGGTTGCGGCCGGGCTCAGGTCCCCGGGCCAGGCGAAGCCGGGCACTGCCGCCAGGGTGGTGTTGACACCACGGGCGTAGCCCGACTCGTACATGCCGCCGATCCACATCGGGATGCCGGCATCCCTGCAGTCCTCGACCACCCGCAGTGCCGCACCCAGGCCACCGAGGCGCGACGGCTTGACACACACCACCGAACACGCCCCCATCGAGATGGCGGCCGCGGTTCGCTCGGGCGAGTCGAGGCTCTCGTCGAGGCAGATGGGGGTGGTGAGGCGACGCGCCAGGCGTGCGTGTGCCGCGAGGTCGGACCGATCGAAGGGTTGTTCCAGGCAGAGGAGTCCGAACCGGTCGAGCCGCCCGAGGTGGGCGCTGTCCGATTCGGAATACGAGCCATTGGCGTCCGCCTGCACGCGCAGGCCCGGGATGGCGGCGGCCAGCGCGGCCACCGCACCCACCGGTTCGACATCCCACCCGGGGCCGATCTTCATCTTCACCCGCGTGAATCCCTCGGCGGCCAACGCAGCCACCGAGTCGACCAGTGTGCCGGTGTCCCCGGAGGTCCCGACCACCGCGCCGATCTCGATCTGCCGGTTCTCCACCCCGAGCACCTGGGCGAACGATCGGCTCTCGGATCGGAGGTGGGCGTCCGCCACCGCCATCTCCAAGGCGGCGAAGGCCAGTGTCCCCCCGGGGGCGGCACGCCGGATCCCGTCCAAGGCGGAGGGCCGGGGCAGCCGGCCATGCGACCTGGCCGCCTGCTGGACCAGGGCCGGTACCAGGCGGTGCTCGAGAGCGAAGAACGACCCGGCCACGTCCTCGGCGTCGTAAGTGGTGTCGGCGAGGGCGGCGCACTCTCCCCAGCCGTCGACCGGGCGACCATCCGCGCTCCCCCGGAGTTGCACCAGCACCAGAGGTCGGTTCCTGTGCACGCCGACCGCTGTCGAGACCGGGCGCACGAACGGGACGTCGATCCACCACAGTTCGACGCAGTCCAGGGCGAACGCGCCGCGCTCGCCGACCGCGGCCCAGGCCTCGGTCAATCCGATCGGGGGAGCTCCACCGTCCATGGGAACGGATCCTACGTTTCGGGCCCTCCCGACATCGCTGTTCCACGCAGTGGTGGCGATAGGCTGCGCCCTCACCGGCCCGGGTGGCGGAATGGCAGACGCGGTGGACTCAAAATCCATTGTCCGAAAGGGCGTGCGGGTTCGAATCCCGCCCCGGGCACCAGTGCGGCGGTCGTCGGCCACCGCCGCCGAAGTGACCAGCGAGTAATCACCTCGCCTGTTCCCGGCCGTGCCACACTTGTCCGTCCACCACGGTCGAGGTCGGCCGGGATCATTCGAGAGGAGCCGGTAGGTGCTGGCCTTTACCTTCCCAGGACAGGGGTCGCAGCGATCCGGCATGGGTCGTGCCTGGGTCGAGCACCCTTCGTGGGAGGTGGCCGCCGAGGCGTCGGAGATCGCCGGGCGTGATCTGACCACCCTGCTCCTGGACGCCCCCATGGAGGACCTCACCCGCACCGCCAACGCCCAACTGGCCACCTTCGTGATGAGCCTGGTGGTGCTCGATGCAGTCGAGCGACTCGGCTTGGCTCCGGCGGCGTGTGCCGGCCACAGCCTTGGTGAGTACACCGCCCTGGTGGCGACCGGGGCCCTCTCGCTCTCCGATGGGACCCGCCTGGTCATCGAACGCGGGAACGCCATGCAGGGCGCCGCCGACGAGCGTCCCGGAACGATGGCCGCGCTCATCGGCATCGCCGATGACGACGCCGAGGCCGCTTGCCAGCGGGCCGAGGACGATGTGTGGGTGGCCAACTACAACGCACCGGGCCAGGTGGTCATCGCCGGCACGGTGGATGCGGTGGCCAACGCCACCGACAGGGCAAAGGAGCTCGGCGCCCGCAAGGTTCTGCCCCTACCGGTATCGGGCGCGTTCCACACCCAGTTGATGCTTTCGGCACGGACGCGCCTCCGCCAGACGCTCGACACCGTGGCATTCCACTCCCCCGAGGCACCCGTGGTGGCCAATGTCGACGCCCGGGTCCACACCGACCCTGGTGAGTGGCCGGGCCTGCTCTCCGCCCAGTTGTGCAGCCCGGTCCGATGGCGCCAGTCCCTGGAGACCCTGAGCGGCAGGGGTGCCACCACGATCGTCGAGCTGGGTCCGGGCGGCGTGCTCACCGGCATGGTGCGCCAGACTGTTCCGGACGTGAGAGGAGTCGCCGTTGCCGTCCCTGCAGACCTGGACAAGCTGATCGACACCGTTGCCGGCATCGACGAGTGGACCACTTCGGGGCCGACCCATCAGGGCGAGCACCTCTACACTTCGGAACGGGTGATCGTCAGCCCTGCCCCCGGGGTGTTCGAACCCGAGGTCCAACTGGCCGCACTCGAGAGCACCGCGTTGGCCGAGGCCACCGCGGCCCCCGACAGCGGCCACGGGGCGGCGCCCGGTTCCCTCCTGGCAGTGGGCGACCTGGTCGGCACGGTGGGGCTGACCGAGGTCAGGACCCCCTTCGCCGGCATCCTGGTGCGCTGGCTGGCGGTCCGGGGCGAGCGGGTGGTCGAAGGGCAACCGGTGGCATGGATCCGCACGGGAGGAGGCTCGTGATGACCGGGCCCGAGGATGGGATCCGGGGACGCGACGGCGACCGTGGACGCGACGAGGAGCCCGGTGCGGACCCCGCCCCAGGCGGCAGAGTCGTGCTGGTCACCGGGGGCTCACGCGGCATCGGCCTGGCCTGCGCCAACTGGTTCCTGGCCCGCGGGGATCGGGTGGCGATCACCTCGAGGACCGGCGCGGTCGAGGACGGCCTCGACGCCGGCATGGATCGGTTCATGTCGCTGACCTGCGACGTGACCGATCCCGAGCAGGTCACTGCTGCGTACTCCGCCATCGAGGAGGCGTGGGGACCGGTCGAGGTGCTCGTGGCCAATGCCGGCATCACGCGCGACATGCTGGTCCTCCGCATGAGCGAGGAGGCCTGGTCCGAGGTCATCGACACCAACCTGACCGCCGTTTTCCGAGTTGCCAAGCGGGCACTCACCAAAATGATCCGCCTCCACCGTGGGCGCGTGATCATGATCTCCTCGGTGGGCGCGTTCATCGGTTCGGCCGGTCAGGCCAACTATGCGGCCTCCAAGGCCGGGCTGGTCGGTATGGCCCGGTCGATGGCGCGCGAAGTAGCCAGCCGCTCGATCACCGTCAACGTGGTTGCCCCCGGGCTGGTCGAAACGAATATGCTCGCAGCACTCGGAGAAGAGCGAATGCGCGAAATCCGGGCCCAGGTACCCTTGGGTCGGGTGGCCCGGGCCGAGGAGGTCGCCGAGGCCGTAGGATTCCTGGCTTCGGCCGGTGCCGGCTATGTCACCGGGGTGGTGCTGCCCGTGGACGGAGGATTGGCCATGGGCCTGTGATGCCCCGTCTTGACGGGGTCGGGCCCCGTGGCCACGTGACAGTTGGACCATCACCAGAGCGGGCGACGCCCGAAGAAGGAGCGATCCAGTGAGTAACGACGAGGCATTCGAGAAGTTCCAGGAGTGCGCGGTGGAAGTGCTTCAGGTGCCTGCCGACAAGGTGACCAGGGAGGCCCGGTTCGCCGAGGACCTGGATGCCGACAGCCTCGATCTGGTCGAACTGGTCATGGCCCTCGAGGAGACCTTCGACGTCTCCGTGGACGAGACCGAACTCGATGGCATCGAGACAATCGGACAGGCATTCGATCTCATCTCCGCCAAGATCTGATGCGACTGGGCATCGGACCTGACGGTCCGATCGCCGGTCGGCGCGTCGCCATCACCGGAATGGGAGTGGTTTCGTGCTGCGGGGTCGGTACCGAGGCGCTGTGGTCCGGACTCAACGGACCGCCGCCCATCGGTGAGCGCCGCGTGCCCGACTTCGACCCCGAGCGATGGTTCACCGTCAAGGAGGCCCGTCAGATCGACCGGTTCGCCCAGTTCAGTGTGGCGGTCGCCTCCCTGGCCTTCGAGGATGCCGGCGAGATCACAGCCGATCCGGGACGCTGCGCAGTCATCATGGGCACCGGGGTCGGGGGCTTGGAAACCCTGGAGACCCAGATCCTCGTCTTCGGCGAGAAGGGGGCCCGCAGGGTCTCCCCCCGGTTGGTACCGATGATGATGACCAACGCCGGAGCAGCCGCCGTCTCCATCCGCATGGGCTGGCACGGGCCATCCGAGACCATCACCACGGCGTGTGCCGCCGGTGCCCACAGCATCGCCTACGCCGCGCACCTGGTGGCCTCCGGCCGATGTGACGTGGCCATTGGCGGTGCGGCCGAAGCGGGGATGACCGGTGTCGGCATGGCTGCGTTCGCCAACATGACCGCGCTCTCCACCTCGGGGAACTCGCGTCCGTTCGACCTCCGTCGCGACGGTTTCGTCATCACCGAGGGCGCCGGCGCCTTCGTCCTGGAGGCGTGGGATCACGCCGTGGCCCGTGGTGCCCACATCTACGGCGAGTTGGCCGGTGCCGCCAGCACCGCCGACGCCCACCACATCACCGCTCCTATCCCCGGCGGCTCCGGCGCGGCCGAGTGCATGACACTGGCCATGGAAGATGCCGGGATCACACCCGACCAGGTGGGCCACATCAACGCCCACGGGACATCGACACCCCTCAACGACCGGGCCGAAGCGGATGCCATCACCAAGGTGTTCGGGGGTGCGCCTCCTCCGGTCACCTCCACCAAGGGGATCACCGGCCATGGGCTCGGAGCCAGTGGGGCCATCGAAGCGGTGGCCGTGGCGCTCAGCATCCAGCACCACCTGATCCCGCCGACCTCCGGCTATGAGCAACCGGACCCGAGCATCCACCTCGATGTGGTGGCCGGCCAAGCCCGCCCCTGGGTGCCCGCACCGGTGCTCTCCAACTCGTTCGGTTTCGGCGGCCACAACGGCTGCCTGGTGATCACACCGGCCTGAACCAGGCCACAAGCTGCAGTCCCGCTCGACGGGTGCGGTCGATGCCGCCCGCGATCCCCCTACGGTTGGGATCCCATGGTTGACCGATTGACCTCCGCCCAAACGCCCGGCACCACCGGCCCGGCCCACGCAACCCCGGCCCCCGCAACCCCTGCCCCTCACAATCCGGACCTGGCCATCGGCGCCTTCACCCCGCACGGTCCGTGGACGGTCGACCCTGATGCCATGCCGTGGCGTTTCGCAACCGACACGGAGGGTGACATCGACGTCCTTCGGACCGAGGCAGCCACGCTGGCCCGCCGACTGGTCAAGCCGCAGCACATTCCTTCGGTCGGTCGAGTGTTGACCGTCGGGCTGCGACTGGGCTCCGCCCTGGTGGGTTGGGGGATCCACGAACGTGGCACTCCCTGCTCGCGGGCCGGGCTGTCCCGGAGGCTCCGGCCGGCCTTCGAGCGACTCGGCCCCACCTACATCAAGCTCGGACAGATCATCTCCTCGGGAGAGGGGATCTTCCCCGAGGAGCTGGTCGAGGAGTTCCAACTCTTGCGCGACCGCGTTCCACCCGAGCCCTTCGCCACCGTCCGGCGGACGATCGAAGAAGAGCTGGGTCGGCCCCTCGCGGAGGTCTTCGTGTCGTTCGACCGCACCCCGATCGCCTCGGCCTCGATTGCCCAGGTGCACGCGGCCACGCTGCGCACCGGGGAACGGGTCGTGGTCAAGGTCCAGCGGCGCACGGTGGCCTCGATGGTCCGCCTGGACATCGCCTCCATGTCGTGGATAGCCCCGCTACTGGTCGGCCGCATCCCGGTCACCGCACTTACCAACCCGCCGGCCCTGGTCGAGCTGTTCGCCGAGACCATCGTCGAGGAGCTCGACTTCCGCCTCGAGGCCCAGAACATGCTGGATATCGCCGCCGTCTTCGCCGGCACCGGCCAGCGTTCGGTCGTGGTGCCGAGGCCGCACCCCGAGCTGGTGACACGGCGGGTACTGGTGATGGAGCATCTGCACGGTTTCGCCTGGGCGAATGCCGCAGGGATGCGGGAAGCGGGCATCGACACAGCAGCCGTCCTCCGCTCGAGCCTGATCGCCTTCCTCGAGGGTGCGCTGCTCTACGGGGTCTTCCATGGCGACCTCCACGGCGGAAACCTGCTGGTACAGCCGGACGGCACCGTGGCCCTACTCGACTTCGGCATCACCGGCCGGCTCGACGAGTTCAGGCGCCAGGCATTCCTCCGCCTGGAGATGGGTGCCACGACCAACAATCTGACCCTTCAGGTCGAGGCACTGCGGGACCTGGGTGCCCTTCCGGCCGACTCCGACGTGCATGCGGTCATCCGCGATCTCGGGCTCGATCGGCCCGCGGTGGATCCCACCACCTTGACCGCCGAGGAGATGATGGCCGAGCTCCGCGAGGTGACCAAGGCACTCCTCGGCTACGGTGCCCGGCTGCCGAAGGAGCTGATGCTGTTCGTAAAGGACATGCTCTTTCTCAACGGGGCCATGGCGTCAATGGCCCCTGACGTCGACATCCTGGGGGAGGTCGTCGCCGTCGCCACCTACTTCAGCGAACGGCACGGCGAGCGCATCGCCCGCGACGTCGGCTTCGACGTGCTCTCGGCACCCATCGACCTCGACGGCTATCGGGCGGCATTGGGGTTCCCCGACCGGACCGACGCCATCACCTTCCGCGACCTGCAGGAGCGAAGGGAGCTGATTCGGCGGCGGCTGCAGCACCGGAGAGAGGGCCAGAGTCGCCGGTCGTTCCTCCGGGCGGTCTACCGGCTGGTGCGGCCCGACCGGGGCTGATCCTCCGAGGGGTCGGGGCCGGGTCAGCGCCGAGGCCGGCCTTCCTCGGGTCCCGACGAAACCGTCAACCGGCGTCGAGTGCCCTACGCAGGGAGGAGACGAAGGCGGCCGCACCCTCCGGCCCCCCGCCCTCCAGCAGGCGGCGCACCAGGGCGGAGCCCACCACCACTCCGTCGGCGACTTCGCACACCGCGGCAGCCTGCTCGGGGGTGGACACCCCGATCCCCACGCACACCGGCAGGTCGGTCGCACCGGTGACCCTCTCCGCCACCAGGCGGGCCGACTCGGCCAGGATCTTCTGCTCCCCGGTCACTCCCATCCGGCCGACGGCATACACGAATCCCCGTGAGCGCTCACAGATGCGACCGATCCGGTCCAAGGGGGTCGACGGTGCCACCAGTAGCACGGTGGCCACGCCGGCCCGGTCCGCCGCATCGGCCCATGGTCCGACCTCCTCCAGGGGGAGGTCGGGGATGATCGCGCCGGACACTCCTGATTGGCTCATCAGCCCGGCGATCCGTGCGTGGCCGGCCCGGAAGATGAGGTTGTAGTACGTCATCACGACGAGGGGGACCCCAACATCGACACGGCTGAGATCGGCCAGGATGCCGTCGGGCGTGGTCCCGCGCTCCAGTGCCCGCCGGGACGCATCCTGGACGGTGATGCCGTCGATCATCGGGTCCGAGAAGGGGATGCCCACCTCGATCGCGTCGGCTCCGGATCCGGCCAGCGCTTCGAGGGTGACCAGCCACTGGTCGTCCAATCCCCCGGTCAGATAGGGCACCAGAAGCTTGTGCCCCGCGTCGCGTCGGGCCCGCAGCGTCGACTCGAGCAGTCCCGGCTGGTACCCCGTGGTGGGCGGCCGATCGCTGCTCACGCCCGTCCCCGCAGGATGTCCCGCACCTGAGCCACGTCCTTGTCGCCTCGTCCGGACAGATTGATGAGTACCGTGGACCCGCTCGGGATCTCCGCGCCTGCGGCCGCCGCCACCCAGGCGATGGCGTGAGCGGACTCGAGCGCCGGGATGATCCCTTCGGTCCGGGCCAGGAGCTGGAAGGCGTCGAGCACCTCTGCGTCGCCGGCTGACACGTACCGCGCCCGGCCGAGCTCGGCCAGGTGGGCGTGTTCCGGCCCGATGCCCGGATAGTCCAGGCCTGCCGAGATCGAGCTCGCCTCGAGGATCTGCCCGGCCTCGTCCTGGAGGAGGGCGCTGTGCATGCCATGGAGCACCCCGGGAATCCCCGTGGACAGAGCGGCTCCCCCGGCAGCCTCGACGGCAACCAGTTCGGACCGTGTGGCATCGGCGAATCCGGCGAAGATGCCGGCGGCGTTGGAACCTCCGCCGGCGCAGGCGACCACCACGTCGGGATCGGCGCCGTCGAGGAGCTCGCGGCACTGGCTCCGGGCCTCGTCCCCGATGATCCGTTGGAACTCCCGGACCATCCAAGGGAACGGATGGGGCCCCATCACCGAACCCAGGCAGTAGTGGGTCTCCCCCACCGACGCCACCCACTCGCGCAGTGCCTCGTTGACCGCGTCCTTGAGCGTGCGGCTGCCGCTGGACACCGGTCGGACCTCCGCGCCGAGCAGTTCCATGCGGAACACGTTGAGCTCCTGGCGCTCGGTGTCCACTTCGCCCATGTAGACCACGCACTCCATGCCGAACAGTGCTGCCGCGGTGGCCGTGGCCACGCCGTGCTGCCCGGCTCCGGTCTCGGCGATCAGCCGCTTCTTGCCCATGCGGATTGCCAGCAGCGCCTGGCCGATCACGTTGTTGATCTTGTGTGACCCGGTGTGGGCCAGGTCCTCCCGCTTCAAAAGCACCCGGACTCCGAGCTCCTGCGACAGCCTGGCGCTCTCGGTGACCGGCGTGGGCCTGCCGCCGTAGTGGTGGAGGATGTTGCGGAACTCATCGTGGAACGCGGGGTCCACCCAGGCGGACCGGAAGGCCGCCTCGACCTCCGCGCACGCTGGCACCAGCGACTCGGGGACGAACCGGCCGCCGAACCCGCCGAACCGGCCCGACGGGCCCGGGTCGCCCATGATCGGCGCCACCGAGGGCGACCTGCCTTCCGGAGTCGGCGATGTGGTCGCGCCCTTGGTCACGCCCGGCTCAGTGGTCATGGTTCGTCCTCCCAATCGAAGAGGTCGGGGCCGGAGGTCGGTGACCGACGGTCTCCGTCGTTGGTGGGGTGGCGGCCGCCGTCGGGGTCGATCGACGGGGCCGCCTCCCGGCGGCCGGCCCGGTTCGCCGCCCGTTCCGCCGTCCGCACGGCAGCCATGAACTCGCGCAACTTGGTGGGGTCCTTCACGCCGGGCGCCGACTCGACGCCGCTGGCCACGTCCACCCCCCAGGGATGCAGGTGGGCGATGGCCCCGCCAACGTTGTCCGGCCGAAGGCCACCCGAGACGATGAGCCGACTCGGGTCGACGACGCCTTCCGCCAGCCGCCAATCGAACAGCTCACCCGACCCCGGACTGGCCCCGTCGATGAGCAGCGACTGGGCCCCGTACTCCTCGAAGCGTTGGATGTTGCGGTGGCCGGCTGGAAACGCCTTGATCGTCCAGTTCGCCCGGCTGGCGATCCACCGGGTGTCCTCGATGGACTCGACACCGTGGAGCTGCACAGCTCGCAGACCGATCTGATTGGCGATTTCGATGACCCGCCGCGGCGACTCGTCCCGGAACACTCCCACCGTGACCGTTTCGTGGGGCAACCGCTTCACGATGTCGGCCACTGCCGCCGGCGCCATCTGACGGGGGGACGGAGCGAAGATGAAGCCCACCGCAGCGGCCCCCATCCCCACTGCCAACAGTGCATCCGCCTCGGAGGTGATCCCGCAGATCTTCACGAATACTTCGTCCGCCCCGTGGTAGTCGGGCATCGCGAACACGTTCACAGGCGCACCCCGAGCAGCTCGGCCACGGCAGCCCGCCGGTCGGCCGATCGGATCAGGGTCTCCCCCACCAGCACGGCCTGGAAGCCGGCCTCGGCGAGGCGGGCCACGTCGTCAACGTCGCGGATTCCCGATTCGGCCACCGCCACGACCCCGGCCGGGATGGCCGCTCCCAGCGAGAGTGCCCGCTGATGATCGACTTCGAAGGTGCGGAGGTCCCGCTGGTTCACGCCCACCAGGGCGGCACCGGCATCGAGGGCGCGGCCCAGTTCAGTTTCGTCGTGGACCTCCACGAGGGCCGCAAGTGAGCACCTGCCGGCCAGCTGCAGGAACGACGACAGCTCCGGGTCGGTGAGGGCAGCAGCGATGAGTAGCACCGCGTCCGCCCCCATCGAACGGGCATCGCATACGTCGAGGGCGCTGACCGTGAAGTCCTTCCGCAGTACCGGCAGGGAGCACGCGGCGCGAGCAGCGCGCAGATCGTCCGGCAGTCCACCGAAGAACTGGCGATCGGTGAGCACCGACAGGCAGGCGGCGCCCCCGGCCTCGTACTCGACGGCCACCGTGGCCGGGTCGAGGTCAGTGTCGAGATCACCTTTCGACGGCGAGCGCCGCTTGATCTCGGAGATCACGGCCATGCCGTACCGTGTGCTCGCCGCGGCGATCGCATCGGCGAACGAGCGCGTGGCCCCGCCCCGTTCCGCCTGTTCGACGGCCGCTTCGACGTCGCGGGTGTCGGCCGCCGCGGCAGTGCGATGGGCAGCGAGGATGGAGTCGAGATAGGCCGGCATGGCACCCGAAGCCTACCGGGGCCATGGCCGCTCCCGGTGCTGGCAGCCGGGCTCCCGCTCACACTTTCCTAATCATGACAGCCAGCACTGCCGGCCCGGTGGCAGGCTGGACCTCATGGTACCGGCCGAGGAGACCCTGGTGGTGATCGAGGACGATCACCACATATCGGACCTAGTCGCCATGTACCTGCGGCGTGACGGATTCCGGGTGCTCCAGGCTGAAGACGGAGAGTCGGGTCTGGCCCTGGTGGAACGCGAGCACCCGAAGCTGGTCATCGTGGACATCGGGCTGCCGGGCGCCCTCGACGGTCTCGATGTCTGCCGAAGACTCCGGAGCAGCACGGCACCGTCGGGTGGCGACCACCGGGACGGGGCAGATCGGGCTGCCAGGGTCGGCGGGGGCGGCGTCGGCGCGGACGTGCCGATCCTGATACTGAGTGCCCGCGACGACGAAGTGGACCGGGTGCTCGGCCTCGAACTCGGTGCGGACGATTACGTCACCAAGCCGTTCTCGGCCCGCGAGCTCGTGGCCCGTGTGCACGCCATTCTGCGTCGGGTCGGGGCGCCACCGGTACGGGCCGGCCCCTCGGTGGAGCAGATCGGCCGCGTCGAGGTCGACTCCCGTCGCCGCGAGGCCCGCCTCGCCGGCGAGGTGGTCCCGTTGACGACCCGTGAGTTCGACCTGCTGGCCTATCTGGCGGACAACCTCGGGTTGGCCCTGTCGCGGCGGCAGCTGCTCGACGGAGTCTGGGGGGACGACTGGATCGGCGACGAGCGCACCGTCGACGTCCATGTCCGACAACTCCGCAAGAAATTGGGCGACGACCTCCCCTTGGCCACGGTCTGGGGCGTCGGCTACCGGCTCGGATGAGACGGCGACTCACCATTGCCATCCTGTTGTTGGTGGCGGTCACCCTCCTGGCCACCAGCGTGGGAAGCTACGTGCTCATCCGGCGTGCCGCCGTGTCCACCGCCCAACAGGAGCTGATCGGGCAGGGCAGGGCCATCTCCCAGACCTTCTCGAACACCACCGACATCACCAAGGCGACGTTCCGGCGCGAACTCCGGGTCATCGCCGACGCAGGAGCCTTCGCCGACATCAGCGTGGTCGCCCTGTACCCCGATGGCACCATCACCGGCCGGCTCCCGTCGGACATCACCGAGGCGCAGCTCGACATACCGGCCCTGCAGGCCGGGCAGCAGACCAGCGGCCACACCAGGTCCCTCCTGGTGTACACCGCCGTGCCCACACCCATCGCCAAGGTGACCGCCTACGTACCGGTCCTCGTGATCACGCGCCAGGCCCACAACCCGGCCAACGGGTTCCGCTATTTCGGCCTGGTGGGAGCCATCGGCCTGGTTGCCGCCGCCCTGGTGGCTGCGGCCTTGGCCCGGAGGTTCACCCGTCCCCTGGTGGCAGCAGTCGCCGCCACCAGGCGCATTGCGGCCGGGGACCTCGATGCCACCGTGGCGGTCCACCCCCGGGACGACCCCGAGTTCACCCAGCTGGCCGAATCGATCAACACCCTGGGGGCCAATCTGGTGCGGGCGCGCGACCAAGAGCGCCAATTCCTCCTCTCGGTCTCCCACGAACTGCGCACGCCACTCACCTCGATCCGAGGCTACGCAGATGCGGTGATCGACGGAGCCACGGACGATGCTGCCGCGGCAGCGGCCGTCATCAGCTCCGAGTCCCGCCGACTCGAGCGTCTGGTCCAGGATCTCCTCGATCTGGCCCGACTCGATGCCGATCGTTTCTCCCTGGACCTGCAGCCCGTGGACTGTGCCGCGGTCGTCCGTCAGGTGGTCGACGGCTTCCTGCCCCGGGCCGGCGAGCTCGGACTGGAGTTGGTCACCGCACCGGGCTCGGTTGGACCGCTCTGGGTGCTGGCTGACGCCGATCGGCTGGCCCAGGTTCTCGTCAACCTGGTGGAGAACGCTTCCTCGTTCGCCCGGCACCGCATCGTGGTGGGAGCGGCCACCGTGGGTGGTACCCCTGGAGTGTGGGTGGTGGACGACGGCCCGGGGATCCCCGCCGATCAGCTGTCACGAGTATTCGAGCGACACTTCGTCTCCGACCGGGTCCGTGGGCGGCGCACGGGCTCGGGCCTGGGTTTGGCCATCGTGTCGGAGCTGGCAGCCGCTATGGGGGCCACGGTCCGGGCCGAATCGCCAGTGGCCGGGGGACAGGGCACACGGATGTCGCTGGCTTTCCGACCCGGTCGCCTCCCCGAGGCGCCCGGTGGCCCGAGCGCACCAGGGCCGACCGTCGGTTCGAGCGGACCGCCGCCCGGCCCTGCAGCCGTTCCCTCGGCCTGAGCCGGTCGATCCGATCCGATCCGATCCGATCCGATTCGATCCGAGGTATCCGGACGCAGTATGAAGGAAACCCCGACGGAGAAGGAGGACCCATGGACCAGGTGATCCTTGTGACCGGCGCCTCGGCGGGCATCGGCCGGGCCTGCGCCGACCGGATGCATCACCAGGGGTGGAAGGTTGTCGGTGCCAGTCGCCGCGGCACCTCGTCCGGCGGTTGGGATCCCATGATGATGGACGTGGACACCGATACCTCGGTGCACTCGGGATTCGAGACGCTGCTGGCGCAGCACGGCCGGCTCGATGCCGTGGTCGCCTGTGCCGGGTGGGGTTTGGCCGGAGCCGTGGAGCAGACACCGATCGCCGATGCGCAGGACCAGCTGGAGACCAATTTCTGGGGGGCGGTGCGAGTCGTTCAGGAGGCACTCCCCGTAATGCGCCGCCAGCAGTCGGGCAGGATCGTCCTCATCAGTTCAATCGGCGGGATCATCGGGATCCCGTTCCAGGCGTTCTACAGCGCCAGCAAGTTCGCCATGGAGGGCTACGCGGAGTCGCTCGCCTACGAGGTGGAGCCTTTCAACATCCGGGTGACACTGGTCGAACCCGGCAATGTGCGAACCGACTTCACCAGCAGCCGCCGGGACGTCCAGGCACCGGACGGAGACGATCCCTACGCCGCAGCGGTGGCCAAGGCGGTCGCCAAGATGGCCGGCGACGAGGCGCACGGGGTTAGCCCTGATGAGGTGGCTGCGACCGTGCAACGCGCCCTCGAGGCCAGGCACCCCCGACGGCGGGTATCGGTCGGGAAGCCTGGCGAGCGGGTGGGGATCATCAGCAAGCGCCTCATGCCGTACCGCCTCTTCGAAGCGGCAGCCAAGGGCAGCCTCGGCGTCTGACCCCCGGCACCTCCCTTGGTGCCACGGGTCGCCGCTGATCCGATCAGAGGCCGATGGCGGACCAGTACGAGCCGTCGAGCATGCCCCGGAGGGTCGAGCGGTGCATGATCAGGTCGTCGATGTCGTCAGGAGGGTCCGCTTCGCCGAAGAAGATGGATCGCTCGGTGACCCGGCGCATGATGACGCCGTGCCGGATGGCTGCGTAGGCGATGTGCCAGGTGAGGTCACCCGGAGCCCGTCCTGATGCCTTGCCGTAGGACTCGCGCACATCGGACGGCCGGAACATGTCCGGAAGCCCGGGTGCTCCGAGTTGCACGGCCAGGTCCTGGAAGAAGAGGTGGAGATAACACATCCACCCGAGATCGACCTCGGGTGGGGCCACCGCAGCCATCTCCCAGTCGAGCACTGCCACGACCTCGTGTTCGCGGAACATCATGTTCCCGATCCGGCCATCGCCCCACGAGAGCGCATCGGCACTCACATCGGTGGGGAAGTTGTCGATCAGCCAGGCGAAGCACTCTTCGAGCAATGGTGACGGGGCATCCCCCACCACCCAGTCGTGATACGACCGCCAATGGTCGAGGCTCCGTTCGAGCGAGGTGGCACCGCGACCCTGATGTTCGAGGAATCCGAGGTCGTACCGATCGGGGGTGATGGAGTGGATCCCGGCCAGAGCCCGGATGGCAGATTCCTGCATGGTGCGGCGGTCGGCTTCACTGCTATCGAACACCCAATTGTCGCCAAAGGTGTAGGGCAGGACGTCCGGCGGTACCAGCCCGTCGACCCGCCCCATCACCAAGAACGGGCCTCCGAGGATGTCGGGATCGGGTTCGAACCAGTGTGACTCCGGCACGGGGACCGAGGTGTGCTCCTGGACCAGCTTCATCACCTTGAACTGCATGTCCAGGTCGTAGGTGGTGAACACCGGGTAGGCCGTACTGGGAGGTTCGATGCGTGCCACCAGGCGGTGGTCGACGGGCCCGTCCCGTTCGTCCCAGCGAGCCGTGAAGAGGAGGGTCTCCGAGGACATGCCGTTGCCCTCGGGACTGGTGACCTCCGTGATCACCGGTTCGCTGCCGGCCGGCAAGGTGTCGGTCAGCCACCGCTGGAGCTGCTCGGCCAGCTTCCTCGGGTCGCGGGTGGACGTGGTGATGCGTTCGGGGTCCATCTCGATCCGACCCTCCGCCGAGACCGCGCCTGATGATGCCTTCGGACCCATGCTGTCTCCCCCGAGTTCGTCCGCAACTGCTGCGGGCCAGTATCGCACCGTGTCCACCTGCGCCGTGTCGTAGTTCCAATGCACTCCGCCGGGACGCCGGGTTCAGGCGGGCACGACGTGCTCAGCGGGCCGCGTCGATCTCGCTGACGACGGTCCGGGCCTCCGATTCGGTGAACCCCGCGACGGTCACCTGTCCACTGACCGTGGTGAAGTAGAGGGCGGTCGGCTGGATGAGCTGCTCGCTCACCACCTCCGCGTTCACGTCGACGGCGACGAAGGCGTGGAACTGGATCCTCGCCAGCTCGTTCCATGCGGCAGTGCCGGTACTGGTCAACGTGATATTGACCAGCCATCCGTCGTTCCCGACCTGGGCAGAAGCCGACTGGACGGACGCTCCGGTCAGGCCGGCCGGACCCAGTACGAAGCGACCGGTGGCCGGAGTCGGCGGCGCAGAAGGGAGCAGGACCGTGGTCGTCGCGGTGTCGTTGGCGGCGGTCGTGGACGGGTAGGAGGCGAACTGCGCGTCGGGTGGAATGCTCGTGTTGCTGGTGTAGCCGTCAGGATTGCTCGAGCTGGGGGTCACCACGAGATTGAGAACCGACAGCTGGGAGGCTGCCGCGCAGGCCGGCAGGGCACCGGTGGGAGGGGACTGTCCGGCGGCTCCGGCGTAGTCGGGAGCTGCACAGAGCACGGGCCGCACGGAGAACACGGCGGTCCCCGTCACACCGCCGATGGTCGAGGTGGTGGTCCCGGTGGTCCCGGTGGTCCCGGTGGTCGAAGGGGGCACAGCTGAAGAGCAGCCGGCGAGCAGCACTCCGATGCCCATCACCGTCACCATCACCGTCACCGTCACCATCTTCGCCTTCAACAGTTGCCTCTCGTTCCTCGCAGGCCACGGACATTAGCTGCGTATCCGGAGCTCGAGGCGCATGACGCTCCGAGACCTCCGGTGGAGCGGTCCCCGTTCCTAATCGACGAGGGGAAGCGGTCGGGCCTCCGCTGCTGCCTGCCAGACGTCGCCGTCGGCCATCCAGCAGACCAGCACCTGTGCCGGAGGAGCGATCCGCCGGTGCAGCGTGGTCAACCCCACCGCGGCCCTGAGTCCGGGCGACCACGCGACGGAGGTCAGGTGCCCGACCTCGAACTCACCGTCGACGGTCAGGACTGCGGCGCCGGTCGGCGGCAGGACGTACCCCGCGCCTCCCTCGACTCCGCCGGGCGAGCCGGCCTCGAGCACCAGTCCGCTCATCTTTCGGGCAACCTTGGAGCCCCGGGCGTCGAGTCGGGCCACCAGCTCCTGCCCGGTGAAACAACCTTTGGTGAAAGACACCGTGCGCTCGACCAGTCCGACCTCTGCGGCGATGGTCGAATCGGTGATCTCCCTTCCGTTCACCGGCACACCCGCCTCGATCCTCACCGCTTCCCATGCCGCATCCCCGCACCGGAGCACGCCCGGGTCGACCCAGTCGTCGATCGGGCCTCCCGGCGCGGGTGAGGGTCCGACCAGGTCGAATCCCGACAGGCCCGGCCAATCGACCGGCAGGCGCAGAACCCTGTCGGGCCCCATACCGGAACCGGCGGCGGGATCAGCAGCGGCTGCGGGCAGGGTCACCGCCCAACCGTCGGCCTGAGGTCCGCGGATCGCCACACAGCTCCACGGGAGCGGCTCGATCTCCAGCTCGACCCGGAGGCGGAACCGCTTCAGTCGTGCAACGACGACCTCCCCGTACCCCGCGTCGGTGTCGATGACGAAGGCATCGGCGGCCCTCCGGGTGACCCGGACCAAGGCATCGATCTTCCCCTGCGGGCTCAACAGCAACGCGTCCGCGGACCCTCCGATCGGCATGCCCTCGACGTCCTGGCTGCACTGGCCCTGCAGGTAAGAGGCGGCGTCCGCACCGGACACGGACAGCACGTCCCTACCGAGCTGGTGGGCACCCACCCCCTGGCGAAGGGCCTCGTACTCGGCTCCGAGGTTCGTCGCGGCGCCGGTCACGCGGTCACCCGATCACCGCGGTGCCGACGCGGCTCGGGCCATGGCCACCGCCGACAGGATGGCCGCTGCCTTGTGGGCGCACTCGGCATTCTCCGAAGCCGGATCGCTGTCGGCCACGATGCCCGCCCCGGCTTGTACCGACGCGGTCCCGTCCGGTCCGACGGTCATGGTCCGGATGGCGATGGCGGTGTCGAGATTGCCCGAGAAGTCGAGATACCCCACAACTCCGCCGTAGACACCACGCCTGGTCGGCTCGAGATCGTCGATGATCTCCATCGCCCGTACTTTCGGGGCACCGGAGAGGGTTCCTGCCGGGATCGTGGCGCGCAACACGTCGATCGGTCCCCTGCCCGGGGCCAGTTGGCCCGACACCTGGGAGGTCAGGTGCATGATGTGGCTGTAGCGCTCCACCACCATCATCTCGTCGACCACCTCGGTCCCGAAGCTGACCACCCGGCCCACGTCGTTGCGCGCCAGGTCCACCAGCATCACGTGTTCCGCCACCTCCTTCGGGTCTTCGACGAGCTCGCCAGCGAGCCGGCTGTCGTCCTCGGGGGTCACCCCCCGGGGGCGCGATCCGGCGATCGGCCGCGAGATGACCGTCCCGTCGCGGAGGCGCACCATCGGTTCAGGAGACGCACCTACCACGGTCACCTCCGGGAAGCGGAGGAAGTAGAGGTAGGGGCTCGGATTGACCAGGCGGAGGACGCGGTAGACGTCGACGGGATCCGCACCCAGGGGCCCCAGGTCGAATCGTTGCGACAGGACCACCTGGAAGATGTCCCCGGCCGTGATGTGCTCCTTGGCGGCCCGTACCGCGTCCTCGTAGAGCGAGTCGGACATCGTGCGTCGCACATCTGCAGGGGTGTCGACCCGCTCGGGCAGCATGCGTGGCGGTTGGTCCACCGGGCGGAAGCAGTCGACGGCCAGCTGATCGAGCCGGGTCTCGGCTGCGTGGTGGGCGGCATGGAGCTCGTCGACTCCCCAGTCCGGGTCGATGACCACGTTGTCGATGAGCACCACCCTCTGGCGCCAGTGGTCGAAGGCGGCCAGCTGGCCGATGACGGCCAGGATTGCGTCGGGCTGGCCTAGGTCGTCGTGAGGGGCGTTCGGCAGGTGCTCCACCTCGCGCACCACGTCATACCCGAGATAACCCACCAGACCGCCATGCAGCGGGGGCAGGTCCGCCAGCTCCGGTGATTCGAAGGCGCCCAGGATCGCCTCCAGGGCGGCCAAGACGCCCCCGGTCCCGCTGACCCCGTTGGCGGTCACCGCATCGAGGTCGAGGGTGCCCTCGGTGGTCACCACGCCGCCACGGGAGGTGACGGTGGCCAGGGGATTCCTCCCGATGAAGGAGTAGCGCCCCCACCGTTCGCCGCCCTCCACGGACTCGAGCAGGAACCCCGTTGTGTCTCCGCTGCCCACGATCTGCAGGAAGACAGCCACCGGGGTGATGGTGTCGGCCACCAGCTCGCGCCAGACCGGGACGATCCGGTGCTTGGATGCCAATGCCACGAAGCCGGATGGCCCAGGGCCCGTCGGGCCGTGCTCCAACGCCAGTGTCATCGATCCGACGTCGTGTCGCCGAAGGAGCGGTAGAAGCAGGTGCGGTGACCGGTGTGACAGGCCCCCACCCCCTCCTGGTCGACCTCGATCAGCAGGGTGTCACCGTCGCAGTCGTAGCGGATGCTGCGCACGTACTGGCGGTCACCCGAGGTCTCGCCCTTGCACCAGTACTCCTGCCGGCTACGGCTCCAGAACCAGGTCCTCCCGGTGTCGAGCGTGCGGCGGAGGGACTCGCTGTTCATCCAGGCGAACATGAGGACGGCACCGTCGGAGGCATCCTGGACGATGGCCCCGACCAGACCGTCCTCGTTGAAAGTGATCCGATCGAACTCGGTGTCGGTAAAGACGATCGGGGTGGCCGTGTAGGCGGTGGTGTCGTTCGTGCCGGTGCTCACGAGAGGTGCTCCCTGGTGCGTGTCATTGTTGTCGTCCGGGTTGTCGTCCGGGTTGTCGTCCGGGTCGTCATATGGGTCGTCGGAGAAAGTGGGTCGTCGGAGCGTTGCGGGGCGGGCGCAGAGGCGCAGCGGTGTGGGGGCGGGGCGGGTCCCGCTCGATCCGGCGTGTCCGGTGCCCGGCCTCGGGGGTCATGTTCAGAGATAGAGACCGGTCCCGCCGTCGATGCGGGTCGCAGCGACCGCATGGATGTCCCGCTCCCGGAGGATGACGTACTCGTCGCCCTGGACCTCCACTTCGAAGCGGTCCTCGGGGTTGAACAGGACGTTGTCCCCCACCTTCACCGACCGGACGTGAGGGCCCACGGCCACTGCCTCGGCCCAGGAGAGCCGCCGCGCCACCTGGGCAGTGGCCGGAATCAGGATCCCCGCTCGTGAACGACGCTCGCCCTCCGACTGCGCCAACTGGACCAACACCCGGTCGGCCAGAACGGTGATGGGCAGCTGGGCCCGGCTCCCGTCTCCGTTTTGGCTGGTCGCTGGAACTTCTGACGTCGCGGATGCCACGATGTCAGGCTACCGCAGGGTCGATGGGGTCCGGCCGGAGCCGACGGAGCCGACGGAGCCCGACCGAGCGGACCGGAGGGCCGAGCGGGCCGAGCGGGCCGACGGAGCCCGACCGAGCGGGCCGAGCGGGCCGGAGGGTCCGTGATAGCCCGTTCGGGCGAGGCAGCGACTGTGGTCACAATGAGTGCAATCACGAGGGTGACGAGTCAGGAGGGTGACGGCGGGCGCACCGACACCCCCGCCGACTGCATGTACGCCTTCGCCTCGCCCACGGTGAACTCACCCAGATGGAAGATCGAAGCGGCAAGCACCGCATCGGCTGATCCCTCCAGGGCTCCCTCGACAAGGTGGTCGAGCGTCCCCACGCCGCCCGATGCAACGACCGGCACCGGGCACCGCTCGGCGATCGTGCGGGTCAGCTCCAGGTCGAACCCGTCGCGGGTGCCGTCGCGGTCCATCGAGGTGATCAACAACTCTCCCGCTCCGACGGCCGCGCACTGCTCCGACCAGGCCACGGCGTCCTGGCCGGTGGGCGTCCGGCCGCCGTGGGTGAACACCTCCCATTCCGTTGCCTCGCCCGATCCCCCTTCTGGTCGGCGACGGCGGGCGTCAACCGCTACGACCACGCACTGGCTACCGAACTCGTCGGCCAGCTCGGCGATGAGAGCCGGCCGGTCCACCGCTGCGGTGTTGATCCCGACCTTGTCCGCACCGGCCCGGAGCAACTGCCGGGCGTCCTCGACCGAGCGCACCCCTCCGCCGACGGTGAAGGGGATGAAGACCACATCAGCGGTCCGCGAGACGACGTCGACCATCGTCCGGCGGTTATCCGAAGAAGCAGTGATATCGAGGAAGACCAGTTCATCGGCACCCTGGGCGTCATAGCGCGTCGCCAACTCGACCGGGTCACCGGCGTCGAACAGGTCGACGAACCGGACACCCTTGACCACCCGACCTGCGTCCACGTCCAGGCAGGGGATCACACGGACCGTGCGCAAGCTTCCACCCCCTCTGCCACGGTCATCCAGCCGTCGACCAAAGCCCTGCCGGTGATCACACCACCGAGCCGCCGTTCCCCCCGGCCACCGGCAGGCTCCGGCGCGTCCACCCGGACGACCAGGCCGGCCAGCGCCTCGATGTCGGCCACCGACCCCACGCCACCCGAGGCGATCACCGGGAGCGCTGTCCCCTGCAAGACGGCCCGCAGCCCGTCGAGGTCCGGGCCGGAGAGCATGCCGTCACGATCGACGGCGGTCACGATCACTGCGGCCAACTCGACGTCTCCCAACTCTGCCAGGACATCGGAGACAGTGCGGCCACTCCCCTCTTCCCAGCCCCGGACCGCAACCTCCGCACGACCGTCTGCACCCAGGCGGTAGTCGAGGCCGAGAGCAACCCGACCGGGAAACCTGGCTGCCGCCCTGTGTGCCAGGCCCGGGTCCTCGAGGGCAGCGGTGCCGAGGATCACCCGGCTGACGCCGCCGTCGAGGAGCTCTTCGATGTCCCCTTCCGAACGAACTCCCCCGCCGGTCTCGACCGGGACACCCACGGCGGCGGCAATGGCCAGCACCGTCGGACGATTCACCGGCCGGCCGGAACGCGCCGCATCGAGATCCACCACGTGCAGCCACGGAGCACCGGCATCGGCGAACCGGGTGGCCAGAGCTACCGGGTCTCCGTACTCGCTCTGTCTTTCGAAGTCACCCTGCTTCAGCCGGACGGCGGAGCCACCTCTGATGTCCACGGCCGGATACAGGTCCATCAGGCAGAGGTCTGATCGACGCGGCGCACGAAGTTAGCCAGGATGCCCAGTCCGACCGCCCCCGACTTCTCCGGGTGGAACTGGGTTCCCCACACGGCGCCCCGCTCGGCCGACGCGGTGATCACGCCGCCGTACTCGCAGGTCGACGTGGTGTCGGCCGTCCGCTCGGGGGCGTACGAGTGCACGAAGTAGACCCACGCCGGATCGGGTGACCCGCCGAGGAGGCCCGAGTCGCAACCGGCCGCGATATCGACCACGTTCCACTGCATCTGCGGATGCTTGACGCCGTCCGGCAGACGCCTGACAGTGCCGGGCAGGATAGCCAGGCCCGCTGCAGAGGGATCCTCGTCGGAGCCCTCGTACAGGAGCTGGAATCCCACGCAGATGCCCAGGAACGGCACGCCGCGGCCGATGGCGAAACGCGCGGCGCCGTCCAGCCCGCTACTCCTCAATGCCTGGGCACAACGTCCGAAGGCCCCCACCCCGGGGAGCACCACGCCGTCGGCCGTGGCGGCGCGGTCGGGGTCATCGATGAGCTCGGCCTCGGCCCCCAGGTGCTGGAGAGCCTTCTCCGCAGAGCGCAGGTTTCCGATGCCGTAGTCGAGGACGGCGATCACTGGCGCCGGGACGGCCGAGGGACGCGCTGTCCCCTCCGGGGTGAACCGCCGGACACCACGCTCACAGGGCACCCTTGGTGGACGGGATGCCGCCACCCTCGACCCGGACCGCATCCCGCAGGGCCCGCGCCACGCCTTTGAACGAAGCCTCCACGATGTGGTGGGTGTTCTTCCCAGATATCAACCTCAAGTGGAGGGTTAGACCTGCTGAAGTGGAGAAGGCTCTCCAGAACTCCTCGGCCAGCTGGGGGTCGAAGGGCGGGGTGCCCAATGGAGCGGTGTCCGGGGGGAACTCGATGCCGTAGGCCAGGTACGGGCGCCCGGACAGGTCGAGAGCCACCTCCACCAGTGCCTCGTCGAGCGGGAGGGCTATGGAGCCGAAGCGGCGGATGCCCGCCTTGTCCCCCAGGGCATCGGACAGCACCTGGCCCAGGGTGATGCCGACGTCCTCGACGGTGTGGTGGGCGTCGACATCGAGATCACCCACGGCGGAGACAGTCAGGTCGAAACCGCCGTGGCGCCCCAGCTGGCCGATCATGTGGTCGAAGAACGGCAGACCGGTCGACACCTCGTTGGTGCCGCCACCGTCCAGATCGATGGCCACGTCGATGGTGGTCTCCTTGGTCGCACGTCGGTTCGTCGCCGTGCGGTGGATCGGTGCCGGGGACGGTGCCGGTGTCGGTGTCGGGATCGGTGTGCTCATCGAAGGCTTTCGCTCAGTGCGGCCAGGAATCTGTCGTTCTCCGATGGGAGCCCCACCGTCACCCGGAGGCAACCGGTGAGGCCTGGCCACTTCGAACAGTCTCGCACGAGCACCGATGCGCCGAGAAGGTCAGCCCACACGTCGCGGGCCTCCTTCCGCAACGGCCGGAAGAGGATGAAGTTGGCGTCCGACGGCCAGGTTTCGACGGGCAAGGCGGCAAACGTGGCCGCTATCCGCCCCCGCTCCTCCCTCACCATCGCCACCCGGTCCTCCATCTCGTCGACGAACCGGAGGGCCAGGCGCCCAGCCAACTGCTTAGCCGCGTCGAGGTGGTACGGCAACGCGACCATCTCACAGGCCCGGATCACCTCAGGATCTGCGACCAGGTACCCGAGCCTCGCCCCGGCCATCGACCAGGTCTTCGAAAACGTCCGGACCGCCGCCGTGCGCTCCGCTCCCGGGCCCCCGCCGGTCAGGATCTCCAATGCCGACGACGGCGCGAACTGCCCGTACGCCTCATCCACCACCACCAGGCCGGGGGCCATGGCCACCACCGCCTCGATGTCGGCCAGCGGGTCGGCCCTGCCCGTCGGGTTGTTCGGCGAACACAGGAAGGTGATCACCGGATCGCCGGTACCGACCACCTTGTGCACCTCGCCGAGGTCGAGTTCGAAGGCGTCGGACCGGCGCCCTGCCACGACCTCGGTCCCGGTGATGCGTGCGATGTGGCGATGGAGTGTGTACGTGGGCTCGAAAAGGGCTACGGCGCGCCCCGGTCCCCCGTAAGCCAACAACAGCGACTGCAGCACCTCGTTCGACCCATTGGCACAGAAGACCTGTTCGGGTGGCACGCCATGGCTGTCGGCCAACCCCCGGCGGAGTTCGGTCGCCTCACGATCCGGATACCGGTTGAACTCGATGCGGGCGATTCCGGAAAGCAACGCCTCGTACCACCCGGGCGGGGGCGGTAGCGGCGACTCGTTGGTGTTGAGACGGACCTCGACGTCGACCTGTTCGGAGTGGTAGCCGGTGAGGGCCTGCAGGTCCGGGCGCACGGGAGGTAGGCCTGGCTGCCCGGCTGCGCCCCGGTCTAGCGGGGCCATCGCAGGCGCACCGACTGGGCATGGGCCGGAAGGCCCTCGGTCTCGGCCAGGGTCACGACGTGGGGCCCGAGGACCTCCAGCGCCTTGTCGCTGACGCTGACGGCATGGATGTGCTTCTGGAAATCGTCCACCCGCAGGGCACTGGCGAACCGCGCGGTCCGATTGGTGGGCAGCACGTGATTGGGGCCGGCCAGGTAGTCACCCATGCTGGCCGGCGCATTCGGCCCGAGGAACACGGCTCCGGCGGAGGTCACCTGGGACAGCAGCGACTCGGCGTTGCCGGTCAGGATCTCGAGGTGCTCCGGCGCCACGATGTTGGCGATGGCGATCGCCTGCTTCGGACCGTCCACCAGTACGGCGAAGCCGCCGGCGCCCAGGGTCGCCTCGAGTTCGGCGCGTCTCGGAGATTCCTTCACGATCCGATCGACATGCGCCGCGACTGCCTCCGCGACCGCTTCCGACCAGGTGATCAGCCAGGCCATACCGTCCGGCCCGTGCTCGGCCTGCACCACCAGGTCGATGGCGGCCCACTCGGTGGGTGTGTCGGGGCCGGCGATCACCACCACCTCGGACGGCCCCGCGAATGCCGAGGCCACGCCGACGACTCCGGAGACCTGGCGCTTGGCCTCAGCCACATACCGGTTGCCGGGGCCCACGATGACATCCACCGGATCGATGGACTGGGTGCCATAGGCCATGGCCGCGATGGCCTGCGCGCCGCCCACGCAAAAGACCTCGTCGATACCTGCTACCGCCGCTGCCGCCAAGGTGGCATCGTCGATGTGGCCACCGGGCCCGGGAGGGACGCAGAGCACGATCTCCTCCACGCCGGCGACGTGTGCCGGGACGGAGCACATCAGCACGGTCGACGGGTAGCGGGCCCGGCCACCGGGCGCGTAGCAACCGGCACGCCCCACCGGCCGGACCAGATCGCGGACCCTGATCCCACCGGAATCGAAGTCGTCGGCCACCACAGCTGCCGATTCGTGGGCGTGGTACGCCAGGATCCGGTCATGGGCGATGTCCAGCGCATCCTGAAGTTCGGACGGCACGCGCCCGAGGGCCGCCCTGATCTCCGCAGCGGGGACCTGTAGCTCGTCGAGTTCGACGCCGTCGAACTTCGCCGTCAGGCGGCGTAGGGCGGCATCGCCATCGGCGCGGACCTCGCCGATGATGGCGGCCACTGCTTCGGATGAGCGTTCCTGCTCGTCCGTCGGGCTCGGCACCGCCGCACGCAACGCCTTGCGATCGCCGGTGAAGCCGCGGAAGTCGAGGCGACGAAGGGCCATGGGCCGTCGATGCTATCGGAACCGGATGGAGGGCCGTCCTCGAAGAGCGGTCGCAAGGCGGCGAGGAACGGACCTCGGGTGGCGGGCGGAGCGGTGGGCCCTTGTTGGTCCCGGGTGGGCGGAGCGGTGCAATGATCGGTGGATGGCCGCCAGCTCCGCAGAACTCTCCTCCCTCGCCACCGCACTCGACGAACTGACCCGCCGGGTGACCGTGCACGCCGATGCATCCAACGCGGCGAAGGACGAGGAGACGGCCCGAGAGCTTTTCGCCATCGAACGCGCCCTCAGCAGCGCAAATCGGAGGTTGGCCAGACTCTCCCTGGCTCTGGGCCGCAGATGACAGTGCCGACCCGATGGGGCGGCCGTCAACGATTTCACACCGACCCCGGACGCGACGAAGGCACCCCAGAGGGTGCCTTCGCGCGAGCGGGCCGGGCGGCGGATCCCGAACTCCGCTCTGCGAAACCGATTGGCGGGAATCGGTTTCGACCGCAACAGCACACCACGTTTTTCGGACGGATTCCAGTCAGCGGTGCGGATTTCATGTCCCACCCGGAAACGGGCAACGGTTAGGAACCAGAATTGCCAGGTAGATACGTTGATTTCGTCGATTCCCCGTCCGGATGCAATTGCTGCCCTGTCTCCGTTGATCGCCGAGCACCCGTCAGGAGGCGCCGCTCGCGACTCCCTTGCTGCGGGGGGCATGCCGGCCGGCCAGGGCTTCAGTTGGCGCCGACGGACAGAAGTCCGAGAGAACGCAGCTGTCACAGTGAGGTGAGCGCGCCTTGCAGGTGGCTCGGCCGTGCAAGATCAGTCGGAGGCTGAAGGCGCCTCGCTCGGAGGCCGGGATCATGCGGTTGAGGACCGTCTCGACCCGGACCGGGTCGGTCTGGTCGGTGAGGCCCAGGCGGAGAGACAGCCGTTGCACATGGGTGTCCACCGGCAGACCGGGCAACCCGAAGGCGACGCTACGCACCACATTTGCCGTCTTGCGACCGACTCCAGGAAGTGTCACCAGCTGATCGAGGCGCGATGGGACCTGACCACCGAATCGCACGACGACGTCACGTGCCATCCCCACCAGGTTTCTGGCCTTGGCCCGGTAGAACCCGGTGGAGCGGACCAGTTCCTCGACCTCCGGCAGATCTGCCGAGGCCAGCGCCGGGGCATCGGGAAAGCGAGCAAAGAGCGCGGGCGTGGTCATGTTGACCCGTTCGTCTGTGCACTGAGCCGAGAGAATGGTCGCCACCAGCAGTTCGAACGCATCGGCGTGCCGGAGCGCGCACAGCTCTCGTGCCGAACCGGGGTACTCCATGCCCAACCGCTCGTTGGTCACCCTTGCTCGGCCGGCGGGTGTCCGTGGTCGGGCCATGGCCCGGACACTACCGGTAGCTTCTTGTGGATGATGAGCCTCGACGTTGCGGTGGTTACGGCGCCGGATGGACACGTGGTGGACGAGATCGACGAACTGCTCGGCCGAGTCACCAAGGCCACAGGCCACGATGCTCTCAGTGAGCACAAGCGGGTCGCGTTGAGACATACCGTCGATCGTACGGATGCATCAAACCGAGACCGCGCTCTCTTCGTCGGTGTCCTCGCCCGTCTGGACTCAGGAGCGGACCGGGACGGTCCACGGACGCAGAAGGACCTGGTCGGATACGCAGAGCTGGTCGGGAAAACCCACTCGGGACCGTTCGCGGTCGAGCTGGTCGTGGATCCGGAGTTCGCGTCGCCGGCAGTGGGCAGCACGGCAGTGGGTGACGCCCTCCTGGGAGCAGCTCTTGAAGAGGTAGCCCGGGCGGGAGGCGGAACCGTGCGGCTGTGGGTGGCACGGGCTTCCCCGGCCGACGATGCGCTGGCGGCTGCCCACGGATTGCGGATCGAGCGCAACCTCATCCAGATGCGGTGCAGGCTGCCGCTCGACACCAGCGGAACCACCCGACCCGACCTGCCGGTTCCGACCCGGAGCTTCCGGCCCGGCGTTGATGAAGCGGCATGGCTGGCCACCAACAACAGGGCGTTTGCGGGCCACTCCGAGCAGGGCCGGTGGGAGATGGCGACACTGCTCGAGCGGGAGAAGGAACGGTGGTTCGATCCGAGTGGTTTCCTCGTGGTCGGAGAGGGTGGGCGCATCGCCGGCTCGTGTTGGACGAAGATCCATGCCGATACCGACCCACCGATGGGCGAGATCTACGTCATCGGCGTGGACCCGGACTTCCACGGGCGTGGATGGGGCCGTGCCCTGACCCTTGCCGGCCTGGACTGGCTCGCCGGGGCGGGCATGTCGGTGGGAATGCTCTACGTGGACGCTGCCAATACCGCAGCCGTCTCGCTGTACCGTTCGATCGGGTTCGCCGAGGATCATGTGGATCGGTCCTATTCGGGTCGGTTCGAACCGGCCTGAGGAACGGCCGACAGCGATGTCGACGGTCCCTGCCATGAAGAGCGAGCCGCCCCAACCGGACTGCTCACTCCCCGCCAAACAGCTCCGGGGCCTCGGAACGAGAGTCTCGGTCCGCCGAAACGGCGAGGCCCGGCGATGGACCGCCGGGTCCCTTCTGAGCGGCAGGCGGTCGCCACCTCCAATCGCCCGGACCGCCATCGAGCCGGAAACCCTTGTGGGTTCGAAGGTGGTGGTGGTGACTGCAAAGACGCGCCAGGTTCTCCAGCGAGGCCGGTCCACCGGCGGCAAATGGAACCATCCAGTGGTCGATCTCCAGGCCGGTGGCCACGTCGCAGCCGGGGACGACGCAGATCGCGTCCCGTTCGATGAGGGCCGTCTTTAACGGAGCGGGAATCGATCGACCCAGATGGCAGATGGTGGTCACATCGACGCCGTTGGCGATGACAAGGTCGGTGATGGCATCGCCCATCAGGTCCCGGGCGACCTCGATGGGGACCGGTCCGACGCCGGGAATCTCACAGCGCTCTCCATCACCCACGCCCCCCCGCCTGAGGGCATCGAGATCCACCCGCAGGTGGACGGTGGCCTTGGGCTCCGGAACATGGCAATCGGGACCGGCGTCGTCATCGGTCCCGTCGCCGGTCCCACATCCACCCTCCTTTGAGCGACCCGCCGACGTGGTCTGATCGGGAACGCCGATCCCCCGCCCGGCCACCAGTGCCACGAGGGCATCAGCGGCACACGCGTCCCGCGACTCACGGATGCCGGCTGCTCTGGCCCGACGGAACGCCCGGTCGGACTCGGCGCTCAATGACGAGAGCAGTGCCGCACCTGCATCGGGGGTGAGCCGGGCATCCAGCCGGAAGGCACCATCGGCGTCCGTCCAGGTCCGGCAATGTCGTGCGGCCCGGATCCCCTCGTAGACACGGGCCGCATCGGTCTTCGACCGTCCCTCGGCCCTGGCCCGGAGGCAGCGATCCCGAAGACGACTCAGGGTGTCCCCTTCTGCCACTTGGAGCAGCTCTCCTTCGCTGTTCGGATTGACCGCCACCGCACCGGCGACGGCCTTGGCACCCGACGGGGACAGCCGGCCGGTCCGGTAGGCCTCGTCAACGCCGGGGTGGGACCCGAGCGTCTCCCCCAGACGCAGGAGCTCGACTGCATTCCCCACGGACTCGCCAGTCACCCCTGCCAGCCAATGGGCCGCTGACCGCTGTCCGGTCGTCTGATGGCAGTTGGCAGCCGCCGCCCGGGTTGCGGCCAGCGTCTTGCCGGCGGCGCAGAGGCGTTCTGCCCGGGTGAACCAGGTCACCAGTCGGGCTGCGTCCTCACCGCTGTACCGGCCGGGCTCGAATTCCGACACGAAGCCGGCGATGGCGTCCAACGCATCCGAAAGGGCTGATGCATCCAGCCGAAGGTGGGTCGGCGGGGTTGCCTGTGGCGTCTGTGGGGACTGGGGTTCCGGGTTGTGCGAGGTTGCCGACGCCATGGGGTCATCGTCCCAGGTGGGTGTGACGACCGGATCGCAGACATCCCATCGCCGGGCACCCGGGCCCGCTCTGCGAGAACTGGGTCAGCTTGCGCCCACGAGGTGGCCCACCGAGTACGTGACCGCGGCAGCGGCACCGGAGATCAACAGCTGACGGCTGGCCGACCACAACCAGGAACGACCGGTGAACATGGACAGGGCTGCACCCACGCTGAAGGCACCCACCGCACCGAGTGCGACCGACCACAGCGTCGCCCTCGTTCCGTCCGTGATCAACCAGGGCAGAAGCGGCAGGAAAGCCCCGAGGGCGAAGGTGAAGAACGAGGCGAGGGCGGCCTCGACCGGCTTGCCGGTCTCCTTGGGGTTGATACCCAGCTCCTCTCGGGCGTGGGTCTCGAGCGCGAGTTCGGGGTCTCGCATCATCTTCACCGAGAGCTCCTCGGCCAACTCGGCGTCGAGGCCACGGCTCTCGTAGATGGCGGCCAGTTCCTTGCGTTCGACCTCTGGTTCGTGGCGAAGAGCCTGTCGTTCGACATCCAGCTCGCGCTCCATCAGCTCGGATTGGGCGCGCATGGAGATGTACTCGCCCGTCGCCATCGAGAACGCGCCGCCGATCAGTCCGGCCAATCCGGCGAGGCGGACCGCCCCTGGCGACGAGTCGGCACCGGCCATGCCGAGGATCAGGGCCACATTGGAGACCAATCCGTCACTGATACCGAACACCGCGGCACGCGCTCCCCCGCCATGCAGATTCCGGTGATGGTGTACTGCCGGGGGCACGGAGGAGAGCGTACCGACCCGACCTCGGTGAGGGCACACTGACGTCCGGAGGAAGGGAACCCTCATCGGACCGCCGAGGTATCCGGGTCAAAGCGCGACCCGCCATGACCCGGGGGCGGGCCCTGGCGGCCCTGTAGTGGCCTTGAGCGGCCGGCGCGGCTTGAGGTGGTGCGCCCGAGGCGGGTGGTGTCCCGGGACCCGGATCCCGTACAGTCTGGGCCATGGCAACCACCGTGCAGGGCATCGAGTCGTTCCGGGATCTGGTCGGGCGGCATCTCGGCTACAGCGAGTGGCATCGCATCGACCAGGACCAGGTCAACCTCTTCGCCGACGCCACCGGCGACCGGCAGTGGATCCACGTGGATCCCGAGCGGGCGAAGAGCGGCCCGTTCGGCACCGCCATCGCCCACGGCTACCTGACGCTCTCCCTGGCGCCGGTGTTCCTGGGGGAGGTCCTGGTGGTGGAAGGCATCTCCATGGGCGTCAACTACGGCTGCAACAAGGTTCGTTTTCCCGCTCCTGTTCCCGTGGGCAGCAATCTCCGCCTGGGAGCCTCCGTGGCCGGCGTCGAAGATGTCTCCGGCGGGGTCCAGGTCGTACTGGATCTCACCCTTGAAACCGAAGGGTCGACCAAGCCGAGCTGCGTCGCCCAGGTCGTCTACCGCTACTACCGGTGAGCCGGCCACGAGCCGGCCACTGACCGCTCAATCGGTCGCTGAGCCCCCGATCGCCGATTGACCCTCGGGCGGGAACCTGCTCAGCCACCGATAGGCCCCTGATCGGGCCCCTGATCGGGCTTGAAGTCGGGCCCCGATATCGGCCTGAACCGCCCGTCCCTCACTGTCGGGGACCGCGCTCAAACAATACGAGCGATTACTCCTAGAGTGTGGGAGATGGAGTTGCGGGTCGAACAGCTGTCGGTCCAGTCCGATGTCTCGGTGGACACGATTCGCTATTACCAGAGCAAGGGCCTGCTCGATCCCCCCCGTCGGGAAGGCAGGATTGCCTGGTACGACGTACGGCATCTCGAACGGCTGGCTCGCATCCGATCCCTGCAGAAGCGCGGCTTCACACTGGCCACCATCGCCCGGCTTGTGACCGGCGAACTGGACGCCGCCGACGAAGCACTGCTGGGAGAGCTGTCGGGCGTCCGTCGAGAGTCCGGACGGACAGTGCAACAGGCCGGGCGCCCGGACGACCCAGGAAGCCGATACAGCGTCGGCGGTGGGGGCAGCGGGGCGGGCAGCCCCGGCACTCACACTGACACCTACACCCTGAGCGAGCTGGCAATCGAGACAGGTGTCCCCCTGGCCCTGCTGAAGGCCATCGAGGCCGAGGGCCTGCTCATTGCCCGCCGCGTCAATGGCCAGGAGCGCTACACCTCGGAGGACGTGGCGGCATCGAAGGCCGGGCTCCTGCTTCTCGAATGGGGAATCCCCCTCTCGGCACTGCTCGACCTGGCGCGCCGTCACCACGAGGCGACCGAAGCCGTGGCGAGAGAGGCGGTTGCCATCTTCTCCGTCTACGTTCGGGGACCACTTCGCGACAGGCAGCGCGGCAATGCCGACGGCGCGCAATCAGACGGTAAGTCGGCAGACGAATCGGCGGACGAATCGGCGGACGAATCGGCGGACGGCCCGGCCGACCGGGACACCGACAGGCTCCTGCAGGCCTACTCGGAGATCCTCCCCGCCGTGAAGACCCTGGTCGGCCACCACTTCACCCGCACCCTGGTCAAAGCTGCCCTCGATCACGTGGAACTGGTCGGATCTGACGCGGAACGGCGCGCCATCTCGGACCATGCCCGGTTGTCCGATTCGGGCATCCTGGACATCCTGGACGCGGAGAGCCCGGCGCCGAGCCGATGACCGGTGCACCGTCGCCCGAGACGAACTCCCCCGGCACAGTGGCACCGGCCCGGGAGGCCGCAGCCCGGGAGGCCGCAGCCCGGGCAGCAAGCGCCGATCTGCCCACCGGAGCAGACAAGACAGCTCTCGTGCGTTCGATGTTCGACGCCATTGCTCCTCGTTACGACCTGGTCAATCGATTGATGACCTTCGGGCTCGACGTCAGATGGCGCAAACAGTCGACTCGGGCACTGGGGCTGCCCGAAGGCTCACGGGTGCTCGACCTGGCCTGCGGGACCGGAGACTTCCTGAAGATCCTCCGGGTGGCTGGATTCCGGCCGCTCGGGATGGACCTGTCCTGGGGGATGTTGGCCGCGAATCACAGCGGTACGCCCCTGGCGCAGGCTGACGGGACGTGGCTTCCGCTGGCCAGCGGCTCGGTCGACGGGATCACCTGCGGATATGCCCTTCGTAACTTCACCGAGCTGGACAAGGTGTTCGGCGAGTTCGGCCGCGTCGTGCGACCGGGTGGCCGGATCAGCCTGCTCGAGGTGGCAGAGCCCGACCACGGACTCCTGCGGTCCGGCGACCGCATCTGGTTCCACCGGGTCGTTCCGGTGATCGGCGGCTTGTTGTCCGATGGTGCCGCCTACCGCTACCTTCCCAAGTCCACGGCGTATCTCCCTCCCACCGAACAGCTCCGGTCGATGCTCATGGACGCAGGGTTCTCCGCAGTCAACCGGCGGGCGCTGTCGGGAGGGCTGAGCCAACTGATCACTGCGACCCGGAGAGGCCAGCCGTGACCGCCCCGATCCCGATCGGGGCCTTGGGGCTGGTTGCCACGCGATTCCCACTCGACCCGGGCCCGGCCATCGATCCGTTCACCCTGGCCGGATCGAGCGGGATCGTCGTGCACACCGAAAACCGGGTCCTGGTCGGTCTGGGCACCGCACTCACCATCCCTCTAGCGTCCGGCCTCGATTCCGACGTCGGCATCGACCGGGTTGCCGAACTCCTCGCCTCGATCGAGTGCTCCGACCATCTCGACACCGGCGACGGGCCCGAGGGTGGACGCAGCCCTGCAGGTGCAGGCCATGCCGTCGTCGCGTTCGGCGCCCTTCCCTTCGACCGGTCCGCACCCACCTCGCTGGTCGTCCCGGAGGTCCTCTACGCCTCAGATCACGAGGGACGCGAGTGGGTCACCGTGGTGGGCACCGATCGGGCCGCCCTGCCGGCCACCGGCGCAGGCCTCCGCTCACAGCTCCTAGGTGGAATGCTTCTCGGCGGCCCCTTCCGAGCCGAGCGACCCGATGCGCTCGACCGCCCCGGTCTTCCCGAACAGATCCGCCCACTCGCTTCCGACGACGACTTCTGCGCAATGGTGACCAGAGCGATTTCGGCCATTGACAAGGGCGAACTGGTCAAGGTGGTCCTGGCCCGGCACGTCGATGTCATCATGAGCAAGGCCATCCGCGTGGATGACCTGCTCCGTCGATGGAGCCGGCTCGAACCGAACTGCACGATCTTCTCTCTGCCGACCGCGGAGGGGCAGTTCGTGGGTGCCAGTCCCGAGTTGCTGGTAGAGCGATCCGGCACCGACATCCACAGTCGGCCACTGGCCGGGACCACCGACCGGTTCAGAGGAGACGGCGGGAGCGCCCTGCCCGCGGAACTCCTCGAGTCGACAAAGGACAGTGCGGAGCACCGCCTGGTGGTCGACGCCATCGAGCGGGCGCTCCGCCCCTTCACCTCCACCCTCGATGTACCGACGGAGCCGGATCTGGTGCATCTCCACAACATCACCCATCTCGGCACTTCGATCATCGGCCGGCTCGCCGGAAGTACGGACGACGACATCCCGAGCGTGCTGGCACTGGTCGCTGCGCTCCACCCCACACCGGCCGTCGGCGGTGAGCCGGTCGCATCGGCCCGGGCCATGATCGCTCGCTCGGAGCCCCAGTCGAGGGGCACCTATGCGGGGCCGGTCGGTTACGTCGACGCCGCCGGTGACGGCATGTGGGTCGTGGGTATCCGGGCCATGTCCATCAGGGGCCGCACGGCACGTCTGAGCGCAGGTGTGGGAATCGTGGACGGATCGGAGCCGAGCACCGAGTTGGCTGAGGCCAATCTCAAGTTCACCGCCGTCTTTGACGCCCTTGCCCCCGGTGCTCCGTTCTCCACGAGCGACGGGGCCGGGACCGAAGCCGGCCCGCGCGCCGCGGTCGGCTGAGGGCGGTCCGCCGAACGCCCTCCCGATCAGGTGGTCGGCAGGCCGGACGCCTTGCGAGCGTAACGGCGGATCACCTCGGCGAGTGCCTCGGGGGTGTCGCGTGCCACGAAGTGGCCGGCCCTCGGGAACATGATCAGTTCAGCGCCGGGGGTGGCCTTCGCCAGGGTCCTCGCAGCCTCGGGGCGCACCACAAGGTCCCAGGCACCGCCCACCACTGCCACCGGAACCGCCAGACCCCCGAGCGCCGCCGTCACCGACGGCAGTTCATCCATCAGGGCACGCTGCTCGATCATGAAACTGCGTTTGTGCCGGCCGAGGGCACCCCGTTCTCCGCCCAGGACGGACTGGTCCGGCAGCGCAGTGGACAGTTGGTCGCGGACGCTCTCAGGGACGTAACGCACCAAGCGCCTCATGCGGGGAAGCACCTCTCCGATCGCCAGCAGGCCGGCCACGGTCAGGACGTCGCGCAACCCCGGAACATCGAGCAGCCGGTCGATGGCGTCCACACTGTCCGGCGTGCATGCCGCGCCGACCAACACCAGGTTCGACACCGCTTCCGGATAACGGGTCGCCAAAAGGACGGCCACCCCACCTGACCAGCTGTGTGCCACCACGGTGGCCGGCGTGGCCTTCCGGCTCTCGAGGAATTCGGCCATCAGGTCGGCATTGTCGGCCAGTCCGCGTGCGGTCCCCGCCGTCGCGCCGTAGCCGATCCGGTCCGGAGCGAGAACCCGAACGTCGGGTTCGAGCAGGCGCGTCACCGGATCCCACGAAGCGCCGGTCCCCGGTTGGCCGTGCAGGAGCAGCACGGGATGGCCGGAACCCCGCTCGATGGAAACCAGCATCACGACACTCTAGGACTGGGTCGAGACCGGGTCGGCCGCGCCGGAGGGGTCCGGCGGAGGAACGCCATCGGCCGTTCGGCCGGTCGGGCCGGGTGGGCCGGCCGCTGGGCCGGGTGGGCCGGCGCTCATCGGAGGAGGCGACAAGCCGGGCGTAGATGCCGTCGATGTCGTTGGCGTCGTTGGCGTCGCTGGCGTCGCTGGCGGATCGTACAGCGGCAGTACGACCTCGAACGTGGCCCCTTCCCCCACGGCGGTGACCACCGTGGCGTGCCCACCGAAGGTGCGGGCCAGGCTGGCCACGATGAACAGGCCCAGCCCCGACCCGCCTTCGCGGCCCTCGGCGTCCCCCCGATAGAACCGGTCGAAGACCTGACCGGCCTGCTCCGCGCTCATCCCCGGGCCGCCGTCCCGAACCTGGAGCACGGCATGGTCACCCTCGACTGCAACGCTCACTTCGACCGGCGTGCCCGGCGGGGTGTGGGCCAGGGCATTTCGGAGCAGGTTGTGGATCATCTGCTCGAGGCGGGCGTCGTCGCCCGCGACGGGGACCTCGGTCGACACGGAGAGCTCTATGGGCCGATCGGCGTCGATGGTCCGGGCATCCGCAACCGCATCGGCAGCCACCGCTGCAAGGTCGACCCGATAGCGGCCGGGCGCCGGGCCCTCGTCCTCCCGGGCCAGGATGGCCAGATCGCCCACCAGCACACCCATACGGGCCGCTTCCTTCTCGATGCGCGACAGCGCCCGGTCCCGCGCCGCCCGGTCGCCGAGGGCATCCTTGCGCAACAATTCCGCGTACCCGCGGATTGAGGTGAGGGGTGTGCGCAGCTCGTGGGAGGCATCGGCCAGAAAACTGCGCAGCCGGTCCTGGGACCTGGCCCGCTCCGCGAATGCGGTCTCGATCTGGGCCAGCATGCCGTTGAGGGCCCGTCCCAACCGGGCGATCTCACTGTTGCTGTCTGCGACCTGCACCCGCCGGGTCAGGTCCCCCGCTGCGATGGCGTCCGCGGCTTCGGTCATGTCCTCCAGGGGACGGAGGCCCAATCGGACCAGGAGGGTCATCAGGACCAGCAGGGCCACCAACAGCCCGAGGCTCACCGCCAGTTCGATGTTGCGGAGGGAATTGAGGGTGGCGTTGACCGAGTCGAGTCGGGTGGCGACCACCAGTGTCTCTCCGGGAAGCGCGGTGGCGTGGAGCCGGTACTCCTGCCGGCCCGGCCCGGCCATTCCCACGGTGATCGACGCCGAATCGGGCCGGTAGACCTGGTCCGGCTTGGCAGGGTGGTCGAGGTCCGGGGTCGGGCGGACCGGGAGCGGGTTCGGGAGGTTCGGCCGAGGGTCGGGTTGGGTGTGGGATCCCGACGGCTTGGCCACCACCACCCGACCTGTCGGATTGATCAGTTCCACGTAGACGTCGGGGCTCACCCGCGATTGGACGGAAGCAGCCGTGACGACGAACCCGCGCTCATCGGCCCTGGCGACGAACTCGGCCACCTGGGCACTGGCGGCATCGAGCTGAGCGTCGACACGACCGAAGAGATAGGAGTGCAGTGAGGTGAGAGTGATGATGTCGACAGCCGCCAGGCCGAGCGCTACCAACACGATCATCGTGGCCACCAGACGACGCCGGAGCCTCACTGCTGGGCCTCCCGGAGGCTGTAGCCGACCCCGCGGATGGTGTGGATCAACGGGGGGTCGAAGCAGTCGATCTTCTTGCGGAGATAGGAGATGTAGATCTCCACGATGTTGGACTCCCCGATGAAGCCCTCGTCCCATACCGCATCGAGGATCTGGGTCTTGGAGAGCACTTGACGGGCATTGCGCAACAGGTGCAGGAGGAGGTTGAACTCGGTGGGCGTCAGCTCGATGGGTTGGTTCCACCGCCAGACCTCATGGGTGCGGACGTCCACCACCAGGTCGCGGAATCGCAGGACGGCCTGGTCGGCATCTTCCTCGAGAGTGCTGCGCCGCATCACGGCGTGGATCCGAGCGACCAGCTCGTCGATGCTGAACGGCTTGGTCACATAGTCGTCGCCGAGGGCCAGCCCGGCCAGCTTGTCGGCGGTGGCATCACGGGCGGTGAGGAAGAGGACCGGGGTCGAGACCTGCTCGGCCCGGAGCAGTCGGCACACTTCGAGACCGTCGACGTCGGGCAGCATCACGTCGAGCACGATGAAGTCGTACCCTCCGACGCGAGCCTTGGCCAGTGCCTGTCGGCCGGTGGCTGCCTCTTCGGTGACGAACCCCTCGAATTGCAGCGCAGCGCACAGGACATCGGTGATGAAAGGCTCGTCGTCGACGACGAGGATGCGGCCGATGCCGGTCACCGGGCCGTCATCAGCTGTGCACGGGCTGCGTCCTGTTCCGCAGGCCTCCGACCAGCCGTTGGAATCCCCACCAGGTCACCAGGCCCAGTGCTTCCACGACGATGAACATGGACATCTTGGACTCGCCCTTCACCCGGTCGATGAACCGGATGGGGATCTCGACCACGGCCGCACCGGCCCGCTTTGCCTCGTAGGTCATCTCGATCTGGAATCCATAGCCCTCGGCTTTGACATCGTTCAGGTCGATGCGTTGGAGAACCGAGGCGGAGTACGCCCGGAATCCGGCGGTCGAGTCGGCCACACCCAGTCCGAGCAGGGCCGAAGCGTAGATGTTCCCCCCTCGGGAGAGCATGCGCCGGTGCCAGGTCCAGTTGGGGATCGAACCACCGGCGACATATCTCGATCCGATCACCAGCTCGTAACCCTCGGAGAGAGGCGCCACCAGCCCCGGTAGCGCCTCGGGCTCGTGGGACAGGTCGGCGTCCATTTCGATACAGGCGTCGAATCCGTGATCGAGTCCCCACCGGAAACCGGCCCGATAGGCACTGCCGAGGCCCGACTTGTCGTGCCTCCGGAGGATCTCGATGCTGCCGAGCTCCTTGCCGATCGTCTCGGCGAGTGCGGCGGTTCCGTCCGGGCTGCCATCATCGACCACGAGCACAGTGGCGTCCGCCAGCGAACTCCTGACCCGACGGAGGACATGGTCGATGTTCTCCGCTTCGTTATAGGTCGGCAGCACTACCAGGACGTTCATCCCAGCAGCTTACGAGACCGGAACGGGGCGGACCGTGTCGGCCGGTCACGGCTCGACGGTGGCGCTCTCCCCGAGGGCCACCCCTGCTCCGGCGTCCGGTCCCCGGCCGTCCGGGCCCCGGCGGCCGTCCTCCACGGGACCGGGCTCCCCGGTGGCCCTGGTGCGCTGCCAGACCTCCCGGAATATCACCTGGATGGCCCCGCCCACCGGAATGGCCACCAGGGCACCGGTCAGCGCCCCCAGGGAGGAGCCGAACACCCCGCCCAGGTTGGCCCCGATCAGTACGGCCAGCAGCACCCACAGGGGGTTCATCCGGACCGTCCGGCTCATCACGACCGGATAGAAGAAGTGGTTCTCCACCACCTGGAAGCCCACGAAGACGATCAGGGTCACCACACCGGCCGTCGGGGAATGGAGGAGGGCCAAGGCCACGCTGGGCACGCCGGCGATGAGTCCCCCCACCAGGGGGATCATGGCCACGAGGGCCACCCACAAGGCGATGAGCAGGGCGAAGGGCACCCCCAGGATCAGCATGGTGACCAGGACCACCACGCCGAAGAGGACCGACAAGGCGATGGTGCCCAGCATGTAAGAGGTCACCGATCGCGACACCCGATGGGCGACGTCCTCGATGATGTGCCGTCGGTCGGGGTCGAGGGCGCCCATCAGACCGGCGCGCAGCGTCGGAGCCTCCAGCAGCATGAAGAGCGAGAGGAAGGCGATGGTGGTCAGCGCCAGGATGGTCGAGAACACCGCCTTGCCCAGGTTGGTGCCGACGGTGAGCGCCGGCTTCCCGAGGTTGTTGGCGGCCGTCTTGAGCTTCGGGGCGTTCTTCTGCACCCATGACAGCAGCCCGAAGCGTTGGAGGGAGTGGGCGAGCCAGCCGTGCCCCTTCTCCACCTGACTGACCATGGCAGGGAGTCGTTCTGCCACGTGGGTCAGCGAGTTGACCAGGGGATAGCCGAACAGGCCGAGGAGGGTGCCGAAGACGAGCACGGCACCGGCGAAGACGAGGCCCACCGCCGCCCCCCGGCGCATCCGGTGGCGCTGGAGGAAGGCGACTGACGGATCCAGCACCAGGGCGATGAACGCGGCCATCAGGGTCCACAGGATCACCTCCCTCAGGCGACCGAGGAGCCGGTAGAGGACCCAGGTGGCGATGACCACGGCGTCGACGGTCAGGATGGTCCGCAGCGGCACCCCCTTGGCCGATGCGGCGGCGAACAGGCGCTCGCGGCGGGAGGCGTCGGGCCCGATCTCGCGGTCGAGTCGCTCCACCGGCGTCTCGTTGATGACGGTGGTCGGGCCGGGCGGCACCACGCGGGCGGCAGTTCCGTACGGGCTGGAGGAGACCGGATCCAAGGCCGACGGGGACCGGTCTGCCGCGGCCTCGGAGCGCCCCCCTGACTTCTCCACGTTCTCCGCCACCCGTTCAGCATGTCAGGTCCGCGTGGCCGGGCGTGTCAACATGAGGGAGATGGCCGCCGAGAAGGCAGACGAACAACCGCACCGTCGGTGGTGGCACCGGGGGCCCTTCGTCCATCGCGAGGTGCGCCTGAGCGTCGGGACGCTGCTGATCTTCCTGTTCGTCTTCTACGTGGCGTTTCCGCTGCTGGCCAGCCACCGCTCCGATTTCACCTCCCTCACCCACATCAACACCGCCTACCTGGCCCTCGGCGTGATCCTCGAGATCGCCGCGCTGGTGGCCTATACCCAGCTCACCCATGCCGTGCTCCCGCACGACGGGCCCCGCAGGCTCCGCCTGTTCCGGATCAACATGTCCACCCTGGCCCTCAGCCATGTCTCGCCGGGTGGCACTGCTCCCGGCGCGGCGCTCGGCTACCGGTTGCTCACCCAGTCAGGAGTGTCCGGATCGGACACCGGATTCGCCCTCGGGACCCAGGGCATCGGCTCGGCCGTGGTGCTCAATGTCATCTTCTGGTTCGCCTTGGTGGCGTTCCTGGTGGCCCATGGATTCCATGCCCCGTCCAGCCATCACGGAGGCCAGTCGCAGTCCGCCTCGATTCTGGTGATCATTGCCGCCGGGGTCGGCGTGGTCCTGCTCGGAGCGTTCGGGGGCCTCTTCTACCTCTTGACGCGCGGCCAGCAGCGGGCCAGTCGCATCGTCCGGCGCATCTCCGAGCGGATCCGGTTCCTCGATGCCGAGCGGACAACCGCCCTGGTCGAGCGGTTGGCGCATCGGTTCGCCGTCCTCATGGAGGACCGGCCCCTACTGTGGAGGGCGGTGGGATGGGCCGCTGCAAACTGGCTACTGGACGCCGCATCGCTCTGGGTCTTCGTGGCTGCATTCAGCCACTTCATCTCCCCGGTCGACCTTCTGACCGCCTACGGGTTGGCCAACATTTTGGCTGCCATCCCGATCACCCCGGGGGGTCTCGGTGTGGTCGAGTTCGTGCTGGTGTCGATGATCACCGGCTTCGGCCCCACGGCCGGGCAGGCGTTGTCGGCTGTGCTGGCCTACCGGGCCGTCAATTTCTGGCTCCCGATCCCCTTCGGGGGGTTGGCCTACGCCTCGCTCGAGCTCGAGCGAAGGGCTCCCCACCACCGGCTCCGCGAGTACTTGCAGGGACGCATCGACCTGCGTCACGGCAGGGCTGCACCGTCAGCCCCGCAACAGGACACCCCATCGACCCGGGCGTCCTCCCGGCTCAGCGGCGCTTCCGGTTCCACCCCTTCCAGCGGCCGGGTCGCTGCTCCGTCGCCAGCTCGGGAACAGCCGCCGGCGCCGGCCGTGATCCCAGGCGAACGGCCTGGGTCTCATCGCGGCGATGCCGTAGGGATTCGAGGGCCTGTGCTTCGAAGTGATCCTGCAGGTTGAACCCGAGGCTGCCGGGCCCTCGGTCCGGCGCCACCCGGTGCCAACTCCCGTCGCCCGATAGCGTCCAGGCGTTGGCCTCGTCGCACAGGGCATCTTCGAGGATCCCGACGACGCGCTGCTGGATCCCGGGCTCATCGATGGGGACCACCACCTCCACCCGGCGATCGAGATTCCGCTCCATGAGATCCGGGGAGCCGAAGGACACCCTGATCGGCCTGCCTCCGACGCCGCCGAAGACGAAGATCCGGGAGTGCTCGAGGTATCGGCCCACGATGGAACGGACCCTGATGTTCTCGGAGAGGCCGGGCAGCCCGGGACGGAGACAGCACTTTCCTCGCACGATGAGGTCCACTGACGCCCCGGCCTGTGACGCCCGGTAGAGAGCGTCGACGATCTCCGGATCGGTGAGCCCGTTGGTCTTGAGGACGATGCGGCCACTGGCGCCGGCACGGGCTTCCTCCTCGATGGACGCGACCAGTGTGGAGCGGGTCGAAAAGGGCGACACCACCAGCCGGCGGAACTCGGGCGGGTCCCCCGATCCGGCGAGCAGATTGAACAGTTCGCCCACATCGGCACCGATGACCGGGTCGGCGGTGAGCAGGCCGACATCCTCATAGGTGCCGGCCGTGTAGGAGTTGTAGTTTCCGCTTCCGATGTGGCAGTACCGGCGGATCTCGTTCCTCTCACGCCGTACGACGAGCGAGATCTTCGAATGGGTCTTGAGCCGGACCAGCCCGTAGACGACCTGTACGCCCGCCTCTTCGAGGGCACGGGCCCAGGCGATGTTGGCCTGCTCATCGAAGCGGGCCTGGAGCTCCACCACCGCCGTCACCTGTTTCCCCGACTGGGAGGCGCGGATCAGCGAGTCGACGATCGGGCTGTTCTCGCTCGTCCGGTAGAGCGTCTGTTTGATGGCAAGGACATCGGGATCCTCGGCAGCCAGGGCAACGAACGCCTGTACCGAGGTGGCGAACGAGTCGTAGGGGTGGTGGACCAGCACGTCGGCGTCGGCCACCACGGAGAAGATGTCCGCGTCACCCGCCAGCTGGGGAGGGGTGAGCGGGGTCCACGCCCGGGGCGAGAGCTCGGGGTGGTCCAGGTCCATCAGCGCCCGCAGCCCGCCGAGGTCGACCGGAACGTCGAAGAGGTAGACGTTGTCCTCCCGAACATCCACTTCGGCGATGAGCATGTCGAGGAGGTCGGTGGAGATGCCGGAGGAGACCTCCAGGCGCACCGCCTGGCCGAACCGGCGCCGGTGCAGCTCGAGCTCCACGGCGGCCAGGAGGTCCCGTGCCTCGTCTTGCTCCACCGAGAGATCGGCATTGCGGGTGACCCGGAACACGTGGTGCTCGGCGATGGTCATGGCCGGGAAGAGCGAGCCGAGATGGGCGGCGATGACCTGTTCCATCAGGATGATCCGCTCCCCGTCCGGAAGGACCACGAAACGGGGCAGCAGGGGCGGCACCTTTACCCGGGCGGTGCGCTGGTCGCCGCTACCCGGATCCACCACGCGGACCACCAGATTCAACGAGAGGTTGGAGATGTAAGGGAAAGGATGGCCCTGGTCGACGGCGAGCGGAGTGAGTATCGGGAAGATCTGCCTGTTGAACACCTCGACGAGATAGTCCCGGTCGTCATCGTCGAGGGTGTGCCAGCCGGACACCACCACGCCGGCCTCGCCCAATGCCGGTTCGACCTGCTCCGAGAAGATCCGGCTCTGCCATTCGACCAGCTGGGCGACCCGCTCGGTGATCGCCTTCAACTGGTCCGCCGGGCTCATCCCGTCCGGTGACCGGGTCCGCAGGCCGGCGGCGATCTGGTCCTCGAGCCCGGCTACCCGCACCTGGAAGAACTCGTCGAGGCTCTCGGAGAAGATGGACAGGAACTTCACCCGCTCGAACAACGGGATGCGGCCATCGGCCGAGAGCTCCAGCAGGCGGGCACCGAACTCGAGCCACGAGAGTTCACGGTTGATGAACCGCTCCGGGCGGGTCGAGACGCGGTCTTCAGGATGCCCGGCTCCGGGTGCCGGGGCCTGATTCCCGGGCGCCGCCAACCCGGAAGGACCGGGCTCGAGTGCCCCGGCCTGGACAGCCCGCACGGCCTCCACGGCCTCCACGGCCTGCACCGACGAGCCGTTCGGCCGGTGCACCGGATCCGAGCAGGCCGGGCCGGTGGACTCGGGCGAATCCACGGACGTCCGAGAGGGGGCGCCGGTCGACCGGTCCGCCGTCATTTCCGCCTCGTGTCCGTCATGGCAGCTCGGTCAAGGCAGATTCCATCGCCGACCCATCGTATCCCCGGGCGGCCGGTCCGGCTCCGCCTCCGGACGGTCCTCCACCGGTAGGCTCGCCGCAATGCCGGCCTTCACCTTGCGTGCCTCGAAATCGAAGCGGTCCCGGCGCGGGGTGAAGGCGCGCCGCCGTACCGAGCTCGGATTGCTGGCGGCCGCCTCGGTCATCGTCGTCGCTGCCTACATACTGATGATCCTGGGCAACACGGCCAGGGTGCCCTCCGACGTGGTCCCGCTTCTGGCAGCCCTACTCGGCCTGGGCGGGGTGGCCCATATCGCCAACCGGCTCCTCGTCCCCGACGCGCTCCCGGTGATCCTGCCCATCGCCTTCCTGCTCAACGGGCTCGGCTACGTCATGATCCTCCGCATCGACCTCGGCACCGCCAAGAACTACGCGCCGCTTCAGGCTGCGTGGACCGCCGCCGGGATCGCCGCCTACGTGCTCGTACTCCTCCTGGTTCGTCGGAGCCGGGACCTGGACCGGTATCGCTACCTGTTCCTGGCCGTCGGCGTCATCCTGCTGCTGTTACCACTCGTCCCCCACGTGGGGGCCAACATCAACGGTGCCCGCCTGTGGATCCATCTCGGCTCCTTCGAGTTCGAGCCGGTGGAGTTGGGACTGATCGTGCTCTGCATCTTCTTCGCGGCGTACTTCGCGGAGAAGCGCGAGCTCCTGACCATTCCCACCGCCAGGTTGGGCAATCGGCTGGTCCTCGATCCTCGACCCCTGGTGCCCATCGTGCTGGCCTGGGCGTTCGCCATCGGAGTCATGAGCCTCGAACATGACATCGGGTTCTCGGCCCTGCTGTTCACCCTGTTCATCGGCATGTTGTGGGTGACCACCGGGAGAACCGCCTACCTGGTGTTCGGGATCCTGCTGTTTGCCGTCGGTGCATATGTCTCCAGCCGCTACTTCGCCCAGACCCACATCCGGGTGGAGACGTGGCTCGACCCCTGGAAGGTCATTCCGCCCTCCGACCCGGGCGGGCAGCTACGCGAGGCGTGGTACGCCCTGGGCAGCGGCGGAATCGGCGGTTCGGGCCTGGGCCTGGGGTTCGGCGCGTACAGCATCCCCAACGTGCGCACCGACTTCATCTTCGCCGCCATCGGAGAGGAGATGGGGCTGCTCGGTTCCACCATGGTGGTGGTGGCGTTCCTCCTTCTGGTGGGCGCCGGCCTGCGAATCGCCCAGGCAGCGCGCTCGGAGTTCGCCAAGTTGACCGCCACCGGGCTCACGATCATCATCGGGCTCCAGGCCTTCTTCATCATCGGTGGTGTGATCCGCCTGCTCCCGCTCACCGGCATCACCTTGCCCTTCGTCTCCTACGGCGGTTCTGCCCTGATCGCCAGTTACGTGCTGATCGCCCTCCTGATGCGCATCTCCGACGAAGGAAGCGCCACCATCGACGAGGCCGAGCAGACCCAGTTCGAGCAAGACCAGCAGCGGAGGCAGCGGCTGCTCACCGGCTCGTGACCACCTCCCCCCGAGCCCGGTGCGACCGGGTCCCACCAGCTGAGTGCTGCGCCGACCCGGGGCGTGCCGCAGCCTCAGACCGGTGAGACGGCCCCCCCGGACGGGGTGACGTCGCCGCTCGTCTCGAACAGCCGGCGGTCGATGAGGATGGGGACGGGCACCGGCTGGAGGAGCGCCACCGTGAGGCCATCGGAAGGTCGGCACGAGAGGACCGCGTGCCCGTTTCGGCCGCGAAGGTCCAGTTCGGCGAAGTAGACCGCCCCACGGCGGCCGACCAGCCGCACTGCAACCACGTCGATGTCGAAGCTCCGGAGCACAGAGCTCATCAACTCCTGGGTGAGCGGCCGCGGGGTGGGAATGCGCCGCAGGGCATGCGACAGGACGATACCGTCCGGGAGTCCGACGGAGAAGGAGAGTTGGCGACGGGGTGACTCGGTCTCCCGCAGGACCACCGTCGGATGCTGGTTGGGAAGGTCCACCGTCACCGACGACACCAGGGCCATCCGGAAGTCCGCCAGGGGTAGCGCGCCGGCAGCCGCCGACTCCTCCGGAGGGGCCACTGTCGGGACGGCCGATGCGTCGTCGGGCGCCTCCGGGGCAGGAGAAGGCCCCACCGCTGTCTCTTCCCTTTCGGCCGGATGCCCTTCCGACCCGCGGGCGTCGACCGGGGCGTCCCCGTCGGGCCCGGACCCTTCGGTTGCGTCCCCGCCGCTGCCCGGGTCCATCGATTCGATGGGCGCTGCGACGGGATCGCTCACCGCACACTCCGCATGTGCACGCTGGTCACCAGTCCGATTGCCGCCATGAAGCCGATCATCGCCGACCCGCCGTACGACAGGAACGGGAGGGGGATGCCGGCCACCGGCATGATCCCCATGTTCATGCCCACGTTCTCGAAGACCGAGAAGACCAGGAGGGCGAATACGCCCGAGCAGATGAGCCGCCCGTAGGTGTCCCGAGCCAACTGCGCGGTGCGGAGCACCCTCCAGGCCACCACCCCGTACAAGAGCAGGAGGACTCCGGCCCCGACGAACCCGAGCTGCTCGCCCACGGCCGAGAAGATGAAGTCGGTCTGCTGTTCGGGGACGTAGGCCAGGTTGGTGACCGCTCCGTGGAACAGACCCCGACCGAAGATGCCGCCGTGAGCGATGGCATCCTTGGCCTGGGTCACGTTGTAGGTGACGTTCTGGTTGGCGCCCTCGGGCGAGATGAAGCTGGTCAAGCGCACGATCTGGTAGTGCTTCAGCAGTCCCACGTTGAGTGCGAAGATCACGAGCACCACGGCACCGACGATCAGCAACAGCAGATACCGGCCCGGCATGCCGGCCACGGCCAGCATCACCATGAGGATCACCAGCATGACGATGGCGGTACCGAGGTCCGGCTGTTTGATGATCAGCACAATCGGGAGGGCGGACATGAGCACCAGCCGGACCAGGTCACGGAAGTCGAGGCCCTCGGGCCGTCTGGTGCAGTAGGTGGCGATGGCGATGATAAGGACCAGGGTGGCAAACTCCGACGGTTGCAGCTGGAGAGGTCCCAGTGCGAACCACCGTTGCGACCCCAGTGCATGGGATCCCACTGGGGACAGCACGGCAAGGAGCGCCAGTACGATGCCCACGTAGAGCACCGTGCTGAGCTGCTCGAGTCTTCGGTAGTCGAAGAGCAAGAGTGCGACCATCACAACGAGGCCCAGCACCAAAAAGACGGCCTGGCGCTTCAGGAAGTAGCGGGGGTCCTCACCGGCAAGTGCGAGTTTGCCCTTGGTCGCCGAATAGATCATGACGACCCCGGTCAGGGCCAGCAGCCCGGTCGCGCCGAGCAGCAGCATGTCGATCCGGGCAGAGACCTGCCGCGACCGGGTGCCAAGGGTTGCAGGGGCGTAGGTCACCAGGATGCTCCGATCGACCAGGCTACCCCCCGCCCAGGGGCTCCTTTCGGCGCGCCCGGGCCTCTCCCGGGCCTCTCCGGGGCCTGCTCCGGGGTTGCCAGGCGGTGCTCGCGTGCTCCCAGGGCTACCGGGACGCCCCCAGGGCCGCGTGGGAGCTGACCGCTCGCCACATGGCGTCGACCGGTGCCTCCAACCCGGTCCAGAGGGTCAGCTGCAGGGCGGCCTGGTGCACCAGCATCCCCACCCCGTTGGCCACCGAGGCACCCTGGGCCCGGGCAGCCTCCAACCAGGGCGTCAGGGGCGGCTGGTAGACCAGGTCCACCACCAGCTGGCCGGGGCCGAGCAGGGTGGGGTCCAGGGGCCACTCCCCCGGGCCTCCGCTGCGTCCACGAGCCATGCCGAGGGGGGTGGCGTTGACCACCAGGTCGCAGTGGGCGACATCTCCGGCAGCCCCCACACACCCGACCGCGCCGGCGAGGGCGGCTGCCGAGGCGCCTCGCTCCGCCGATCGGTTGACCACCACCACCTGGTCGGCCCTGGCGTCGGCCAGCGCCGCGACCACCGCCCGTGCCGCACCCCCTGCTCCGATCACCAGGCAGCGGCGCCCGGCCGGGTCGAACACCCCTCCCCGGCGCAGTGCGGCCACCAAACCCGCTCCGTCCGTGTTGTCACCGACCATCCCATCGCCTTCGTTGACCACGCAGTTCACCGCTCCGAGGCGGTCGGCGAGCGGTGTCCGCCGATCCACCAGGCCTGCGACGACGTCCTTGTGGGGCATGGTCACCGAGAGGCCCTTGATCCCCAGGGCCCGAGCGCCCCGGAGGGCCGCGGCGACAGCTCCCGGAGCCACCGTGAAGCCGACCGAAACCCAGTTGATGCCCAGCTCGGCGAAGGCCGTGTTGTGCAGCAGGGGCGACAGCGACCGGCCCACAGGATCGCCGATCACCCCGACGACGACGGTGGCGGCGGATAGCCCCGGTCCAGCGGTCGGGGTGGTCGGTGTCGGCGGCATCCTTGCAGTCTGGTCCGTCTAGCCCAGTCCGCGTTGCTTGGCCAGTGCCTCGTTCGCAAGTTGCTGCCGGTAGGTGTCGGAGAACGCCTCGGTCCCATCGGGCTCCACCACCACGAAGTAGAGCCACGGACCGCTCGGCGGATCGAGGGCCGCCTGCAGCGAGGCAGACGAGGGGAAGCAGATCGGCGTCGGAGTCAGACCCTTGTTCAGGTACGTGTTGTAGGGGGTATGGAGGGCGAGATCCTTCGAGGTGACCGGCCCTCCGTCCCGGCCCTCCGAGTAGAGCACGGTCGAGTTCATCTGCAGGGACATGTCCGCACCCAGGCGGTTGAGGATGACCCTGGCCACCGGTCCGAGGTTCTTTGCGATGACCCCTTCCTTCTCGACGATGGAGGCGATGGTGATCACCTGGTAGGGGGTGAGCCCCAGACTGGCCGATCCGGCAGCCAGCCCCAGGGCCGTCGCCTTGTTGTCGAACCGGTCGATCATCAGGGTCAGCAGATGGGAGTCGGTCTCACCGGGGACCACCACGTAGACGCCGGTGCCCAGCAGCCCTTCGAGACTGGTCGAGCCCACCGGCTGCCAGGGCGAATGGAGCGTGCCCCCTGTGGCCACCGCGTCGAATGCACTGGCGTGGTGGCCCGGCAGCTGGCCGACCCGTTGGGCCACTTCGGACACCGTGAACCCCGGGGGGATCTCCAGCGGGAAGACGTTCGGCCCGGCAGCCAACACCGAGTTCACCTCAGAGAAGCTCGAGTTCTTGTCGAAGGCGTAGGCGCCGGCCAGCACGCCGGGAAGGCTGTGGAACTGGCCCCAGATCCGGTAGGCCAAGGAGCTGCCGATCACCTGCTTGGCCTCCAGCGTGGCCGCCACCTGGTTGACGCCGGAACCTGCCCGGACGGTGACGATGACCTGGGGACCCGGGCGTCCCGAGGGGTTCGCCTCGGAGCTGACCCAGACGTAGCCGCCGACGATCACCGCGAGGCCGAGGAGCACGAAGGCCAGGGCGGCGATCCGCCACACACGCCGACCGCCCCCGGCTCCCGTGTCGCCCGCCTCCTCCCCGGGGTCGCGTCCGTAGATCTGAGGGACGTCGGGCCCGGCACCGGCCCCTGCGTCAGGGAACGCATCCTCCGGGTAGGGATCCGCCTCGTCGGGGCCCGGACCGGAGACCGGGTCTGGGCCTGATCCGGGGCCCTCTCCGGGGAGCGGGCCCGGGTCCTCGCCCGCGGCCGGGCTCACGGTTGCCCACCCGACCCCTCGAGCCACGCCGAGAGCATTACCGCCGCAGCGGTCTCGTCGACCATGCTCCGGCGTTTGCGCTCACTGCTGCCGGCGGCGGCCAGCGCCTGGTGCGCGGTCACCGTGGTGAGGCGCTCGTCGAAGAGCTCGACGGGGATCCCGTGATCCTCCAGAAGCACACGGAGGGCATCGGCCTCGGTGCCGGCAGCCGTGGCTGCGGGCCCCCGCGAACCGTCGAGGGAGAGCGGCAGTCCGACCACGACCACGACCGCTTCCGCCTCCAGAACCAGCTCGACCAGGGCACGGCGATCGCGGTCAGCATCGCCCGTCCGAACCACCGTGCCGCGCGGCAACGCCATCGTGCCTGCCGAATCGCTGACAGCGATGCCGATCCGGCGGGATCCGAGGTCGATCCCCAGAGCCCTGCCCCGCCGCAGCCGGGTCCCCCCCGTCACCGTCGCTCAGCCACCGACAAGAGCCCGCCGCGCCTCGTCGAGCGCTCTGTCGATGCCGCTCGGATCCTTGCCCCCGGCCACTGCCACCTCCGGTGAGCCGCCTCCCCCGCCGCCGAGGAGCGGGGCGACCTGCTTCACCAGGTCGCCGGCGTGCACCTGGCCGCCGTCAGCCTCGTGGCCCGCCGTCCGATCGGCCGCCACGGCGAGCGCAGCCCGCTCGCCGTCCGGGCTGCCTCCGAGCACCACCGCCCGGAGGCCACCGGTGCTGCGGATGCTCTGTGCCAGGTCACGAAGAAGGTCGGGTGCCAGGCCATCACGGCGGGCCACCACCACCCCCTGGGTGGCCTCGGCGACGAGCGAGGCTGCCTCCGACTGCAGCTCCCGGCTCCTGGCCTGTTCGAGGGCCCTTTCCGCGGCACGCTGGCGTTCGAGGAGGCGGTCGATGGCCTCGAGCACGTGCTCGGGCTCGGTCCGGAGCAGGGCAGCTGCTTCCGTCAGCAGCCCCTCGCGGGCGGCGATCCGATCGATGGCGCTCGCGCCGGTCACCGCTTCGATCCTCCTCGTGTTCGAGCCGATGGATGATTCCGACACCACTGTGATGGGGCCGATCATGCCGAGGGCACCCACGTGGGTGCCACCACACAGTTCGACCGAGTGCTCTCCGGCCCGAACCACCCGGACCCGCTCGCCGTACTTGTCGCCGAAGAACGCAAGTGCCCCCATCGCCTCGGCCTCGGCCTTCGTGGTCTCCTCGACCACCACATCGTCGTCGGTGAGCACCTCCGCGTTGGCCATGGCCGACACGGCCGCCAGCTCCTCGGGTGAGACTCCGCCATGGTGGCTGAAGTCGAAGCGCAATCGATCGGGGGCGACCAGCGAGCCCTGTTGGCGCACCTGGTCCCCGAGCACGGCCCGCAGCGCCGCATGGAGCAGGTGGGTCCCGGTGTGGTTTCGGCGCAGCGCGTCGCGGCGAGGACCGTCGATGGCGGCCAGGGCGTCCTGGCCGGCGAAGATCTCACCGGTCAGCGTGGCCCGATGGGAGGTCAACCCCGGCAGGGCCGACACCGTGTCGTAGACCTGGGCGGTCCCCGTTTCGGTCACGATGGTGCCGGTATCGCCCATCTGGCCGCCGCCTTCGGCGTAGAACGGCGTGCGGTCGAGGAAGATCTCCGCCTGCCCGACACGCCCGGGGTCGAGGTCGGCCAGCACGGCCACCACCCTGGCGGGCGCCGCGTAGCCATCGGGCCGTTGCCCGACGAACACCGTCTGGCCCTCGAGGTCGAGCACCGACCGATAGGCCTGCTCGCCGGCCACGGTCTTGCCGGCACGGGCCGCGGCGCGGGCCTGGCTGCGCTGGCGGTCCATGGCTTCCTCGAACCCTGCGAGATCGACTGCCAGTCCGGCCTCTTCGGCGATCTCCACCGTCAGCTCGACCGGGAACCCGTAGGTGTCGTGGAGTCGGAAGGCCACCTCGCCGGAGACCGACTCCAGGCCCGAGGCCAACTGCTCCTCGAGGATGGTCGACCCCGTGGCCAGGGTGCGGAGGAATCCCTCTTCCTCACGGGCAACCACGTCGGAGATCAGCCCGTGCTGCTCGGCCATGGCCGGATAGGCCCCACCGAGGATCCCCACCGCGGCGTCCACCAGCCGGGGCGTGCACGATCCGTCGACACCGAGTTGACGGGCACGACGAATGGCTCGGCGGATGATCCGCCGCAGGACGTACCCACGGCCCTCGTTGGCGGGAAGCACGCCATCGGACACCAGCATGGACATGGCCCGACCGTGGTCGGCCAGGATCCGCAATCCGATGTCCACCCCCTCGTCTCGACCGTAGGTCCGACCGGTGATCGACTGGGCCGTCTCGATCATCGGCAGAAAGAGGTCGGTGGCGAAGATGGAGTCGACGCCCTGCAGGAGGGGCAGGATCCGCTCGAGGCCGGCGCCAGTGTCGATGCTCGGGCGGGGCAAGTCCTCGGTGGACCCGTCGGCGCTGCGGTTGTACTGCATGAACACCAGGTTCCAGATCTCCACGAACCGCTCGGCGCCCCCGAAGGCCGGACCACCGTCGGCGCCGTAGTCGGCACCCTTGTCGAAGTAGAGCTCCGAGCACGGCCCGCACGGGCCGGTGTCCCCCATCTTCCAGAAGTTGTCCTCCCCCATCCGCTGGATGCGCGCGGCAGGCACCCCCACAGAGTCACGCCAGATGTGCTCGGCCTCGTCGTCGCTCTCGTGGACGGTGACCCACACACGGTCGCCGTCGATACCCAGGACCTCGGTGACCAGCTCCCAGGCATACGGGATGGCCTCGGCCTTGAAGTAGTCGCCGAAGCTGAAGTTCCCCAGCATCTCGAAGAAGGTGCAGTGGCGCTGGGTCGTGCCCACGATGTCGATGTCGAGCGTGCGAAAGCACTTCTGCACAGAGGTGGCCCGCGTCCACGGCGGCACCTCGTCACCGAGGAAGAACGGTTTGAAGGGCACCATGCCGGCGATGGTGAACAGCACCGAGGGATCGTGAGGAATCAGGCTGGCCGAGGGCACCGCGGCATGGCCGCGCCCGGTGAAGAAGCGGGTGAACGAGGCGCGCAGGTCGTCGGCGTCAGGCGCCGTGCCGGGGGTCACGACCGGGAATCCTAGTTGCCCAGGTGAGAGGCTGATTTTGCCGGCGCCCGCCGCAATCTTCCCAGTGCCCGTGATCCCCGGGGCGTCGCCGGTCGGCGAGCCGGGTCCCCGGGAGATGGATTCGGCACCGTGGCGAACGGGGCGGCCGCGACGGCGGGCGGCACTGAGGACGCCCTGGCGGGCGGGCCCACCGTGGCGGGATGCTCCACACCCTGGGCCGCCAGTTCGGCCCACAGCTCCTCCTCACGTCGCTGCATTTCGTCACGGCCGGAGGACATGGCCCCCCGGACCCGGTCCCCGGCTGTGCCGGCCACCTGCCGGGCCGATCGCCCCACCTCCACGACGATGGCGTCGGGTTGCAGCCGGGCAGCCGCCTGCTGCACCGCACGGTGCACCTTGCGCTCCGCCCACAGCGACGACCCCGCACCGATCGCGGCACCCGTGACCAGCCAGAACGTACGTTTCGGCATGGGCTAGCGCGGGCCGTTCCCGTTGGGCGAAGCACCACCGGCGCCCGCCGGGTCCGAACCCGAAGCGAGACGGCGCAGCCCGGTGGCGGCGCCGGCCCGGACCGCTAGCACCTTGACGACGGGGTTGGCGAAGGCCCGATAGGCGAGCCTCGAGGCCGAGTCCACCGTGGCATGGACCGACTCGGTGGAGTCGAGCACGGCACCCACCCGCTCCATTTCGGTGGCGGCCTGGTCCACCACCCGGTGGGCGTCGGCCACCAACGGGACGGTGTGGCGGCGGAGCTCGTCGGAGACCGCGCCCAACCTCTGGACCTCACGGCGCAGCGACCCCACGGCGACCAGCAGCCCGATGACCGCGCCCACGCACGCGATGCTGGCGACGAGCACAGCGATCTCTCCGGCGGACATGATCAATCAGCTTAGATCGTGCAGCCCCGCTGCCCGGCGTGGGTGGGAAAGCCGGTACCACCCGATCGCTCCGGCGGTGCCGGTCCCCCCGCCGATCAGGTCCCGGCCATCCCCACCACCGGCCGGGTCAACGGCAAACTGCCGGCCGAGCCGTAGAACCCGGCGTCGCCGAGGGCGAAGATGCCGCCATCCGAGGCCACCAGCCAGTAGCCGTTGCCGGAGAGGGAGGATGCCATGCCGACCACCGGCTTGTTCAGTCTGAGCGCGCCGGTCGACCCGTAGAAGCCGGCATCGCCGAGGGCGAAGATGCCGCCATCGGAGGCCACCAGCCAGTAACCGCCGCCGTCGGGAACGGCGGCCATCCCGACCACCGGCTTGTTCAATCGCAGTGCGCCGGTCGACCCGTAGAACCCGGCATCGCCGAAGGCGAAGATGCCGCCGTCGGAGGCCACCAGCCAGTAGCCGCCGCCGTCCGGGGTTGCGGCCATGCCCACCACCGGCTTGTTCAGTCGCAGTGTGCCGGTGGACCCGTAGAACCCGGCGTCGCCGAAGGCGAAGATGCCGCCGTCGGAGGCCACCAGCCAGTAGCCGCCGCCGTCCGGGGTGGCGGCCATGCCCACCACCGGCTTGTTCAGTCGCAGTGCGCCGGTGGACCCGTAGAAGCCGGCGTTCCCGTAGGAGAACACACCGCCGTCGGAGGCCACCAGCCAGTTACCGCTGTCATCGGGGGCAGCTGCCATGCCGACGACCGGCTCGTTGAGGGCCGTTCCGCCGGCCGATCCGTAGAAGCCGGCGTGCCCGAGGGCGAAGATGCCTCCGTCGGAGGCCACCAACCAGTAGCCCGGAAGCGCGTAGAGATACCGGTCCGACGCCACCGACGGGCTGGTTCCGTCGGGGCTCTGCACGACCACCTCCACCGTGGCCCCCCCGGCCGGGCCGGGCGGCACCTGGGCCACCAGCGAGGTATCCGAGGTCACCCGGAACGACGCCCCGGACGATCCGAACCTCACCGACGTGGCCCCGGAGAAGTCCGAGCCGTTGACGATGACCGTCCCCCCGCCGGAGGTGGGCCCCTTGCCCGGCACGATGCCGGTGATCTGCGGGGAGACAAAGGTGTACTCGCCGGCCGGAACGGTGGCACTGGTTCCGGCGGCGGGACCGGCGGAGACGGTGACGGTCACGCCGGTCTGCTGTCCGTAGGTCACGTCCGGGGTGCGCACGGTGACCGAGGTGGGAGTCGAGGAGAGGACGGCGGCTGCCGCCCCTCCGAAGTGGACCGTGGGGGTGGTCGACCCGAACCCGTCGCCGACGATCACCACGGTGCTGCCACCGGTGGCCGGCCCCGAATTGGCACTGAGCCAGGTGACCGCCGGGCAGCCGGCCGGCGAGCCGGTCAGGGTGCCGAGCAGGGCAGCGGCTTTGGGCGTTCCCCATCCCGAGGCCAGATCGTAGCCGGAGGTCGCCGGATAGTCGGGCGGAGTTGATGCGAACAGGTCGTTGTTGCCGTTGGTGATGTCGTTGAACGGCGGAGAGCCACCGGCCCCGGCCGCGTAGAGCGTCGGGTTGAGGAATCCGGCCGGGGTGGCACACCCCTGCTTGATCACGGTGGTGAGCGCCGCCCACACCGGTGCCGCCGTGCTCGTTCCTCCGTAGGGTCTCCACTCTCCCCCGACATAGATCATGGCGCCGTGGCTGGCGTCGGCCGAGGCCGAGACGTCGGGAACCTCGCGGCACTGCTGCGTGCCTGTGCCGGGAGAGGGACCGCCGCAGGTGTCCGACGTGAAACTGTTCTGTGCCTCGGGGATCCTTTGCCAACTCGGCGCCACGAAGTCCGCTGATACCCCCCCACCGCCGGCGCCTCCGTTCGGCCCGTCGTTCCAGACCGACTCGGTGGGCGACGGCGTCGAGATGCTGGTGAGCGAGGTTCCCCCGACCCCGGTCACATAGGGCTGGTCGGCAGGGTCGTCGACCGAGAGCGTCTTATCGGTAACCCCGCCCGACAGGTCGTAGCAGTCGGTGGAACCGGAGTCGCCGGACGCGGCGAAGACCGTCTGGTCCTGGGCCGCCGCCTGGGTGAACAACGTAGCCTCCAACTGCTGCTCGGCCAGGCTGATGCCACTGGCCCCCTCACACTCCCCCCAACTGGAGGTGAGCACCTTGGCCGTGTCGTCGTCGACCATCCGCGCATAGGTGTCGTACGGACCACTGCCCGGCCCACTTCCGCTGTCGTTCGGACCGTCGTAGACAATGATCGACGAGGAGGGCGCCAGCCCGGCCACCATTTCGATGTCGAGGGCGGCCTCGCCCGACTGGGGGACGGTACCGGCCCCGCCGTCCACCGGCACCGTGGACACCGGCACATTGATCCCGTAGCAGGTCTCGAAAGCCTGGATGTCGCTAGGCGTGAACGGCTCCAGCTCGTAGATGCCCACGGTCTGGCCCGCACCGACACGGCCCTGGCCGTAGAGCGTGTCGAACCCGTAGGCCGAAGCCAGCTGATCGGCGGTCCAGCCATTGGCCCCGGCTGCGCCACTTGCCGCAGAACACGCCGTCGGCCCGACATGGGCGACGGCAGCCGCGTGTGGCCCGGCACTGCCCGCGGACGTGGAGCCGGCAGTTGAGGTGCCACCAGCAGACCCGCCTCCAGCCAACGCCTGGCCGGCTACAAGCTGGGGATGGGCCTCGGTCACCGTGGAGAGGCCCAGGACTCCTCCGACGCTGTCGGCCAACGCGGCCGGCACCCGGGGCTCGGCGGTCCCGAAGCGGGCCATCCGGCCGCCGGCGAGTCTGGTGTTCTCCAGCGGGACACCGAAGGCGGATTCGATCTGCGAAGCGGTCCCCGACACCGGAATCAGCAGCCCGTCCGACGAGGTGGCACCCACCCGGAGGCCGGACGAGGCCAGCCAGGCACGGGTGCTGGTGACTGTGGCCGGGGTCGGGCCGAACTCGGGTCCGAACTGCCCGCGGGCCAGATAGTGGCCGTACTGCGTAGATCCGGGGGTGGACACCGCGTGGACGAACGCCTCGAGGGCCGCCGGGTCGCGTGGCTTGAGGGAGACATCGGCTGTCACCGTGGCGGTGGAGCTCGTGGCACTGGTGACCTGCGCGCCGGCGGGAAGGCCGACCGCCGAGCCGGTCAGCGGCACTTCCCCCGCACCACCCGGAGTGCTCATCGGCTGCGCTGCGCCGGCCTCGACCGCACCACCGCCGGTGGCGAGTCCGATCGAGGCTGCGACCACCAGGACCACCCCGGCCATCGACAGCACGGGTCGCGTCAGCGGTTTGCCCATCGCCCGCCGGAGCCGGAACCGGACGCCGCCGAAGTTGGAATCGCGTGGCGTGGCACGGGCGGCCGAGGTCTCCGGGCCGGCCGGGCAGGCCGGCTCGGGACTCTTCATAACGTCAGTTTCGCTCATCATGGTGCAGGGGATGGGTCGGCCCCATCGCCGTCACCACCGCTCCCGTCACCACCGCGACCACCACCGTCACCACCACCGCCCCCTTCGCCGCCACCGACGCTGTCGGCGTCGCCGCTCCGCCGGCGCCGCAAGCGCTCGGCCACCACTGCCTCGTGCCCACGGTCACTCGGTTCGTAGTAGCGGTTGCCCGACAGCTCGGCCGGGCGGTACTGCTGGTCCGCCCACGCACCGGGCTGGTCGTGCGGGTAGACGTAGCCCTCCCCGTGCCCGATGGAGGCCGCGCTTTTGTAGTGCGCATCCCTCAGGTGGGTGGGGACGTCCCCCCTCGGGCCCTGGCGGACATCGTGCTGGGCCCGGCCCAGGGCCACGGTGACCCGGTTCGACTTGGGGGCGCAGGCCAGATGGACCACGGCCTGGGCCAGGTTCAGCTGCGCCTCCGGCAATCCGACGAACTCGACGGCCCGGGCGGCAGCGTCGGCCACTACCAGGGCAAGCGGGTCGGCCTCCCCGATGTCCTCGCTGGCCAGGATGACCAACCGGCGGGCGATGAACCGAGCGTCCTCCCCCGCCTCGAGCATCCGGGCCAGCCAGTAGAGGCCTGCATCGGGGTCGGAACCGCGCACCGACTTGATGAACGCGCTGACCTGGTCGTAGTGGCCCTCGTCCCCGTAGTGCTGCAGGCGGGTGTGGCGCGCCCGCTCGACGTCCTCGAGGGTGACCGGACGGGTTCCGGCGAGGGCCAGGGCGACCTCCAGGGTGGTCAGCACCGCTCGGGCATCGCCATCGGCCAGTCCGACCAGGGCGGTGACGGCGTCGGGCTCGGCGGCGGCTCCCTCGGCCGCCAGTCCCCGTGCCACCACCTCCCGCAACTCGTCGCCGGACAGGGGTTCGAGCCGCCACAAGGTCGACCGGGACAACAAGGGGGCGTTGACCTCGAAGAAGGGGTTCTCGGTGGTCGCACCGATGAAGACCAGCAGCCCCTCCTCCACCGAGGGGAGCAGTGCGTCCTGTTGCGCCCGGTTGAACCGGTGCACCTCGTCCAGGAAGAGAATAGTCCCCCTCCCCTGCTCGCCCAGCAGCCGGCGGGCGCCTTCGACCACCTCCCGCACGTCCCTGACGCCGGCGGTGACCGCCGACATCGGCACGAACTGTTTGGCCGTGGCTGTCGCCACCACCGAGGCCAGCGTGGTCTTGCCGGTTCCGGGGGGTCCCCACAGGATGGCCGAGGTGAGCCGGTCGGACTCGATCAGGGCCCGCAGAGGGGCACCCGGGCCAACCAGATGCTCCTGCCCGATGATCTCGTCCAGGGTGTGGGGACGGAGGCGGGCCGCCAGAGGGGCCCTGGTGGCCAGGCGCTCTTGAGCAGCGCCGGAGAAGAGGTCGTCACCGGCCACGGAGGTCCCCTCAGTCCCGCGGGGGTATCACTTGGAGGCCGAGCTCGCCCAGGAGCCCCGGTGCCAGCGCCTTGGGGGCACCGGTCATCGGGTCCGATCCCGACTGCGTCTTCGGGAAGGCGATCACCTCGCGGATGTTGTCCTCGCCGGCGAAGATGGCCGCCAGCCGGTCGATGCCCACGGCGAACCCGGCGTGGGGCGGTGCACCGAAGCGGAAGGCCCCGAGAAGGAAGCCGAACCGGGACATGGCTTCGTCCTCGTCGATCCCCAGGACGGCGAAGACCCGGCTCTGGATGTCGGCCCGGTGGATACGGACGCTGCCGGATCCGAGCTCCCAGCCGTTGAGGACCAGGTCGTAGGCTTGGCTACGCACCGACGCCGGATCCGACTCAAGGCGCTCCAGGTCGTCGGGGTGGGGCATGGTGAAGGGATGGTGGGCGGCGATGGGATGGCCCGCCTCGTCGACGCCGTCGAACATCGGGAAGTCCACCACCCACAGATAGCGGTAGGGGCCCTCGCTGACCGGGCGCCCCCCCACCTCGAGGCGCAAGTGGCCGAGCACGGTGCATGCGGTGCGGTACTCGTCGGCGACCACCAGGATCAGGTCGCCCGCGCCGGCGCCGGTGGCGGACAGCAGGCCGACACGCTCGCCGTCGGAGAGGAACCGGTCGAGCGGTGAGTCGAGGACCGGCGAAGGCCCGTCCGACCCGACCCCCTCTGCCCTGTCTGCCCCCTCGGCCGCGGCCACCCGGAACCAGGCCAGCCCCTTGGCCCCGAGTCCCTTGGCCCGGTCGGTGAGCCCGTCGAGTTTCGAACGGGTGAGGGTGCCCCCGCCCTCGAGCACGATCGCCTTGACGCACGATGCGCCGAACGCCTTCACCTCGGTGCCGTCGAAGACCGCGGACAGGTCGATCAACTCCATGCCGAACCGGGTGTCCGGCTTGTCGGTCCCGTACCGGTCGATGGCCTCGGCCCAGGTCATCCGGGGCACCGGCTCCGGGCGCTCGTCGGTCACGGCCTCGGCGGCGTCGAGGACTGCCTCGGACACGAACCCCAGGATGTCCTCCTGGGTCACGAAGGAGGCCTCCACGTCCAACTGGGAGAACTCGAACTGCCGGTCGGTGCGCAGGTCCTCGTCGCGCAGGCACCGGGCGATCTGGTAGTAGCGGTCGACACCGGCCACCATCAGGAGCTGCTTGGCCAGCTGCGGGCTCTGGGGCAGCACGTAGCACGACCCGGGATGGAGCCGGCTGGGCACGGCGAACTCGCGGGCACCCTCGGGCGTGGGCGCCCACAGCAACGGGGTCTCCACCTCGACGAACCCCTGGCGGTCCATGGCCGTCCGCAGGGTGTGGTTGACCATGGCCCGGATGCGCAGATTCGCCTGCATCCGGGGCCGACGGAGATCCACGAAGCGGTGCTTGAGGCGGATTCCCTCGTCGACCTCGACCCGATCGTCGATGGCGAACGGCGGAGGTTTCGCGCTGTTCAGGACGGTGACGGTGCAGTCGCCGATCTCCACCTCGCCGGTCGGGAGATCAGGGTTCACCGTTCCCTCCGGCCTGGCTCGGACCGCACCGTGCACGGAGATGACGTACTCGCTGCGGACGTCGACCGTTCCGGGGATCACGCACTGGACGATACCGGTGTGGTCCCTCAGGTCGATGAAGGCGAGGTGCTCACCGTGCTCGCGGCGCTTGGCCACCCATCCGCACACCGTCACCGTGGACCCGATGTCGGCGGCGCGCAAGGTTCCGCACAGGTGGGTGCGCATGGAGGTGGCGCCCGTGGGTGTGGGGGGAACGGTCAATGATGATCCTTTCGGGGGTGTGGCGCGATCACGGGGACGGGGGGACAGGGGCCGGGGGTTCGGAGCCGAGGTCGCCGATTGCGGCACGGACCGCGTCCACCACCTCGGCGGCCGGCACGATGCGCTGGTCGCCGGAGCCCCGCAGAGGTCGGAGGGACACCGTACCCGCTGCGAACTCGTCGGGCCCCACGATCAGGGCCATTCGGGCCCCGGAGCGGTCCGCCGATTTCAACTGGGCCTTCATCGAGCGGTTGTCGTAGGCCCGGTCGGCCCCGATCCCGGCCCGGTGCAGTGCGGCAGTGATGTCCCGGGCCGCCTCCCCGCCGACCACGTCGACCACGAAGGCGTCGAGGGCGACCGGGTCCACCGGGAACACCCCTTCGGCATCGCATGCCAGGAGGAGCCGCTCGATGCCGATGCCGATGCCGATGCCCGGGGTGGGCGGACCGCCGAGCATCTCCACCAACCCGTCGTAGCGCCCTCCCCCGCCGATGCCGTTCTGGGCCGACTCCAGCGCCTCGGCCGAGAACTCGAAGGTGGTTCGGGTGTAGTAGTCGAAACCCCGGACCAGCCGGTGGTCCAACTCGTAGGGAACCCCCAGCGCGTCCAGGCCCCGGCGGACCCGCTCGAAGTGGGCTCGGCAGGGGTCGCACAGGTGGTCGGACAAGCTCGGCGCGCCCTCCGTTGCGGTGCGGCACTCCTCCCTCTTGCAGTCGAGGACCCGGAGCGGGTTGGCCTCGAGGCGCTCGCGGTGCTCCGGACAGAGCTGGTCGCGGCGCTCGAGGAGATAGGAGCGGAGGAGGTCGAGGTAGGCCGGACGGCAGACCTCGTCGCCCATCGAGTTGAGCCGGAGGCCCACCGCGGCCAGACCGAGGGAGCGGAAGAACCCGTCGGCCAGGGCGATGACCTCGACGTCGAGGTCGGGGTCGACCGGCCCGAGGGCCTCGACGCCCAGTTGGTGGTGCTGCCGGTACCGGCCGGCCTGGGGACGCTCGTACCGGAAGGCCGGCGTGACGTACCACGCCTTCCACGGCAGCGGTGGCCGGTGTTGGACGAAGGCCCGGACCATGGGGGCTGTTCCCTCCGGCCGCAGCGCCAGGGTCCGCCCGCCGCGGTCCTCGAACTCGTACATCTCCTTGCCCACCACGTCGCTGCCCTCGCCGATGCCCCGCCGGAAGACCTTGACGTCCTCGAAGATGGGCGTGTGGGCCAGGCCGTAGCCGGCCCGCTCGACGCCGGAGGCGAACCGGGCCACCAGTGCCTCCCATCGCGCTGACTCCGGCCACAGCACGTCGTGGGTGCCACTCGGGGCGCGCGCCGCCATGGTTCTGTCGGACACCTGGGGTCAGTCCTTCTTGCCGGGGAGGATTCGGTAGACGTCGTAAACCGCGTCGAGGTGCCGGATCAGGTTGAGCACCGATTCGAGGTGGGCCGGGTCGGCCAGCTCCACGTCGAACCGCATCCGGCTGATCCGGTCGGCGTCGGTCTGGGTGTTGGCGCTCACGATGTTCAGATGGTGCTCGGACACCACCTTGGTCACGTCGGTGAGCAGCCGTGACCGGTCGATGGCCACCACCTCGATGGTGGCCACGAAGACGCTCGAGGACCTGTGGTCCCACTCCACCTCGATCAACCGCTCGCGTGACCTGCTGGCCAGGGAGGCGGCATTGGCGCAGTCGGCCCGGTGGACCGACACCCCACGTCCACGGGTCACGAAGCCCACGATCTCGTCCCCGGGGACCGGGGTGCAGCAGCGCGACAGCCGCACCATCAGGTCGTCGAGGCCCTCGACGTACACACCGACCGCCGAGCCGCGTCCGGGCCGGGCCGCGGTCGGCTGGCGGCGGGCGGTGATCGGGAGCTGCTCCTCGTAGACCCCACCGCGCAGATCACGGAGCACGCGCTGGGCAACCGCCCGCGCCGAGATCCGGTTGTCGCCGATGGCCGCGTGCAGGGCGTCGAGGTCGGCGTAGTTCATGGCGGTGGCCAGCTCGGCAAGGGAGCGCTCGGAGGCCAGCTTCTGCACCGGCAGGCCCTCGCGGCGGAGCTCCTTGATCAGCTCCTCGCGGCCGAGCTCGATGGCGTCCTCGCGGCGCTCCCGCGAGAACCACTGGCGGATCTTCGTCCGGGCCCGGGACGAGGCGACCATCCCCAGCCAGTCACGGGACGGTCCGGCTGTCGGCGCCTTCGAGGTGAAGATCTCCACGGCGTCGGCCGAGTTGAGCTTGGTGTCGAGGGGCACCAGCCGCCCGTTCACCTTGGCTCCGATGCAGCGGTGACCCACCTCGGTGTGGATGCTGTAGGCGAAGTCGACCGGGGTGGCGTTGGCGGTGAGGGCGATGACCTTGCCCTTGGGGGTGAAGACGTAGACCTCGTCCTCCTCGAGGTCGAGCTTGAGCGCCTCGAGGAACTCGATGGGATCGGTCGTCTCGTTCTGGAAGTCGACGATCCGCTGCATCCACTCGACCTCGGCGGTGGTGGAGGAGGTCTCCTTGGCCAGCGCCACCAGTTCGGCCCGACGGTCACGCTCCGCCATCTCCGCCCGCTGGGCGGCGGTGATCGCCGAGGCCTTCTTCGTGGTGGCCTTCGCTCCGTCCTTCGTCTCCTTGCCGTCGACCTTGCCGTCCTTGCCGTCGTCCTTGCCGTTGACCGGCGGGGAGGACTTGGCGGGCTTGGTCGCCCCCTTGCCGCCGGACTTGTCCGAACGGGTCTTGGTCGCCGTCGCACCGGCGTCCTTGCCGGCCTTGGACGTCGTCGCCGCCGGGCGCTCGGTCCGGGTCGGGTTCACCTTGTAGCCCCAGTGGGCGGCGATGCCGTACTCGGCCCGCCGGTGC
>JBKQMB010000053.1:0-11839 GCA_052326605.1 Acidimicrobiales bacterium | reverse complement strand
AGTAGCCGACCCCGGACGGCGAAATCGACCTTGAATCACCCATCACTCTGCGTGGTGCGTGACAGACCAAGCAGAAGCGTGACGAGCCACCCTCGCCCGATGAGGAACGGGGGCTGATGGCTCGCATTGGCATGGAAGCTGTCCAATCGGCGCGATCGGAACGGTTGCTGATCCGATCTGGGGCACGCTTCAGCCCTACAGGGCTGTTATGGGGCGCCTTGACCGGGACGACCGTTCGATTCGATCGCAAACCGCTACCCGAATGGTCTCGGGGTCGCCATCCAATCCCCGCTCGGAGAGCATCAACAAATACGCTCCCACGGTGGCCGTTCCTCTGATCCACCTCAGCCCACTGGCCGATGTAGAGATCCCCGAGGTCCCGGTCACCGAGTTGGTCCTCCGCCACGCCATTGACCTGGCCGACAAACCGGCCCTCATCGATGGGTCGACTGCCGTGCCCTCACCTACGGTGCGCTGGCTGCGGCGGTACGCAGCCTGGCCGGAGGGTTGGCGGCCAGGGGATCCGGCAGGGGCCAGGTGCTCGCGTTGACGGCGCCCAACGTCCCCGAGTACGCGGTGGTCTTCCACGGGACCGCCATGGCGGGTGGCACCGTCACCACCTTGACTCCGACGCACACCGGGCAGGAGGTCCACCACCAACTCGTCGACTCCGGGGCTTCGATCCTCGTCACCGACCTCGCGTTGCTCGACACGGCGCAGTCTGCAGTCGGCGGCACCGGGGTCACGGAGATCTTCGTGCTCGGCGGAACCGACGATACCGAGGGGGCGACTGCGCTCAGCGGGTTGTCCGGTCCTCCGCTCGCCGAGCACATCCCGGTCGACGCCGACCACGTAGTAGTTCTTCCCTACTCCTCGGGAACCACCGGCCTGTCGCAGGGGGTGATGCTGACCCACCGGAACCTGGTGGCGAACATCGTGCAGACCATCGAACTCAACGGGCTAGGAGCGTGGGTCAGTATCCGCCAGCCGGTGGATTCTGATGTCCGATGCTCAACGTTGCTCGATCTGGCCCGGTCGAGGTTGGTTCGACCGTGAAGCTAATAGGCGATTGCTCGTGATCGGAATCTGGTTCGTGGAGGGCCCTGAAGCTCCTCAGCAGCCGACCGGCGCTCCGTGGGTTGCATTGGCCAGCTTGCGGAGGTTGTGGCAGATGACATGGAGGGTCCACTCACCCTGGGCTCCGGCCAGACCCCGGAGTCGGAGATGCCCGGCTGATTGTCGGACTTTCATCTGGCCGAAGGTTGGCTCGACGATCGCCTTGCGTCTGGCGTAGTCGGCCCGGCCTTGCTTGGTCCGGAGCTTCCTGGCCATGCGTTCGCGTTGGGTGGCGTTCTTCGGGATCCGTCCCCGCGGAGAGTCCGACACCCGCTCGCCATCTTTGATTCTCCCGGTGGCGACGAGGACGTTGGACCCGGTATCGGTGATCCATTGGAGGTTGGCCTCGGCGCAGTAGCCGGCATCGGCGAGGACCACCTCGGGGCTGTCCTCGATGTCGGCGGCATCGAGGTTACCTTCGGTCACCGCAATCATGGCAGTGAGCTCGCCGACGTCTGCGGCCTGATTGGTGACCTCGGCGGCTAGGACCACCTGGGAGGCTTCGTCGACAACGGTCTGGGCGTTGTAGCAGTAGTGAAACCCGGCGTTGGTCTTCATCATCCGGGACTCGGGATCGGTGAAGCTGCGTTGGGCCCTCTTCGGCGGGGTGGCCTTGGCTGCTGCCATCTCGGCCGCGTGTTCGATTGCCGACACGTCCCCGCCGTCCTCGGCAACCTTGGTGGCCGCCTTGGTGGCGGCCTTCCCCCTCGCCTCGGCCTCGATGGCCTCCTTGGCCGCCCGCATCTTGGCCAGACGCCCTTCCTTGGTGGCCAACTCAGCAGGAAGCTCGTCTCCCCGCCGGTCCTCCCCGAACTCCTCGTCCTCGGCCCGATCGACTGCCTCGGCCTCGGCCAGGATGGCGGCCACCTGCTTCTTGATCTCGTCCATCCTCGGACCCAGACGGTCGTAGCTCATGGCCTTGTGTCTACTCGCCGACGCCCGGAGCTTCGTCCCGTCGAGAGCCACTCGGCCCAGGCTGACCAGGCCGGAGTTGGCACAGAGGGCGAGGACCTGGATAAACAGCGCGTCCAGGGCCAGAAGGTGGCGCCTCCGGAACCGGGAGATCGACCGGTAGTCCGGAGCCTCGTTCGCCGACAACCACCGGAAGGCCACGTCCACCTGGCAGCGTCGTTCCATCTCCCGGGAAGAGGTCACCCCGACCGAGTAGGCGTAGAGCAGCAGCTTCAGCATCATCGCCGGGTCGTAGGGAGGGGCACCTGACGCCTCGACATAGGAGTCGTAGATCGGAGCGAGGTCGAGCATCTCGTCCACCGCCTCGGCAATGAAGCGGGCGGTGTGGTCCTCGGGCAGCCAATCATCCAACGAGGGCGGGAGCAGGAACGATTGGCTCGGGTCGTAGTGCCGGAAGGTCTTCGACCGGCCGGCAGGAGGCTTCGCTTCACGCCTCCCGTCCCCTTGTGGAGCCTCGAACAGCACGTCCTCGACGGGATCGCTCGCCATACCCAGAATTCTTGCCGATCCGACGATGGATCGCGAGTCAGAGGACTACTCCGTCAATTGCGGATACTGACCCACGCTCCTAGGCGATGACGACATCCTCGACGCGGTACTGCCCTTCTTCCACATCTACGGCATGCAGATCATGATGAACTGCGGACTGGCAGCCGGAGGGACCGTGGTCATGCTGCCCCGCTCCGACCTCGGGCAGTTCCTCCGGATGCACCAGGAGTACCGCATCACCCGGTCGTTCTTGGCGCCACCGATCGTGTTGGCCCTGGCCAGGCATGCCATGGTCGGCTCGTTCGACCTGACGGCGCTCCGCCGCGTGGTGTCGGCCGCCGCGCCCCTATCGGCCTAGCTCGGGCTCCAAGCAAGTGCCCGACTCGGTGTCGAGGTGGTCCAGGGCTATGGGATGACCGAGCTGTCGCCGGTGTCGCACTTCGCACCGATCGGCCAGGGCAAGCCCGGGTCTGTCGGTGTCACGGCATCGAACACCGAGACCATGATCGTGGATCCGGCAACACGCACGTCCGTCGGTTTCGATGTCGACGGCGAGGTCTGTGTACGCGGCCCGCAGGTGATGGCCGGCTACCTCAGCAACCCTGTCGCAACCCTGGACACCATCGACAGCGATGGTTGGCTACACACCGGTGACATCGGCCATGTCGACTCCCACGGGCACCTGTTCATCGTCGACCGACTGAAGGAGCTCATCAAGTACAAAGGCTTCCAGGTGCCGCCGGCGGAGCTCGAGGCGCTTCTGCTCACCCACCCGTCCGTGGCCGACGCCGCAGCGATCGGCATCCCGGGTGAAAAGGCAGTTGAGATCCCCGTCGGCTTCGTCGTGTTCAAGCAGGGGCCGGCCACCTCCGCTGAAGACATCATGGAATTCGTCTCCGGTCAAGTCGCCCACTACAAGCAGCTGCGGCGGATCACCTTCATCGATGCCATCCCCAAGTCGGCATCGGGCAAGATCCTCCGCAGGTTTCTGCGCACCCAGCCGCCCGCCTGAGCCAACCGGGGACGACGGCCACAGAAGCCCTCCCCGATCGTCAGCGACATCGCGACCCGTACAACCTTCGGGCCGAGGGGAGGCCCTTGGGGCTCGAGAAGGGGCGTCACGCATCCCAGAATGCGCTTGCCTTTCCGCGTGGGATACGTCACCGACGTGCCGGCCGGTCATTGTCGATAACCGCCACCCACCTCACACCCTCCAGGACGACAAGAACATCATCACTGATAGGGGGCATTTAGCAGCCGAGTCAACAACGTGGTTGGGGCAGGACCCCCCTACCTGGAGTACGCGTCATCGGGGAGGGTCAGTAGGCGTAAGACTGACATGTCCCCGGGCCATCTGGCGGACCGGACGCCTATTGCCGCCAACGAGAAGGAAGATTTCCGTGACAACTGATGCGCTGCTGGTCATGGACGTGCAGAACGCGATCGTCGATCGCTTAGCCGAGCACTCTGAGGGGCTCCTCGCCACGCTCGCCGAAGCCGTGGGTGCGGCACGGGCGGCGGGCATTCCCGTCCTCTACGTTCGGGTCGCCTTCCGACAGGGCGCGCCCGAGATGAGTCCGAGGAACCAGGCCTTCACAGCATTGGCTCGATCGGGCAGCATGAGCGAATCGGACCCCGCCACCCAAGTCCATCCTGCTGTCGTTCCTCAGTCCGGCGACATCATCGTGACGAAACGGCGAGTGAGCGCCTTCTCTGGCAGCGACCTCGACGTCGTACTGCGATCGCTCGACGTGGATGCGCTGGTGCTGACCGGGATTGCCACCAGCGGTGTCGTGCTGTCCACGCTCCGGCAGGCGGCCGACCTGGATTTCAGGCTTACCGTCCTAAGGGACGGCTGCGCTGACGGCGATCCGGAAACCCATCGGGTCCTGATGGACAAGGTCTTTCCCCGCCAGGCTTCCGTGATAACTGCGGCTGAATGGATCGAACTATTGCGCGGCGATGCCTCAGGATCGGGCTGAATCGAGCTCCCACCCGCGATCGGCAAGACGGTCTGCGCCAGGCTGTGCCTGCCCCAGAGAGCGCGCCGATGGGACTACCAGTGCTGTCCCCTGGGTGCCTGGTAGGTGGCACTCGCGTAGCCAGCATCCTGGGATTGCGTCGGGGCCCACGACCCTCGTCACATCCGTTGCGGGACGCATACGGGGGAATGAACGCGCCCGAGCGACCAGACACGAAACGCGCACCGCGAATACGCGAAACGTGGCCGATCTGACCACTCATGGGTAGAAAGGGGCCCGGCGGCGAGACGGAACAGAACCGCCGCTCACGCCAACGGAACTGGGGAGCGACAGCCGGCAGCGCTCCTCTCGTCGGGGCGGATGGAACTGGCCTGCTCAAGCCAGTCGGACGGGTTTGGGACCTTCTGCCCTACAGGTCAGGACACCTGCAGCGCACAGTGGGTGGAGCGCCGGGTGGCGACGGGCCACGTGAAGCACAGGCCACGGGGACCGATACCGAAAGGAACTCCGACATGGCGGCCACGAGCAATGAGGCAGCTTCGACCAAGGTGCACGGCGCATTCCCCTCATTCGGGGCCCTGCAGGGCCTGACCATCATCGACACCGGCACCGTGGTCGCCGCCCCCTTCGCCTGCGAACTCGCAGCGGAGGCTGGCGCCCAGGTGATTCGACTGTCCCTGCCCACGCCTGACGTTCTCGAGATGTCGCCGGAACGCTTGCAGAACGGCAATGATTCGGTGTCGACCTGGTGGGCCCAGGAGAACCGCAACAAACTCGACATGGTCATCGACTTCACCAAGCCGGAGGCCAAGGAGGTGCTCGGGAAGTTGCTCATGAGGGCCGATATCTGGATGGAGTCGTCGCGGCCCGGCACCTACTCTGAGCGCCTCGGCATCACCGACGAATGGGCCCTCGGGATCAACCCCAGGTTGGTGATCGTCCACGTCTCGGGCTTCGGTCAGGACGGTGATCCCGGCACTTACAAGCGGGCCTCCTACGACCTCATCGGGCAGGCGTTCAGTGGGTTCATGAGCATGAACGGCGAGCCCGACGGCCCTCCGATGAAGGTGAGTCCCTTCGTCAACGACTACATCACCGCGCTCTTCGCCCTCTGGTCCGCACTGGCGGCGTACATCTCCGTCCAGCGCACGGGTTGCGGCCAGACCGTAGACGTGGCCCAGTACGAGTGTCAGTTCAAGCTCCTGGCGTGCGGCGTCATGGACTACCTCATGCTGGGTGATGAGCATCCCCGGACCGGCAACGACGACCCGTCGGGCGTGCAGCCCTACGGCGTCTACCCGGCCCGGGAGGGCCACATCAGCATCGGGGCCATCGGTGGGCCGTTTCTCCGCCTCAAGTCGATCGTCCCCGGCCTCGACCAGGACAAGCTACAAACCATCGTCGACCAGATTGTCTACGCCGACGAGATCAAGGAGCACGTCGTGGCCTGGTTGGCCGGCCTCTCCGCCGACGAGGCCGAGCAGATCCTCAACTCCCACAACATCCCGTGCAGCAAGGTAATGACCATCCACGACATCGCCAGCAACCCGCACTACCTGGCTCGCGACATGATCATCGAGTGGGACGACGAAGTCGGCGGGAGAGTTAGAGGCACCGGGATGGTGCCAAAGTTCGCGGGGACGCCCTCCCAAGTCTGGCGGGGTGCTCCCACGCGGGGACGGGACACCGACGCCATCCTGGCATGGTCCGGTTGCGACGCTGCGAAAATTGCAACCCTGAAGACCGCGGGCACTGTCCGGTAGCAAGCGGTCGGCCCGGTCGGCGGCTTTCGTCGCCGCCCCGTCGGGCACGGCAGTCGGGGGGGCCTTCCCCGGCAGCGGTCGTCAACATGTCGACTCGGCCGATCGAGGCCAGGCCACCTCCCGGAGTGCCTGGTGCTGACGCGCCCGCGCCCATCCGATAGTGGACAGTTGTCCGTGGAAAGGGGTGTGCGTGTGGGCAGGTCAACACCAACATGCCGGGTTGTGGCGCTCACGCCAGCAAGCACTGGTGCAGTCCTGACGCGGATAACTCGACCCGGAGCCATTGTTCTGGGGCATCTAGCGGCGTGGACCACCTACTGCACTGCTTCACCACGTTCGCCTTGGCCCCTCCGGTTCCCCTCCGACCGCCGCCCTCGACACTGCAACGTGAAACTACAAGTCCCGGCGAAGCCGGGATTGGGCTGGGACCATACATGCAGATCACAGCCAATGTTGAAGAAAAGCGAAGATTGCCGGGAAGCACAAGTTCCCAATTTTGATCCGCAGGTTCTGGGTTCGGACCCCAGGGTGCGCACCAGCAGGTGCTTGTTCCGGGTGGAGCCTTGCCTCGCTCGCGATCACCTGGGCGTGATGCCCCACGACCCCGTCCAGCGGCCCCCGGGGGGCAGCACCGCCACATCGGTTCCCGAGCTCAGGGCGTCGGGCGGGCAGGTCATCGGCTCGACGGCCAGGGACGTGCGCCGCTCCTCGGGGTCCAGGGTGTCGCCGGTGTAGATCATCAGGTACCCGAATTGCTCATCCGCCCAGACTGTCGTCCCCTGACCGCCGTCGGGGTGGTCGAGCTCGACCCGGACCCTGCCGTCGGCGCCCCGGGAGAGCCCGGTGTAGCCGGTGTCCAACCGGGTGACTCCGATCAGCCGCCCCTGGGTGAAGTCGTACTCCGAGCCGGCCACCGGGCCGCGGCTGATCGGCAGGCCCCGATTGTCGGCGATGAGCCGCGTGGAGGCAGGCACCTCGAGCCGCATCGTGTCGACCGAGTTGGTACCCACGGTCAGATAGGGGTGGAAACCGAGGCCGAAGGGGAGATCGGTCGGGCCCAGGTTCTCGGCGTCGGCGACCACCGACAGGCCGTCGCGTCCCAGCCGGTACTCGAGTGCCAGCCGCAGCGCGAACGGGTAGGCCGGGGACGGACGGAGCTCGTACTCCATGCTCACCCTGTTCTGGGCACGTCCCGTCATCCGCCACGGTACCCAGCGGACCAGGCCGTGGATGGCGTTGTTCTGCGAGAGTTCGTCCAGCGGGGCCTGGGCGTCCACCCCCTCGAAGGAGTACCGCCCGTCACCGAGGCGGTTGGGCCAGGGAGCGAGCACCTGGCCTCGTCCGCCGTGGCTCCACTCGCCGGGCCCAAACCCGTCGATGACAGCCCGCTCCCCCACGGTGAAGGAGCGGAGCGTGGCCCCGACCTCGGTGATCACCGCGCGCTGGTGGCCGTGCCCGATGACCCACTGGTCGCCGGTGGCGGCGGTGGTCTCCGCCGGATGCTGGGTTTCGAGAGGTGGTCGGGGTGTCATGTTCGGTAGGGGTCGTCCGTCCGGTCGGCTTACCCGGGGGTGGCCGACGCCGAACGGTATGGTAGGCGATGAGGCCCCACCGGCCCGACGGGCCTGTGTTCGGTTGGTTCGGTCATGCCGGTGGCACGGTCCTACTTTCTCCGTTGCGTCCACCCGGATTCCCTCTGATCGGAACGAGAGCCATGCGCATCCTGATCACCAACGATGACGGCGTGTTCGCCCCCGGCATCGCCGCGTTGGCGCGCGGCCTCGCCGCCGCCTTCGATGGCCGACACGAACTGGTACTGGTGGCCCCGCTCACCGACCACAGCGGAGCGGGAGCAGCCGTCGGGCCCGTCCACGAGCGCGAGTCGATCCCGTTCGAGGCCGTCGAGATCCCCGGGCTCGACCGCCTCCCCACCTACGGCATAGACGGGCCACCGGCGCTGGCGGTCATCCTGGCCTGCATCGAGGGGTTCGGCCCCCGGCCCGACCTGGTGGTGTCGGGCATCAACCACGGCGTCAACGCCGGTCGGTCCGCGCTGCACTCGGGCACGGTCGGCGCCGCTCTGACCGGCGCGCAGCTCGGTGTGCGCGGCCTGGCGGTGAGCATCGCCTGGGGGGAGGACCCGGTGCCGTGGGAGACGCCGGTCGGGCTGGTCTGCGGGATCGTGCCGGTGCTGGCGGGCATGACGCCCGCCACCGTCCTCAACCTCAATGTTCCGGCCGTTCCTCCCCACCTGCTCAAGGGCCTGCGCCACGGCAACCTGGGCTCGGCCGGACTGATCCGATCGGTACGCCCGGAGCGCACCCCTGATCCTGTCGCCGGCACTGCCATCGACAGGACCTCCGGTGCCATTACGTTGACCATGCGAGGTGCGGGGGCGGCCGCCGATCGCATCGCCGAGCGGGCCGAGCTCGAGCCGGACTCCGACGCCGCCATCATCGCGGACGGGTGGGCCTCCCTGACCCCACTGACCGGCGTGAGGGAGGACCTCTCGAACCAGGGCTCCGAGGCCCTGGCGGCGGCGCTGGCCACCTACGTCCCCCCGGTTGCCTGAACGGTCTAACCCTCGCCCGGCCGGGAGCCACCGGGAGCCGCCCCTGGCTGCACCGCGGCCAGGTGCTGCCCGAACCACCCGATGGCCAGCCGGGCGACGCTCTCCATGGCCCCCGGCTCCTCGAAGAGGTGGGTCGCCCCCGGCACCACCGCCAGACGGTAAGGGCACCGTAGTTCGGAGGCGGCCGACCGGTTGAGCTCGAGTACCTCCCGATCGGCACCACCGACGATGAGCAGGGTCGGGCAACGTACGTCGGCGAGCCTCGGGCCGGCCAGGTCGGGACGTCCACCGCGCGACACCACGGCGCGGACGTCGTTGTCCGGGGCACCGGCCGCCCACAGCGCGGCCCCCCCTCCGGTGCTGGCCCCGAAGTACCCCCGGGCGAGCGCTGTGCTGTCCGGCTGGGCGCGGACCCACTCGGTGGCCGTCAGTAGGCGGCTGCCGAGCAGTTCGATGTCGAAGACGTTCCGGCGGTCGTCGCTCTCCTCGGGGGTGAGCAGATCGAAGAGCAGGGTGGCAAGGCCGGCTGTGTGGAACGCGCCGGCCATGGCCTGGTTACGCGGGCTGTGCCTGCTGCTCCCGCTGCCGTGGGCGAAGAGCACGATCCCCTCCGCTCCGGCGGGGATGTCGAGATGCCCCTGCAGCACAGCACCGTCCAGGCGGATGACGACCTCCCGTTCGGTACCCCGGCCGGCGGAGTCGGGCGACCGGAGGCCGTCACCGTCACCGTCGCGGAGCAGTGCTGCCACCTCTTCGTCCGACGTCTGTTCGAAGTCGTCGTACCAGACGCCGACGGCCACGAAGCGTGGAGGAGTGAGCAGGCTCACCACCTGGTCGGCCTCGTCCTGCAGCTGCCTGACCGTCTCCGGTGGGGCCACCGGCACGGCGAGGACGATGCGGCTAGCGCCCTGGGCCCGGACCACCTGCACCGCGGCGCGCGCCGACCCGCCGGTGGCCAGGCCGTCGTCGACGATCACCACGGTCCGCCCGGCGACCGGCAGGGGTGGACGGTCTCCCCGGTAGAACCGAACCCTGCGTTCGAGCTCCGCCCGCTCACGTGCCTCCACCTCGGCCACTTCCTGCTCGGTGATCCTGGCCCGACGGATCAGGTCGGCATCGAACAGGCGCACCCCACCCTCGCCGATGGCCCCGAACCCGACCTCGGGCTGGAACGGCACGCCGAGCTTGCGCACCACGATCACGTCGAGCGGCGCACCCAGGGCACGGGCCACCTCGGCCGCCACCGGCACGCCGCCCCGGGGGAGGGCCAGGACCACCGGCCGCTCCGAGCGGAGCTCGGAGAGGCGCTCGCCCAGCAGCCGCCCGGCCTCGTGCCGGTCCCGAAAGGTCCCCTCCCTCACGTGGCGGCCCGGTCCGACCACGTCAGAGCCCCGACGGGAACGTCTCCGGGGGTTCCCCGCGATCCCACAGCGGAGTGCGCTCCAGCGGCTCGAGGGCCCGGCTGCGGTCCACGTGGATCACCGCGTCGAACTGCTCGGAAAGGCGTGCCTCGAAGTAGTGGCTCTGCCGTTCGGTCTCCGGACGGTAGATCACACCGATGGCGCGCTCGAGACGCGGCTGGCACAAGAGATCGTGCACAGAGGCGTCGGCGGTCGCCAGCCAGTACTGGGGAAGGCCGACGGCGTGCAGCAAGGCCTCGTGGCTGTCGGGGCGGGCAGGTCGGACATGCTTCCGTTCGGCAGGCGAACCCCAGTCCGAGGCGGCAGTGACCCGGCCGTCGAACGTCGTGAACCCGATCAGTGCGACATCACCGTCGTGCTCCTGGCGTGCCAACTGGCCGACGTTGAACTCGCCACGGGCCCCCATCGCCGTCGCCCGCGCGTCCCCCACATGCGAGTTGTGCTCCCAGACGACGACCTTGGTTTCCCCCGACCGGCGGTCGAGGTGGTCGATGAGGGCCTCCAGCGTGCCGGCCATGTGGCGGTCGCGAAGGTTCCACGAGGACACCTCCGCCCGATACATCTGGTGGTAGTACTCCTCGGCGTCCCTGACCAGCCGCGCGTTCTGCTCGGCATAGAACTGTTCGTCCTCGGCCACCCAGCCGTCCCGCCGCAGGTACAGCTCCGATCGGCGCTGCAGCTCCACCAGCTGGGCGACGACCTCGTTCTCACAGGGGGCGGCGCCCTGGTACAGGAGCGAATGGCCATAGGCCTGTCCCTCGGCGTCCACGTGGTCGAAGCACGAGTAGCGCTGGCGCGCGTTGGCGGCCTCGACCGGGTCGACCTGGTCGAGGTACTCGATGACCGCCTCGATCGAAGTCCGCAAACTGTAGAGGTCGAGCCCGTAGAAGCGGGCCTTGGTCGCAGGATGCGCCTGGGCATCGTTGCGGGCCCGGAGCCACTGCACGAAGGTCAGGACGTCGCGGTTCCGCCACATCCAGGTGGGGAACCGCCGGAACCCCCGCAGTGCTGCCTCGGCATCCGCGTCGTGGGGCGTGCCCATCACGTACCGGTTCACCCGATAGGCGTCGGGCCAGTCCCCTTCGACCGCCACCACGGTGAACCCCAGTTCGTCGATGAGCCGGCGAGTGATGCGTGCCCGCTCCCGATAGAACTCGTGGGTGCCGTGCGACGCCTCGCCGATCAGCACGATCCGCCGATCCCCGATGAGCCCGAGGAGCGAGTCGTAGTCCTCGGTCACACCTGTCACCGGCCGCGCTGCCCGGTTGAGCACCTTGGCCGATTCGTCCGTCAACCCACCGATCGTCACCACTCCACCATCCACAATCCGGCCCTGCTTGCGCCAGAGTCGGAAGTCCATTTGGTCCCGGCCCGGCCGGGCCGGCCAGGGAAGCCCGCTCCTAGTGTGCTGTCAGCTTGAAGCGCTGATGTTTTCGGCGGTGACGGCTGTGCAGTAGCCGGCGAGGCGATCGAGGATCTGTTCGGCGGTCTTGTGCCAGACGAACGGCTTGGGGTCCTCGTTCC
>JBKQMB010000052.1:0-15086 GCA_052326605.1 Acidimicrobiales bacterium | reverse complement strand
CGAGGACCCCAATCCCTTTGTGTGGACCAAGACATCCGGCCAGATCATCGCCAAGGTTCGGCGTGGGCGGGTCGCCCTCGAGCAAGTGCGCGAATCGCGCGCTATTTGAATGTCACCGCACTAGGTCCATCGAAACCTCACCGGAGGTGCCGTCGTAGCGGATGTCTCCCGTGAGCGGCTGCTGGGCACAGAAGTATTCCAGGCCACCAAAGCCCGTCTGCACCGGCGTGGTTATGGCAGCGGCAGAGGCGACAGTTGAGGTCGAATTCTGTGCCCGTTGAGTTGAGCTACATGCAGTGAGCAAGAGCGCCAGCGTCAATAGGGCGGCTGCATCCCTATGGAGTCCAACGCGACGATTAACATCCTCAAGCTATCCCTGGTGGACCAGATCTGTCGGCCCTCCACGGGCCGTCGGAGTACATCTTCGGGGGTGACCCTATCGCCGGCTCGGTGGGACGCCACAGTGACTTCGGCGGGCACGTGGGGCGGTGGTCCGAAACCATTCGTACCCGGCGGCCGCATACGATCGCCAGGTGATCCGCGTGTGGCTGGCCGTAGCTGCATCATTGGTTGCAGGAACGTCGCTTACCGCTTGCGGCTCTACGCCTGGGGCAGCCCCCGGCACGTCGAGTCTCCCGCCGACACCAGGGGAACTCGTAACGCATGTCACTTCCGTCACTCCGACGCTCGAGCCTTACAATCCGCAGCTCACTGACCAAGGGGTCCCCGCTGAACAAGTGAACTTCATCGTGACGGCAGTCTCCGGGCCGTTCTCGTGCAGGGTTGATGTGCGTCGATGGGGCCGGATCGTGGGAACGACTGTTGCCACGATGGGACCCCCGTCAGGAACCTCGGGTTCAGCCACGGAATCCGTGCCGGTGGAGGGCATCAAGGGTGGAACGTTCGCAGGGAACTCATCAAACGCCCTTGTCGTTTGCCGCCTCTCCTAATCAGTGCCGGCCTGCCCCACAACAGGTTGGCGGCGTCTATTGACCGTGGTCGACGGCATGAGTGGGGTAAGGCCAGTCGCCAGGGGACGTGCTCGGCGCTCGGCATCTGCGAGCGATGCACTTGCCGAAGCCGGGCCAATCAGGTGACCTAATGAACCGCCTCGCCTATATCGACATCTCGTCAACGATGGTCAGGTCGACAAACTCTGGAGCACCGTCGAAGATCTCTGCCATCAGTGCCCATCCAGCCTGCAGTCCCTCCTGCCGTCGGAGATCGTTGTCGCGATCTCGAGCCTTCTCTTCGCTCTCGAAGACGACAAACATGTAGACCCGGCTCGGGTCGTTCTGGTCCCGCATGGCCGTCGAGCGCAGTGGGCCAGAATCTAGTTGTTCGGCTGCCCGTAAGTGCTCGAGCAGCGTCGGTAGGTCGTCTTCCCTACCCGGCTTCAATCGCATCGAGATGAGCTGTGCCCAGATGCCAGAATCCTCCGTTCGAAGATGACGCAAGACCCTAGTGCCCAACAGTTCGGATTCCCGGGACGAACGTGCCCGATCGAAACGTACCGATGACTGGTTGGACCGGGTGACCCCTATCATTAACAATGTCCCGTAGGGTCCACCGCCGGAGAGGGTGGGGCATTAGGGCACGTCGGCTACTTCGGCCGGAAGTGTACGAGTATCCGCCCGAAGTTGTGGGAGTCCTTCTCGACACGGTCGTAGAGTGCCTTGATCTCCTTCTGGTCGAGGAATCGCAGCACACGCTTCTTCAGTTGGCCGCTCCCCTTGCCGGGGATGATCTCCACCAGTCGGACCTTCTTCTCCACCGCCTCGTCGATGGTGGCTCGCAGGGCACGATCAATGTCGTCGCCCCGGTTGTAGATCTCGTGCAGATCGAGCTTGAGCTTCATGGAAGACGGTCTACACCGGCGGACCGCCAGCGTTGGGTCGGCGCTTTCAACGCAGAAACACCGCAAAATGACTCTGGTTCAGTAGTCTCCGCACGTTTGGCCGCCCTTGATCTCAACTAGCGCCGATGTCGGGAGGTCTTCGAAGAACAGGAGTGCCATCCGATCCCCAGCCGACACACCCGGGACGACAATCGCCCCTCCCTCTTCGTAACTGAAGTCGCCAGCAGGGTAGTGCGTGCGCACCATGCTCAGTGTCATTCCCAGCATCACTCCGGTGGCAGTCACCAAGAGCGGTGTGGTCGGGCCTGACGGGTTGGTTGAGGTTCCATCGGTGGGGAGTCCACCTCGCAGATATCGGTAGCCGGACAGATGACCGGAGTAGAACTCCAAGGAAAGGTCGTTCCACTCCACCTCGGTTCGGTAAAGGCATCCACCAGTCGTTGTGCGACTTGGACGACCGAGGAACTTCGTCATTGCTGTCATGGCAGTGGATTGACCTTCTCCGACTCGCACGATGCCCAAACCATCGGGGCCAAGGATCAAGCCTCGGCTTTCCGGGCTCCCCGATGACGCGGCGGAATGGCTCGTTGCCGTACCCGAAGCAGTTGGAGGCGTGCCACCGCCGCAAGCCGACATGACTCCTGCCAGCACCAATCCCGCGCTGATTACTTTCAACGAGCGCATCGAAAGTCGCAAGCCATCACCTCAGTCGAAGTTTGGCTCTGATGGAGAGCAGATGCAATCGTCGGCAGGTTGGTTTGACGAAGATCTCATGAGCGGCCTGAGGGCCTGGAGGGTGGAAAGGGTGGCGGGTCTGGACCTCGGGTAGAGAGCCCCAGCCGGGTGCGGATATGCCCTTCCCTTGAACGAATCGGGCACATTGGTCGGGCAGCGGTCGTTGTGGACGATGTGGTGCCGGGGGCTGCCGACGGGGTGTCTGACGTCGAGGATGCCACCGATCCACGGCCGGTGTTGAGCAGGTAGCCAAACCCACTGCGAGAGCAGTGGACCACAGGATGGAGGATCGCCTCGCCACGGCGTCATGGTAGGCCCAGCGCGCAACCTGAGCTGATTGAGCACGGTCCCGGCGCGCCGGCTCCGGGTCGCGATTTCCGCGGACCAACCCCAGGTGGCGCTTCCTTTCGCGAGCGCGACCGATCGACCAACCGGGATGTGCTCCAGCCGTCCTCGGCGCTGTTGGACATGGCTTCAGATAACGACGGACCCGCGTGCTCTTGGCCGAGCCATCAGCCGGACCGAACGCGCGTGCCCTAGTGCTCGCCCAAGTCTGGCGTTCGGGTATCCCCGCACAACGCTGCCGGGAATGTGCGCAGCTTCGATGGCTGAGATCCCGAGCTGGTGTCCTCAGCCTGGGTAGCTGAGATCTTCATTCTCGGCTCTCAGCTATCGAGGCCGAGGGCGCAAGTCGATGTACTCAGTCGGAGAGGCTGACCGGGAGCACGTCTCGGGGCCGTTTGACAAGTCTGAAGATTGATAAGTGCCAAGACGAGAGGCAACAGCAATTCATCGCTAACCTCGAGGCAAAGGCAGCAGTCGGCAACGCGACCCGGAAGAGGGACGAGATTGCCATTCCACGGAGGTGCGTGCAAGTTGGACCGTCGTCCTCGAACACTGATGAGCGGCCATTGTCGACCGCTCGCTGCGACCGCCGTGTGCGCCCTCGTCGCGGTGGTGGCAGCGGCGTGCGGTTCGTCAAACGCCGCCCCCACTACGACGGTGGCAACCGGAGCGATTCGGACTGCGGTGGCCAATGGGGCCGCATCATCGAGGACGGACGGTGCCGGCATCGAGTGGCTGTGCCGGCCCGGTCTGCCCGGCGACCCCTGCACTGCGAACCTGACAACGACCGTGATCCCGGTGTCGGGCCCCACGACCGTGGAGCACGCCGCGCCAGCGAAGAATCCCCCTGTCGACTGCTTCTACGTCTACCCGACTGTCAGCGGGCAGTCGGGGGTGGTGGCCAACCTGCACATCGATCCGTCCGAGACGGCGGTGGCCCGGATCCAGGCATCACGCTTCTCCCAGGTGTGTAGGGTTTATGCCCCCGTGTACCCGCAGTTGACCCTGCACGCGCTGACCGATCCCGGGGCGATCACCGGTTCGGACCTCACCACCGCCTACACGTCGGTGCAGGCGGCCTGGCAGGACTACCTGGCCCACTACAACCGGGGCCGGGGCGTGATCTTCATAGGCCACTCGCAGGGCGCGGCGATGCTGATCCAGCTGCTGCACAGGCAGGTGGACAACAACTCGGCGGTGCGCTCGCACCTCGTGTCGGCCATGATCCTCGGGGGCAACGTGACCGTTCCGGTGGGCAAGACCGTGGGGGGCAGCTTTCAGCACATCCCGGCCTGCACCGCCGCCAGGCAGACCGGCTGCGTCATTGCCTACTCGAGCTTCGACCAGACGCCACCGGCCGGCTCCCAGTTCGGCCGACCGGGTTCAGGGGTCAGCCTGCTGTCCGGCACGAGCTCGACGGCCGGACTCCAGGTCCTGTGCGTCAACCCGGCCGACATCTCCGGCGGGACCGCCCCCCTCGCCCCTTACTTTCCGACCAGGTCGGCGGCGATAGGGCTGGGGAACCTAACCGGCGTCACGCCGCCCGTACTGCCCACGCCGTGGGTGGCCGAGCCGGACCTCTACTCGGGCCAGTGCCTCTCGCAGGGCGGGGCGACTTGGCTGCAGGTGAGTGCCCCGATCAATGTCGGCGACACCCGGATGATAGTGGGTCAGACGCTCGGCGCCACGTGGGGCCTCCATCTGGTCGACGTGAATATCGCACTCGGCAACTTGGTCAGCCTGGCCCGCAGCGAGGCCGCTGCCTACCTGGGCTGAGCATTTCACGTTGCAGTTCGACGAAGATGTCGCCGACGGGATCCGCAACTGGGACTGCCTTTCCCAGTTGCGGAGGCAACGAGTGGGAAGCCTCGCGGACGGCTGCCCCAGAACCGGGCAGGTGGGGCAGTCCGGCATTCATGCCCCATCCTTCGTGGTCGGCTGGACACTCAGCCCGCGTACTCGGTGTTTCCAGCCACCGTCCTCAGCTGCATAGCTGAGGTTCTGAATCACCATCCCCTGCTCTTGAAGCTGGGCTCCCGAGCCAGCGATCTCAGCCTGCCTGGCTAGTCGGGGAGCCGGCGCTCGCCCAAGCGGTCCCAGCCGGTGAGCTCCTCGGCGGTGCGCGCCCGCGGGGCAACGCCGAACCAGCCCCGCGGGCGGCCCAGGGGCAACAGGGCCACCACCAGGTACCGATGGGGGATCCCGCAGAGGTCGCGGACCTCGTCCTCGTGGATGCGGTAGACGGTGTTGATCACCGTGCCTACGCCCTGGCCCCGCGCCGCCAGCACGAAGTTCTGCATGGCCGGGTAAACGGAGGCGTAGATGGGCCCGACGTCCATCTCCCCCTCGTTGTCGGTCGCCGTCATCTCGATGTCGGGCATGAGCACGAGCACCAGGGCCGGCGCCTCGCCCAGGTGGTGGGCCAGGTGGTCCGAAGCGGCGATGTTGCGCTCCCACGCCCGTCTGGCCTTCTCGCTGGAGAAACGGTCGCCGATGGCGGTGTTCGTGGCTGCCCATAGCGCCCCCATGCCTGCAGATAGATCGCGCCCAGGCGGGCCTTGACCTCCGGGCCGCGCACGACGAGGTACTGGTAGGGCTGGATGTTGCCGCCACAGGGGGCCTGCACGGCGGCGCGCAGGCACGTCCGGATCTCGTCGTCGGTCTCGGGCTCGTCCGTGTAGCGACGCATGGCCCTCGTGGTCATGATTCCCTCGAGCAAATCCAGCGACAGCTCCTCGTTCGTCATTGGCCGGTGAAGCGGGGAGGCCGCTTCTCCCGGATCGAGGTCAAGGCCTCGGCGTGGTCGTCGGACCAGAAGGTCGAGATCTCCAGTGAGAGCCCCTGATGTGGGCGATGGCCGTTGTAGTGACATCCATAGCTGCGAAGGATGCGTTCGAGGTGGGCTTCGTTCATGATCAGAAGGTGGTCGAGGCACTCAGATCTCACGGTGCGCACGAACCGTTCGGCAAGGGCATTCGCATTCGGGGTCCGGAGGATCTCGGCACCCTCCGCCGTGAACACTTCGTCGAAACTCGTCACATACTTCGTGTCACGATCGCGGACGAGGAACTTTGCGGTGGTGTCAGCATCGGCGAGGTCACCGGTGCTGTTCCTGGCCTGTTGGGTGACCCACGCCGCATTGGGATGAGCGGTCACCCCGGTGATCCGGACTCACCGGCTACCGAGCTCGATGAGGACCAGCACGTAGAGGCGTTGAAGCAGCACAGTGTCGACACGGAATAAGTCCGTGGCCACGACGCCCGACGCCTGGGAGCGCAGGAGCTCTCACCAGGTGGGACCACTGCGCCGGGGAGCAGGACCGAGGTCGTGGTCCTTCATGATCCGGGCGATGGTGCTCTTCGCAAGACGCACGCCGAGCTTGAGCAGCTCACCCGGGATGCGCCGGTAGCCCCATCTCGCGTTCTCCCTGACCAAGGGCACGATGAGCGCGGTTGTCTCGGCGTCGATGGATGGACGACCCGGTGAGCGATGGGGATACGTCCAGCATTTGGCCACCTGCCGGCGGTGCCAGGCCAGCAAGGTGGCAGGGGTGACACCGAAGATTCCCCAAGTCGAACGGGGAAGCCAGCGACTGAGGGCGGCCAGCAGCGCACGATCGGCAGGCTGATATGCGCAACGCCCCACCTGGCGCCGGAGGATTGCCACTTCACGGCGAAGGGCGAGCAGCCCGACTTCCTTGGACTGTTCGGTACGAAACAACAGGAGGACCAACCCGAGGAGGTGATAGACGGCGAGATAGGCGAAGGCCCACAGCTGGCCACCTGCTCGGTGCCGTCGCATCGAGTCGACGTGGCCGCCACGCTTGACGCTCTGCAGAGCCCTGGTGGAGGGGGTGATCGCGTATTCGGATACTACGAGTCGTCAAGAGCCTCTCATCGGGTCGGACGAAGCGCTGACCAGGGGAAGTGGGGGACAATATCGTCATCGAGAAGTGCGGAACGTCAGTTGCTACGCTCGTCACGCAACGTTCATCTCGGTGTCACCTTGGCGTTAAGTGACCTCGGTCAGAATCGAGTGCGGTGAGATGGCGGGAAGGTGAGGCGTGACGGAACTGCAGGGCTGGCATCCCGATTCGTCTGGGCAGCATGAGTTCAGGTACTTCTCCGATCGCGAGCCAACTGTCTGGGTGAGTGACGGTGGCAGCGTCACTCAAGTCGAAGCGGACGCGGCACAACCAGCCGTTGAACAGGTAGAGAGCAGCCAGTCCTTCTCAGGATTCGCTTCACCGTCAGCCCCCACTGGCGCGGTCGCTGCTCAACCTGTCGCCTCGACCGATTGGTATCCCGATCCGTCCGACGCAATGCCTCTTCGCGATTCGGACGGATCGGGATGGACTGAAGAGGTGATCGCATCCACCCCAGTCCCCGAAAGAGACGGATGGGTTCAACAGCCCACTGAGCATCCAATTGGAACGGAAAATGCTGATCGGCCTGACCGACTTTCCCCGACTGGGTACCATGACCCTCGAAGCAGTCAGGGCCGACTAGAAGCATCATCAGTGAAAGTGCCGCAGAGAACGGCATGGAGCGTTGTCTTCATCTTTGCCGGTGGCACCTACCTGCTAGGGGAAAGCGTAGATGCGCAGCTCGTAGCAATCTGGCATCAGAGGGCAACGGAGGAGCCTCCAATCGAGAGCTGGGATAGAGGCTCGGTTGGGAGGGAAAAGGCTGCTGCAAGGTTCATCGAACTCGAACCGGATGGCCAAGCGTTGGAAGCGCCTCTCGTATGCACGTGGCTCACGCAACCTTCCCGCAAGCCGTTGCCGGGGGAGCACCACCGGACTGGAGATGGCAATTCTCCCAATCGCCTGCGTAAGGTCGACCGGAAGCGATTGCAAGCCGTGGCAGATCGGCTCAGAAGGGGGGTCATCGCATGCGGCCACTTGAAAACTATCGCAGTTGACACCCCCTTGTGGGAAGGCGAGAGCGCTATTGTCCAGTACGGGGCACGCAGACTGAAAGTTGCCGAAACATCGCTTGCCCAACCCGGTCGGAAGCCTGTTGTTGGCAGAACCGTGACCGCCGTGGATCTTCTGAGACCTCTCGACGCACTGGGTGGGGCGGCCCCGTCCAAGTCCCGGCGGCGGAACATGGTGAGGACCGAACGGACGATCCTCGGCACCGGAACATTGATATTCACGGACCAGAGACTGCTCTTTGTCGGGAGCTGCAAGCGTCCTTCCACTCAATCGCACTTGACGATCAAGTACGAAGAGGTTTCGAGGGCACTATTCACAGCCCGGCCATCTCGTCGAGCGGGGCGGATGCAACTCACCCTTTCTTTCAAGGACCTCCGGCCTGACGAAGCCTTTTCCATCGATGGCCCCGATATCGACGACGCAATGGACTACTACAACGGCATTGTGAGACTCCACCACCCTCCTGATGGCTGCCGTCTGAGTGGTGGCGATAGCGGGAATGCCTTTTCGTAGAGAGGTCCCGTGCGGGGGTCGTGACCGTGAGGGAGCCGGTGACGAGTCGCAGGCTTGTGCTCGGGACCGATACGTAGGTGCCCCAGACCCTCGGGGACGCCCAACTGCCCTGCGGATGCTCGACGGGTGTCTTACCGTTGACGGCCAATCGGGCCCGTTCGCCGCGGAGCTGCGCTTCTACCAGTCGAGCTGAAGCACCTGGCGCATCGTGGCTTCGAATGCCTCGTAGCTCGCACCTTGCCGGGTGGAAGCGATGAGCTCGGCGTCGGTCCCGACGGGCAGCCGCAAGGTTCGGTTCTCAGTATCGAGGGCATCGCAAATGGCCACTGCGACGAGGTCGGGACCAGGTGAGGGCTGACCACCACTCAGCTTCCCCATGGCACCCTCCCATTGGCTGGCCAGCGCTGCATAGGGTCCTGGACGACCGCGGTAGTCGACGAGATTCGTTCCGAACTCCGTCGCGATGGCACCGGGCTCGACGATGAGAACGTCGACTCCGAAGTGGCCCACCTCCAGATGCAGCGCCTCTGAGAGCGCTTCAAGGGCGAACTTCGAAGCGGCGTAGAAGCCGCCGAGGGGACCGGCCACGATCCCGGCCACCGAAGTGACGTTGACGACGGTACCTGAGCCCTGCTCCCGCATGTCTGGGACGAATGCCTGGATCATGCGCGCGGCCCCGAAGAAGTTCGTCTCGAATGCTCGACGGACGTCGGCAAGGGGGACCTCCTCCACCGATCCTTCGATGCCAAAGCCCGCATTGTTCACCAGGACGTCCACGGGACCGACTTCTTCGCGAGCAGCGGCCACGGATTCGTCGGAATCGACGTCGAGCACCAAGGTGCGCGCGACTTCCAGATCGGTGATTGCATCGAGCCGGCGGGCTGTCGCCACCACTTCGTATCCTCGGGCGGTCAGCTCGATCGCGGTTGCCCTACCGATTCCGCTGGAACAGCCCGTCACGATAGCTCGCCTGGTTGTCATGCGGCACTTTTAGCCGGGGGCCCTGGAGTTGTCAAAGACAGATTCTCCGCGAAGCTGATGCTGCTGGGCTTGACAAATGCCGTAGGCAGTATTGCTTCATACTGCTGGGACCGGGGCCAGCAGTGTCAACAAGAACCGGTGGCCCTGAGGTGTCCTTGACGTACCGGACCCGGGCAGTTAGCAGTCGGCAAGCTCCCGTAGAGTCGGGCGGCGGGTAACGAACCCGGAGCCGGCGGTCGGGGCACCCAAGCGATAGAGGCCCGCTGTCTTATTGGGACATGCTTAGGTTGATGCTCGGACCCGCTACTTGGTGGAAGCGGCGGGAGCCAAGAGCGGGAAGAACATGGCCAGGGCACTCCGCAGCACCGTCAGGATCTGCTCGGGCGCGATGTCGGCCTTGGGGTCCTCGGGCAATCCTTCGAGCTTGATGTTGTTCTGCTCTGCGTAGCCACGGAGGCCGTCGAGCAAGTCCTTGCCCAAGGGAGCCACAGTCTGTCCGAGCGCCAGGGCATCCAATGTGAACTGGGGCACCGGGCGTGCCTGCGGAACGGGCCACATCTTCGGGTCACGAGGGCTATCGAGTGTGAAGACGTGGGAGAACGTCCGAGCGGCGGCGTCTCGTGCAGTGAATGCCTCTCCGAGGTCCCACTGCTCCCGGAGGGTGGCGATGAGCGACGTGTGCCGGTGCTCCTCGTTGAACACGTCGCCTTCAGCCACCCAGGGGGAGATGATCACCGCCGGGACCCGATAGCCAGACCGATCGAAGGTGAACCCGTGCTCCCCGGCAGGTGCCTTCGGGTCGGGAGACGGGACCGGGCCGGGTGGTACGTGGTCGTAGGTGCCACCCGGCTCGTCCCAACCGATGAGCAACGTGGTGTTCCAGACGTTCGCGCCCGTCGAGGACTGCATCCCCCGGTAGGCGTCGTAGATCCGTGCGAGGAAAGCTTCGCCGCCCAGGATCGAGGACGGAGGATCGAGGCTCGGGATCTCCATGCCGTGGCCCAGAGCCCGTCCGGCGGCGGGGTGGTAGTCGCTGTGTCCGATGATCAGACACGGCTCGATGAAGGAGAAGTCGGGCAGGTCGCCATTGGCCGCATCGGTCTCGAACTGGGCGAACGGCACGAAGTGGGTTTCCAGGTGCTCCTTCAGGCGCTGGTAGTGGATGACCGCGGTCGCCGATAACTGCATCGGCTCGGCGACGTATACCTTCCAGGTCTTGCCGTGATCATCGAGCCGGTTGAAGATCGTCTCGGCATCGTTGTTCGTCAGCCACTTCTTCGCCGGACTGTTCACGGTCAGGCCGGACGACGTTCCTGCCGTCCAGAAGGAACGGTTCATGAAGGTCTGCGACGGGACTTCGCAGAACCAGTGGTCGAACACCCCGAATCCCCGGGCCAGGCCGTTCAGCACCGGATCCTGCTCCGGGGTGAACCCGGTCATGATGTGGGCGTATTCCTCATATGTTGGCTGGCGACCCATCTCGGCGGTGAACGTGCTGATGTTGTCGGTCACGAAGCCGTCCATGGTCGGCGTCTGACCATGCTCGGGAGCATTCCACGGTCCGGTGATGTCGTCGCCCAACTTGAAGCGGTTCTCCTCACTCAGGATGTTGTAGAGCTGCGTGTTGGTGTGTGGGTACTCCTCACCCGAGTCGGGGTTGGGGCTGTCCATGTCGGTGGCCACGGTGTAGGGCACCACCTTGCGCTTGGCGCCGTCCTCGGCCCACTCGGGGATCGGGTTTGAGAGGCCCTTCCCGATCACGCCCTCGAAGGTCTTTCCGTCCTCAGGTCCGTAGAGGTGGCCCAGCAAGTTGTCCAGTGAGCGGTTCTCGAAGAGGACCACCACGATGTGATCCATGGCGTGACTGCGGTCTGTAGGCATGCGTCCTCCCCGGATGGACTTGCTCGTTCGATCACTATTCCATTTCAGACGAACCTTCGCATCACGCTCCGTAGTCGACGTTCCAAGGCGGCGATAATGCCCCACTTCGTGCCCGACGTGGCGACTTGCGACGTGTGGCAGATGTGTTGTTACACGGGCAGGCAACGTTCGCGAACGCGGATGTACCTCGCCTCCTTCGTTCCTCGCAGAACCGGCGAGCGACTTTGGTCCTCAACTGCTTGGATTGAGACCGCACTCCAGGTCGCAGTGGCCAGCTGGGTGACCAGAAGCCCAACTAGCCCATAGTGTCCTCAGCGTTGAAGCTGAAGACACTCTCGACGCGCGCTGGCTCAGCTTCAGTAGCTGAGGACACTCTGCCTGATCAACTCAGCCACCGGAGAAGAGGACTTGGCGAATTGCGCCAGTGCAGAGCTGCGAACTCAGCCGCCGCACCCACGCTGAACACATACCCGCGGCGAGTGAACAACATCAATGTAGTTCAACACGTCTCACGACCATCTCTGAGCCCGGGCCTTGTCAACTCCACAAGCACCGGAGTAGCGTGAACAATTAGTGGATACAAATGAGTACTCAGTGGAGCCACCCGATGGGCTCGGCGAGCGGATCCGTACCTATCGCCTGAAGCACGGGATGACTCAGCGAGAAGTGGCGGATCAACTGGGAGTGACCCAGCAGTCAGTCGCCCGATGGGAGCAGGGATCGCCGCCGAGGAGGTACATGCTTCGCGTCATCGAATCGCTGCTCGAGGAGACCGACGCGGGTGACCAATCAGCGGACCTTGCTGAGATCATCGGCATTCGTCCTCCTGCCGCCGGGCGCGTTCAAACACGCGGTATCGAGGATGCCCGAAGAGTCTATGTGCAGGGTTGCCTCAAGCTCCTCGAGCGCGGCGAACGGCTGCCCAACAGGGTGCTCCTGTTGCTTGCCGACGAACTCGGCTGGGGCGCCGACGACGGCTGAATCGAAAGGCAAGATCTGCACCGAAGGTGAGCCAAGACCGAAAGGCTCCGGGGCTACGGGGTTTCCTGGTGGAGCCTAAGGACGCGAGCCGAACGGGTCCTCGGCTTTGCACCCTGAGAACGGGAAGAAGGTCAATAGCAGCTTCTCGTGTGCACGATTGCACTTGGGATCTCGACACCAACACCGAGGAGTCGCACTCCGTCGGATGGAGTTGGCTGCAGCCCGATCGTCCAAGCGTGCCGTAGGCTGCCGACGCGGTGGCGATGCTCAGGAAACTCATGGTGCGCCATTGACTCGGTTACCATCCGTGCCGAGGCGGCGCCAGACATCGGAGAGCAAGTGCACGCAGGTGGCGGAGTTTCCGAGGGAGAACCAGTAGCCGGGCCGGGATCCTCCGACGGATTGCCAGAGAAGGCTCAGGCCGATGAAGCGCCGACCGATGTGGGGTCATCGGTCGCAGCTGATCCAGCCGTCGCCTCGAAGGGCCGCCACCGATCGCTGATCATCGGGATCATCGTTGCCGCCATCGTGGTCGTAGTCGTGATCGTGGGCATCTTCGTCTTCTCGGAGGCGTCAGCAGCCATCTCAGCTGGCAGTGGCACGGCGACGATCACCTGGACACCGGCGCCGAACAACGGAAACACCATCGGCAACCCACCCCAGTCGTTCACCGGAAACATCGGAGGCCACTCAGTATCAGGGGTTGCCACTCTCACGCTTCCAACCGGCAGCACAAACCCGTTCCTGACCACGACGGGTGCATCGAAGGATGTCCAGGTCTTCCGGTACAAGGGGTCATTCGCTGGGAAGTCGTTCGACCTCGGCGTGCTCATCGGGACTCCGCTCTCACCCAGCTCCTCCAGCGCTGAGTCCTTCACCATCACGGGGACCTATGACGGCCAGACGGTCCACGCTGTCCTCGGCGCACCCGCGAACCCCAATCTGAGTTCCCCGCCGATCCCCTTTCACGGGACGATCGGGAAGTGGAAGGTGACGGGGACCATTCACGGACCGACAGGGACGAGTCAGAAGCAGACGGCCACGGCGACATACACGGTGAGCTCGTAGCTCGACTGATGAGCCTTCACACGGCACGACTGAGTGGCACCCGATACGGTCTGGACCATGCCTGTATGGAATAAGGGTTGGATTCCGGCAACAGTGGGAGAGGCACGGGAGTACCTCGATGCCCACGAGACAGATGGTGACCCAGCGATCGTAGAGGCCTGTGAGGCCAAGATCGACGTGATCGAGCATCGGTCCGGTACTGGCGGTCAGGGGAGCGGACACACGGAACCGTCCACATTCGCGAAGCCTCCCCCTGAGCAGCTGGATGAGAAGGGAGCCGACTGAGACGAGCGGTCATGCCGCCCATTGGGTGCGCAACATGGGTCCGTCTGTCGAAGGTTGGATACGGCTCTCCGAGTCGAACCCCCCACCGAGGGTGCTGTGGAAGGTTGTCAGCTTGGGTAGCTGAGGACCTGCGTGGCGTGATTCCACTTCCAAGCAGATGCCGATTCCCGCCGATTCAAGTGTAATTGTCGCACTGGCCCGAGACGGGCAACATCAAGAAGCAGGTCGGACAGATCTGCCTGGACCCGTCTGCCAGGACGCGGACGACTGTCGTTTCGCTCGCAATCTGGCTGCTGCCACCTGCTTCGTCAGGGTCGCCCGCACGCCGGAGGCAGCATGTGCGATCCAGACGGATTGAGTGTCACATCGTGGCGGTATCCTTGGGATCACCATCAAGAGCGGTTGAGGGACGTGGCCCGTCGACACCGCCGCAACCTGCTTCGGCAAGGTGCGAACGCCACGCGATGGAGGAAGAAATGGCACAAACCCGACCTCTCAAGCGTTGTGGGCTGTATGCGCCCGGCCACGAGGTCCATTGGATCCAGGCACACCGTTCAAGCGAGGACGCAGAGAATCGGCCGTCGAGAGGGACCTTGATCGATGTTGCCGACGATGGGGTCCTCACGGTCGAGATCGATGGGCAGCGGCTGTCCCTCTGGAATCATGACCCAGTCCGGTTGATCGAGGTGATCAGCCTGAACGGCCCCGAGGTCTCCTACCAACCCCGATGGGGGCTGCTCCGTAGTCCACACGATTTCGGCTACCTCTTCTGCGTAGTTGACGCGGAGGCAGATCGGCGCACGTGTCCCAAGGCACCTCCGACCGGAGACCTGCTCGAGTTCCTCGAATCTGCCGGTGGGTTCTCGATTCGGGCATCCTCTCTCCTGACGGAACAATCGACCGACTGAGGTTTGGGCGCGCTCAGCCTTGCACGCTGAGGACAGTGGATGTGAGTTCCAACGTGGTTTGGGGCTCACGGGTTCTCAGCGGAGATGAGCGAACCCGACCACGTCACTGGTCGCGATAGTTGTGTCGCCCACAACCAGGCACTTTTGGGCTAGGCCAGGTTGCCAAGGGAAGTCCCGCTCAGTAGCCGGCATTTGTGGCGGGCCGTCCGAGCGCCGGACCGCCCCTCTCGACGGACCGTGGTGACAGGGTCCGTCGAAAACGCCCTCCTGGGCTTCCAGTCCTGGCCTCTCACTCAGGAAGTGCAGCGGTCAGCTCAGCAAGTGCACCGGCGAGGAGCCAACGTCCTGCGTCCAACTGGGTCTTCTGGCGGCGGATAACATGACCGGGAGCGTCATCGGGGAGATGCTCGGACTTCCCGGCAATGGACGCCGGGTCACCTTCCGAGGCCTGCACGTATTTGCCTTTGTCAGCGTTCAAGTATTTCCCTAGCGATTGACCAGGACGTTCAAGTAATTCCCTACCCCTGCGTTCACGTTATTCCCTACCCCTGAGGGTCGGGGATCCACCCGCCGGGCTCCTTGTTCCACTAAT
>JBKQMB010000051.1:0-11719 GCA_052326605.1 Acidimicrobiales bacterium | reverse complement strand
CGGAACGCGGTGCTGTTCCCTGTCAGCCTCAATGGTGGTCGCCAGCCATGCCAGTGATCGAACCGAGCTAGGGCGAGGTCGCCCTCGCGGGCGACGAAGACCACGAGTGGCCGGCGCAGTGGCAACGGTGAGCGACCGGCCAAGTAGCGCCCCGTCGTCGATTGAAGGTCCCACGATCCCTTCAGCAGGCACCCGGATCGATTCACCACACGAAGATCGGCCCGACACCAACACAGACCTGCGATGACTTCTCCAAACCCAACCAGACCGCGCAAGGCCAGCCTGACCGGACACCATTACCTCTACCGAAGTCGCAGGTCACAGGAGCTGGCACAAGCCGTGATTTCGGGGCTGGGGGAAAGCCTCTCCCTCTCAGGCGGGAATAGTCCGACGCACTCGTCATGAAGCTGGGGCAGTCCTCAGCTTCATATCCCAGGGCCACAGGTCTGGTCGTCGGGCTGGATGGCATCGAGTCTAAGGAACGCCTTGGGCGCTTTCTTCGACAGGTTGAAGCGTTTGGCACCATCCGATCCCTCCCCGGGCCATGCGTAGAACTCCACTGCCCCGTTCAGGGTGATCCAGAGACTGCCGATGACTCAGCCCTGTCGGCGGTTGATGTCATCCGTGCGCAACTGCCTACAGCAGCCATCATCCCTCTGCACTTCGGTCGTCGAACTTGTGGTGGTCAGCGAATCTGAAGTGGGTCAGCGGCATATCACCCGAGGAGTGGCGCGCTGAGCCGGGCATCGGCCTCCGCGGCCATACTCGGCAGGACGTGGGCGTAGATCGACAACGTGACCGTCGGGCTGGTGTGCCCGAGCATCTCCGGCACACCTTCACGGGTACCCCTGCGGCCAGCATGAGACTGGCAGCAGTGTGGCGATAGTCGTGCAACCGGATTCGGGGCAGCCCGCTCGTCATCACCTTCTGGACGAACCACTCCGAAATGGTGTCGGGGTGGCACGGACGGCCCACCTCGTCGGCGAGGACGTCGCCACCGTCCTCCTGCAACTCCAACCGTCGCCAATTCTCTCGGCTGCCTGGATGGCCTTGGGCGACCGCCGGATCGACACCAACGACGGGTCTAACGGCACTGACCGCGTGTCCGATTCGGTCTTCGGTACCGAGTCGACGGAATGGCCATCGGCTACGACGCAAGTCCGACTGATCCGCACGAGCCCAACGGCGAGGTCCACGTCCTCCCAACGCAGTCCGCACAACTTTCCACGGCGAAGCCCACGGGTAAGCAGAAGCGACCAGGCGATGGCCATCCGGCCATCGGCGGTGGACTCCAGGAACTGGGGCGCGTCTTCGACCGTCCAAGCCCGCTCGGCCCGGTGACCAGCTGCGGTCAGGTCGGCCCTGAGGCCCGCGGCCCTAGCACCGGATAGGTCTGATTAGTGGTGTTCGGCACGGCGTCGATGGTCGGCTAGCTCGGCCCGTCTAGCAGCCGTCATTGTGCCACCAAGGCCCTCGGCGCCGGTCAGGTCGGTGGCGGTCAGGTCGGCATCCCTCAGGTCAGCCTTCTTCAGGTTGGCGCCGGTCAGGTCGGCACCACTCAAGTCGGCGCCGGTCAGGTCGGCCTCCCTCAGGTTGGCGCCGGTCAGGTCGGCGTCACTCAGGTCCGCGTCCGTCAGGTCGGCCCAGGTCAGGTTGGCGCCGGTCAAGGTGGCGCCGGTCAAGGTGGCGCCGGTCAAGGTGGCTAGGCAGAAGTTGGTGCCGGTCAGGTCGGCGCCACTCAGTTCAGCGCCTGTCAGGTTTCGGCCCCGAAGGTCAGCGCCGGTCAGATCCTCCCCAGGATTCACCTCGATGCCTGCAGGCTTCTCTTCCTCCACCCCCCGGCTCCCGGACTTGCTCCCTACTGGCGCTTGGTCGGCATTGCCAAGGTCAGCGCCGGTCAAGGTGGCGCCGGTCAGGTCGGCTGAAGTCAGGTCGGCGCCATTCAGGTTGGCGCCATTCAGGTCGGCGCCGTTCAGGTCGGCGCCATTCAGGTTGGCGCCGGTCAGGTTGGCGCCGGTCAGGTTGGCGCCGGTCAGGTCAGTGTCGGTGAGCTTGGCGCCGGCCATCGTGGCCACGATCAAGTCGGCGCCGGTCAGGATGGCGCTGGTCAAGATGGCGTTGGTCAGGTTGGCAAGACTCAGGTCGGCACCACTCAGGTCGGCGCCGACCAGGGTTGCGTCGGTCAGGTTGGCGCCATACAGATTGGTGCCGGTCAGGTTGGCGGTGGTCAAGTCTGCGCCATAAAGGTCAGCGAAGCTCAGGTCGGCGTGATTCAAGTCTTGGCCCTGAAGGTCGGCACCACTCAGGTCGGCCCCGGTCAGGTTTCGGCCTGGAAGGCTCGCGCCGCTCAGGTCGTGTAGCCGGAGATCGGCGCCGCTCAGGTCCTCCTCAGGTGTCATATCGACACACTCTCGCCCGTCATTCGTTCCGTCCCAGCCCAAACGCCGTCACCGAGTCTCAGCGTCCAGGGGTCGCATAGTTTGTCTTTCACCTTGTGACTATCGGCAACTTCACCCCGGGGAATGAGCGTCACTTCTGGCCAGAACTGGACTGACGGCTGCCACCCCCTCTTTCGGGCGACTGTGGGCGGATACAAGGGGTCCGCGCAGCCACGGCCTCGTGGGGTGAGCCGATCCACAGCCAGCCGTGCTCGAGATCGGTGAGAACTCTGTCGCCGGATACCGGCACGTCCACGGTGCTTCTCAGCCAGAGCAATCAGGTGGTCGTAACCAGGATCTCGACTGATCGGACGGACTTCGTCGGCGGCCGCCTTCAGGCCGGCGAGTGCAGGCGAGCAGCCCTCCCCGCCAGCGACGGCACCGCAGCCGAGACGGCGGCCTTCAGGCGGATCATCCCCTGCTGTCCGCCCGTACCGGCCACCCACTGGCAGCGTGCACGGGCATCTGGGTGGTGTTCGCCCACCGCCTCCTCGGCCGGAGACAGATCGATGCGGGCCACCACCTTGGAGAGCACGGCGACCAACCCCTCCAGACCGGCCGTCCCCTGGCGGGACAGGCTGTCATCCCGCACGCGGATGACGGCGAGCGGCTCGAAGTTCAGGGCGGCCCGGCTGCCGGCCAGCACGAGGCGAACGTGCGAGTCGTAGTCCACGGCGCACCGAAGGGACTCGTCGTAGCCGCCCAGGTCCACCAAGCACTTTCGACGAAAGGCCGAGCAGCCGCCGATGAAGTCCGCCTGCAGGATGCTGGGGCGCTGATCCTCAATGTCGTAGGGAGGGCTCTGCGGTGTCCGGCTGACGCCGACCGCTTCGCCGTCCTGCTCGAGATAGGACGCCATTCCAAGGATGTCGATGTCCGGGCGCTCGACGGCGAGGTTCGACCAGGCTTCGATCAACCCGGGAGGAACATGTTCTCGGCATCGCAGACGGCCACGAACTCACCGGTGGCGTGGTGGAGGCCCCGGGCTGAGGCCACGCCGTTGTGCTGCTGGCGGAGAACGGTGACCCGCCCGGCGAACGGGGCGACGGACGCATCCAGGTCATCGGTGGAGCCGCCGTCGCAGACCAGGATCTCGTGGGCCGGGGTGCGCTGGTCGAGCACCGAACGGATGGCATCACCGATGCACCGGGCACCTTGATACACAGGAATGACGACCGAGAAGTTGGGTGTCGTCGAACCGTGGGGAAGGGGGCCACCCGGCATTGGAGCAACAATGGTCATGGAACGTCCCTCGAATGCGTGCCCACCGCCGCAGTCCCGTGACCACGGCTGCGCCTCGACCGACTCCGAAACCGACCGGGGTCGAACGGTCTGGCCGACCCACCGGGTGTCGTTCGTGCCTCCAACTCGCCTGCGACCCCGGAATTTAGCTCTCTGGCACGTCACGGGCCGGCGCGAGGGATCCCGCTCCGCACGGCCGGTGCGCGGGAGGCCTGAGCGAGCCGGACCAGGCCGGGGGCGACCGGTCAGGGCAGAACGGCAAACGTGATCCCTGCCGCCTGCAGCCGCGACCGCAGCGCTGGCCCCATGGCCGAGGCCGTGGTGACCTGGCCCGAGGTCACAGGGAGTTCGTCGTGGGCGAGACACAGTGCAGCCTCGCCGATCATCTTGGAGGTCTCGGAGTATCCCGGGTCGCCACCGGCCACTTCGGTGACCACCTTCGACCCCCCTCCCTCGCCGACGAACCGCACCTTGAACCACGACTTGTCACGCTGTTCGACACTCGGGCCCGAGCCCGACGGGCGCAGGCGTTCGACGGTTCGCCGTGCCGCGGGGACCTGTGCCAGCGAGAAGAGCAACCCGGCGCCGGCGATCATGCCGGCGGCAGCCACGGGGCTCTCGCCCGCCCAGTAGTGGGAGTAGGCGAAGTCGGGACCGTAGCGGGGAAGCTGCCGGGCCGACTCGGCCACCACCAGCGGATCGATGGTCGGCATCGGTACCTCCCACCATCCCGTGTCCGGGCTGCGCCCGACGCGTCCGGTCACGACCCGTACGCTCCGGCCGGCCGGAGGGAGCTCGACCTGACGCCGGATGTCGTGGACCGCCTTGCCGGACCGGTACCTCGCCATGATCTCCAGCGCCGATGCCGCGGTGCCTCCGGAGAAGGTGCCGCGCGCTCGGACGTGTCCCCGGACTGCGAGCGGGACGTCCTCGGGCAGCTGTTCCACTGTGAACTGGGCACCGAGGTCGTGCGGGACGGAGTCGAAACCGCAGGCATGGACCAGTCGTGCACCGGTCTCGACGGCGCGGGCGTGGTGCTTGAGGTACATGAGGTCGACGAACTCGGGCTCCCCGGTCAGGTCGAGGTAGTCGGTGCCGGTATCGGCACACGCCGCCACCACCGGCTCTCCGTGGACGATGTAGGGACCGACGGTCGAGATGACCACCCTGGTCCGCTCGGCGAGAGAGCCCACCGCCTGCGCGTCGGTGACATCCACGGCCACCAGGGCGAGGTCGGCCCCGACACGGGACCGCACCGCCTCCAGCTTGGCGGCGTTGCGCCCGGCAAGGGCGATCCGGGTGGAGGCCGGGGCGTTCGCCACCAGGTAGTCGGCGATGAGGCCACCGGTGAACCCGGTGGCCCCCAGGAGGGTGACGTCGAACTCCCGCGGATCTGTCGGCACCGTAGGGACTCTAGCGACACGCCTGCCGTGGCCGGCCGGGGAAGCCGACGGTCGTCGCCTCGGCCCCGGGCAGCCAGGTAGAGATGGCAGATCTCGATCAGGCGATCGCGGCCGGAGCTGGACTCGTGGCCGTCGTGGACTGCCGTGACGGCGAGACCGCGGAGACGCCGCATCGTCGAGAGGCACGCCCCTGCCGGTCGAGTTCACGCCCGAGCGCGCCTGACCGGGCCCCCGCCGGACCAGGCCCGGGGGGCCGAGTGCGCGTCAGCCGGCCAGGGCTGAGGCCACCACCGCTCCGACCTGATCGACCTCCAGCAGGAACCCGTCGTGGCCGAACTCCGACTCGATGACGGTCACCGGCCGATTGCCGGGCAGCAGCCGGCCCAGTTCCCGTTGCTGCTCGAGCGGGTAGAGGCGGTCCGAGCCGATGCCGGCCACGCTCACGTCGGCCCGTACCCCGGACAGTGCCCGGGCGGGGCCACCACGCCCGCGCCCGATGTCATGCAGGTTCATGGCCTCGGTGAGCACGATGTAGGAGTTCGGGTCGAACCGTCGGGCCAGCTTCTCTCCCTGGTACTCCAGGTAGGACTCGACGGCGAACCGGCCGCCCTTGAGCGGATCCTCGCTGGCCTGCGCGCTCCGCCCGAATCGGACGTCGAACTCGCGACCGGTCCGGTAGCTCACCTGGCCGATCCCCCGGGCGAGGGCGAGTCCCTCCACGGGACGGTTGCCCGTCCGGTAGTAGTCACCACCGGCGAACGCCGGGTCCGAACGGATGGAGCGCAACTGCAGTGAGCACACGGCGATCTGGTCGGCCGAGGCGGCGGCACCCACGGCGAGGACCACGGCCCGGCTGACCCGCCCGGGGTGGCCGACGCACCACTCGAGGACCCGCATCCCTCCCATCGAGCCACCGACCACGCCGGCCCACCGCTCGATGCCGATCGCGTCGGCCAACGCGGCCTCCACCGCCACCTGGTCGCGAATGGTCACCAGCGGGAACCGGGAGCCGTACGGTGCACCGTCGGGCGCGACGGAGGCGGGTCCGGTCGTGCCCTGGCATCCCCCGAGCACATTGGGACAGACCACGAAGAACCGATCGGTGTCGATGGCCCTGCCCGGACCGATCAGGTCGCCCCACCATCCCGCCGTCGGATGCCCGGGGCCGGCCGGGCCCGCGGCGTGGGAGTCGCCGGTGAGCGCGTGGAGCACCAGGACCGCGTTGCTCGCAGAGCGGTCGAGTGTGCCCCAGGTCTCGTAGGCCACCGCGACCTCGGGCAACGAGCCACCGCTCTCGAAGGTGAATGCCGCTCCATCGGGACCCGAGAGCACGGCGAACTGCCGCCGGCCCGGGTCCTCCCCGGGTCGCCAGGCACCGGGCAGCGGCGATGCGGTCACGTTCCCTTGGCGGCGCGGAAGCCGGCCTCGAGGTCGGCCAGGATGTCCTCGATCGACTCCAGCCCGATGCACAGACGCACCAGGTCCGGAGTGACGCCCGTGGTCGTCTGCTCGGCCTCGGTCAGCTGCGAGTGTGTAGTGGAGGCGGGGTGGATGGCCAGGCTGCGGACATCGCCGACATTGGCCAGATGACTGAAGAGCTCGAGGCCCTCGATGAAGCGACGGCCCGCCTCGGCGCCGCCCTCGATCCCGAAGGCCAGGATGGCACCCCCGCCCCTGGGCAGGTAGTGCTGCTGGCGGGCGTGCCAGGGGCTCGACTCGAGACCGGGGTAGGCGACCCACGACACCTCGTCACGCGCCTCGAGCCACGAGGCCACCGCGGTGGCGTTCTGCACGTGGCGCTCCATGCGCAGACTGAGGGTCTCCACGCCCTGGAGGAACAGGAACGAGTTGAGAGGGGCGATGGCCGGTCCGAGGTCGCGCAGGTACTGCAGGCGGGCCTTCAGCACGAACCGCGCCGGGAACAGGGCCTCGGGGAGCTGGCCGAAGACCAGGCCGTGGTAGCTCGGGTCGGGCTCGGTGAACCCGGGGAACCGCCCGCTCCCCTCGTAGTCGAACACGCCGCCGTCGACGATCACACCACCGATGGAGGTGCCGTGCCCGCCAATGAACTTGGTCGCGGAGTGGACGACGATGTCGGCACCGTGGCGCAGCGGCTGGGCCAGGTACGGGGTCGCCAGCGTGTTGTCCACCACCAGCGGGATGCCGTGGCCATGGGCGATGGCGGAGACCCCTCCGAAGTCGAGGACGTCGCCCTTCGGATTGCCGAGCGTCTCCGCGTAGAACGCCTTGGTGTTGGGTCGGACGGCGGCCTCCCACGCGTCGAGGTCGTCCGGGTTGTCGACGAACGTGACCTCCACGCCGAGCTTGGGAAAGGTGTAGTGGAACAGGTTGTAGGTGCCACCGTACAGCGACGCCGAGGACACGATGTGCCCTCCGTTCTCCGCCAGGTTGAGGAGGGCGACCGTTTCGGCAGCCTGGCCGCTGGCCACTGCCAGGGCCGCCACGCCGCCTTCGAGGGCCGCGATCCGCTCCTCGAAGACCGCCTGGGTGGGATTCATGATCCGGGTGTAGATGTTGCCCAGTTCCTCGAGACCGAAGAGCGCAGCGGCGTGGGCCGTGTCCCGGAAGGTGTAGCTGGTGGTCTGGTAGATCGGAACCGCCCGTGCCCCGGTTGTCGGGTCCGGTTGTGCTCCAGCGTGGATCTGTCGGGTTTCGAAGCCCCATTCGGGCATGACCTTGGCCTCCTTCAACCGAGTCCGGGACGGCGTTCGCCCTCGAAGATATGGCTCAGTGCCGTCGATCTTTTCAAATATGACCATTTTGGTCAACTTCCGGTCACGGGGCCGCCAGCCGTGGCCGCCGGATCGGCCACCGGGCCCACCGCCGGGACGACCGCCGGCCGACCGACCAGCGACGCTTCCGATCGCTAAGTTGTCGCGCTGAGCCTGTGGACCGATCAGCGAACACCTCCCAGCCCTCCCAGCGTCATCGGCCGAGCCGGCCCCGGTCCAGACTTTCCCTATGGACATGGACGCTCGTGGCCCTGGCCGTCCTGGTGGCGCTGGTCGCCATGAGCCCGGTGCCCGAGGCCCTCTCCGATGTGACCGGAGGCGCCCAGTCCAACGGTACCCGGGCCACCCCCTCCCGGGCCATCGCCCTCGACACCGACATCTCCCAGTGCCCCTGGCTCCAGACCGCCGTCAACCGACACGAGAAGCCGGCGGCGCTGGCCCGGCTGGTGGTCGATCGCATGACGCTCCGGGAGAAGCTCGGCGAGATCGTGCTCTCCCGGGTCGGCGCCTACGAGAACGCCACTACGGGAGTCCCCCGACTGTGCATCCCGTCGCTCACCCTGCAGGACGGGCCCCAGGGGCTGGCTTTCGGTGCGACCAACGTCACCCAACTGCCGGCACCGCTGGGGATCGCGGCCACCTTCGATCCGGCCATCGCCCGGCAGTACGGCGAGGTCCAGGGCTCGGAGACCCATGGGCAGGGCATCGACGTCGTCCAGGGGCCCACCCTCAACGTCCTGCGGGTCCCCGAGAGCGGACGGGCCTACGAAGGCTACGGGGAGGACCCGCTGCTGGTCTCCGCGATGGGTGTCGCCGACATCGAGGGCATCCAGTCCCAGGGGGTCATGGCCCAGGCCAAGCACTTTGCCGTCTACTCGCAGGAGACCGACCGCGGGGAGCTGAACGACGTGGTGCCCAGCCGGGCCCTCAACGAGATCTACCTCCCCCCGTTCAAGGCCGCCGTCACCCAGGCGGACGTGGCGTCGGCCATGTGTGCGTACCCGCAGCTGAACGGCACGTTCCAGTGCCAGGACACCCAGCTGACGGACCTCCTCGCCACGTGGGGTTTCACCGGCTTCGTGCGTTCCGACCTGGGGGCGGTCCACGATCCGGTGGCGGCCATCACGTCGGGCACCGACCTGATCAAGCCGGCCAGTGCCCGGGCGCTGACCCGACTTGTCCGAGAGGGGCGGCTTCCGGTCGCCGCAGTGGACAGCGCCGTCACCCACGTCCTCACCCAGATGTTCGGCTACGGGATGGTGGGCCGCGAGCCGGCCGGCGCCCCGGGGACCCCGGTCGGCTCGGTCGCCCACGCCGCCTTCGCCCTCCGGGCCGCCGAACGCGCGGCGGTGCTCCTCAAGAACACGGCGTCGGTGCTGCCACTCGAGACCGCGAAGGTCCGCTCGGTGGCCGTGATCGGCGCCGACGCCGGAACGGCACCGGTGACCACCGGGTACGGCAGTTCACAGGTGAAGGCACCGTTCGTCTCGGACCCGCTGGCGGCCCTCCGCCGCCGAGCGGGCCGCTCCACCACGGTGACCTACTCCGACGGCGGGAGCACCACCGCACCCCTGCCACCGGTCCCCACCGAGCTCCTGACCCCGGCCTCCGGGATCGGCCACGGGCTCACGCTGACCCTCACCCAGACCGATCCCGACACGGGCCCCCTGTCGGTCCGGACCGTCCAACCCACGGTCGACCTGTCCCTCCGCCCGCACCCGTCGGTCAATACGCTCCTCCCCACCTCCAAGTCCCCGACTCCCGGGGGCCAGGCCCACAACTTCCTCTCCCCCGGCAGGAGGGCGGCGTCGCGCGCACCGCTGTCCCCCACCCGCTCCCGCGTCGTGCTGCCGGCCGGGTGGACGGACGTCACCGCCAACTGGTCCGGGAAGCTCACTCCGCCCCGGAGCGGGCTCTACACCCTCTCCCTCCAGGGGTCGGGTGGGGCCAGGCTCACCCTCGACGGCGTGCCCGCCGTCTCGGACACCCTCAGCCACGCCAAGGGGAGATGGTCCCAGACCGTCCAGCTGGTGGGCGGCCACCCGTACCAGGTGCAGCTGAACTGGGAGCCGTTCGACTCGCTGACCCCGTCCGGTGAGACAGCTCTCGCCCCGAGCGCCCTCACCCTCGGATGGCAGTACGTGAGCGACCGGATCGCCGCTGCCGCAACCGCCGCGGCCGAGGCGCAGGTGGCGGTGGTCTTCGCCGGGGACTTCAACTCCGAGGCCTTCGACCGGCCCACCCTCTCCCTGCCCGGCGACGAGGACGCCCTGATCGCCGCGGTGGCGGCGGCCAACCCCCGGACGGTCGTCGTGCTCAACACCGGCGGTCCGGTGCTCATGCCCTGGCTGGCGAGCGTGGCCGGGGTCATCGAGGCGTGGTACCCGGGGGAACAGGATGGCACCGCCATCGCCTCGCTGCTCTACGGGGACGTCGACCCCTCCGGGCGACTGCCGGTCACCTTCCCCACCTCCGACACACAGGCCGACGTCAGCTCACTGGCGCAGTGGCCCGGGGTCGACCTCACGTCCGTCTACTCCGAGGGACTGGAGGTCGGCTACCGCTACGACCACGCCAATGACATCCAGCCAATGTTCCCGTTCGGGTACGGGCTCTCCTACACCCGGTTCACCCTCGGCCGGCTGTCCGTCACCCGGTCTGGCCCGGGCTACTCGGTGACCGTCGACGTGACCAACTCCGGGACGAGGACCGGTACAGACGTGCCGCAGGCCTACCTCACCTTCCCGGCGTCCACCGGCGAGCCGCCGGCCCAGCTGGCGGCCTATTCCGCGGTCACGCTCGGCGCAGACCAGACCAGGGCGGTCACGCTCTCCGTCCCGGGGACCGCCTTCCAGACCTACCAGACCGGAGCGTGGTCCACCGTCCCGGGCACCTACACCCTCTCGGTCGGCGAGTCGTCCTCGGAGCTCCCCCTGTCGGCCACCGTCCAGGCGCCCTGAGGGCCCGGGGCGGACCGGTCAGACCGGCTTGCCCCCGGAGCACCAGGCGTTGTCGGGCACCCCGCTGCACGGGTCGGGCATGGTGGGCAGGCCTTTGGGCAGCGGGTGCATGACCACCCCGGTGAACTTGGGATAGGTCGCACCGGCCGGGCAGGTGCCAAATCCGGTGTCGCAGACGACCTGGTCGAACAACGGCCCGCCGGTATTGGACGCGGTGGTGATCTTGCCGCACGTGGGCTGAAGCTGCTCCAGGTTCGGCGGCGCGGTGCCGTTGGGAACGGTGTTGCCGATATAGCAGTTCTGGGGTTGTCCGCCATTGAACGTGATCTGAGCGATGTCGGAGTTGCTCGGATTCCCGAAGGAGCCGTTGTTGTTGAAGGTGTTGTGCACGACGGCGTCGTTCATCGGGTCGTAGACGCAACCGAAGCCCGGTGATTCGACGCCGCCGGTGCCCGAGCATGACTGGTTGTACTCAGGGGTGCTCGCGTCCGGGTAGGGAAACAGGAGGATGCCCCATGCACCGTTGTTGGAGAATGTGTTGTCCATCACCGTGTCGTTCCGACCGCCGGTCACCGTCATTCCCGTCCCGGTCGGCGCCAGGCTGGTTTCGCCGGACGCGGGGACGTTGGGATTGTCGTTGTCGTGGGAGTTGTTGTGGATGAACACCCAGCACGAGTGCGTATGGGTGATCGGGCTGATGCCGTTGTCGGGGCAGTCTCCGTTCTGGGGGGCGGGCGGATCCCCGTTGATCTGGGTGTTGGTGTCGAACCCGTCCTTGTTGTTGTCGAACTGGGAGTTCTCCATCACGATTGCGCCCCCCGAGTTGGTCCCCGAGTAGCCGACGGCGCTGTATTCCAGCCATGAATGGTTGATGGTGATGCCGCACACCTGCTGGCACGCCCCGACGTACTCACCCGAGTCGT
>JBKQMB010000050.1:0-23632 GCA_052326605.1 Acidimicrobiales bacterium | reverse complement strand
GCCGGCGGCGAAGGCGGCGGCCGCTGTCGATCTATGCGCACGTCCTGTCTGGCATGACAGGGAACAGTCTCCGGGGATCCCAGGCCAATGCATCCACAATCAGGATGTTGCATCTGCACAACGAAAGGAGGCGACGGGACTCCAACCCCGATCGAGGCGGGATGTCCTCAGCTCAGCCAGCTGAGGACACAGCTCCGGTGCTTAGCCACTTGAAGCGAGGTCCAGTGGCACCTTCGTCACCGGACCACGCAGAGTTTGAGCGCGATTGCCTCAACATCGAGTGACGTCGACGCGACCTCCCAGACCAAGGCGAAGGCGTCGTCGTCGGACAGACCGGGGGCAAGCCCATTCAGGTCAAGGAACACCGTGGTCGCCAACCAGGCGAGCCGCTTGTTGCCGTCGACCAAGGCGTGGTTATTAGTAATGGAGTGGAGGAGGGCTGCGGCCTTCAGACTGATGGACGGGTAGGCATCTTCCCCGAACGCACTCGAACGAGGCCTCGCAACCGCCGAATCCAGGAGGCCGACGTCACGGACGGGTCCGATACCGAGAAGCCGCACGAGATGCAAGATGTCCTCGAGATCGAGGTACTCGGCGTTGTTCACTCGGTACCGAGGCGTTCGAGCACGTCGCCCCAGCGCTCGGTCATCCGCTTAGCGGAGCCATCAACTCGACTGGTATGCCCGGACCGCTCGTAGCGCTCCAGGACGGCACGGCGGATGACCTCCTGCTTCGATGTACCCTCGGTCTCGGCGAGCGCATCGAGAGCCTGTTCCAGCTGCTGGTCCGTACGGACAGTGAGTGCCATGTGCCCATGGTATCAGAGTGATACCAACCTCGGAATACAGACCTTGGGGCCTCAGCCACAATTCCACGCCACGCCTACGGCTCTCAGCTTCGTTGGCCGAGCACCGCTGCTGCCGAGACCAACTCAGCTTCCCAGGCTGGGCGCCAGGCCCGAGGCCTTAGCCTCGGCAGCGGACAACCGAGGGCTCGCCCTCAGCCTGCAAGACCGAGCACGTCCCGCGCGTCTAGACAGGTCAATTCCAGTTTGGCGGAGGGAGTCTTGCGGGTGGGGAGGACTCGAACCTCGAGGGCGAGGCGCTGCGGGCGGACTGCAGGGACGTTCGGCCCTGTCCGATCCGGCGGACGAGCGCGAAGGTGGAGATGGATCAATCGAGAGGAGGCGCCGATGACTGCGCTCGTGGTGTGTGTTTCCATTTCTGAGGGCAATACGAGACAGGTGGCCGAAGCCATCGGCGAAGTCTTGGGCGCGGCAGTCGTGGAACCCGAAGAGATAGTTCCCAATGACGTGGCCGGCTATGACCTCGTGGGGATCGGTTCGGGCATCTACGGAATGATGTTCCACGCCCGGCTGTGGCGATTCGCCCGCTCCTTGCCGAAGGTGCAGGGCACACCAGCCTTTCTGTTTGCCACCAGCGGGGGTCCCGAACTCCTTTGGCGGCCCGCTGTCCTGGTACTGAGTCGCCTGCTCCGTTCGAAGGGCTACCGCGTCGTCGGCACGTTCTCCTGCCCGGGCTTCGACAACTTGGGGCCCCTGCAACTTGTCGGCGGACTCAACAAGGGCAGGCCGAACCATACAGACCTCGTCGCGGCGAGAGCGTTTGCGTCGCGGCTCGCCAGGGACATGAAAAGCGTGTCTGGCTCCCACGTAGGACCAGCATCCAAGAGCAGAGGTGCGGCGGGCCAGCAGTCACCATCGAGCAAGCGCGCTGCATCCTGAATTTCGCTGAGGCAACTGGAGGCCACCCCTTGATGCGCGCCGTAGAGGTTGTTCGCTCTTTGTGTGGCCCATGAGACGGGGATGGTGGAGCCATTCATGCGCGCTGAGGTCGACTCCGCGCCTGCATCCGTGGGCAGCAGGCGGGTCGTTTCGGTTCGCCGCCAACAGGCCATCATCTGCCGAGTACGTCCTCAGCTTGGGAGGGTGAGGTCAGAATGGGCGGTGGCCGCGTCCACAGCTGAGACCATGAATCCACAGGGCGTCGGCCACCACAGTCACCCGATCTCGTCTGGTCGTGGCCGGGCACGAGTCTCTCGACAGGGGAAGCGTCCGGTCGTGACGGCGGATGTCGATAGCCTCGTGCGGTGACCGTTCGCTTCCACTCGACGCCGCGGATTGCCCGCCGAGGTCTGGTGATCATGGTGGCTACGTGCAGCATCGCCATGGCGGCCTGCTCGAATTCCGCGGCGCCCTCCTCGACGACTGCGGCATCCCCTCCAGTCCCCAATGTCCTGGCCGGCCCGACGGTGGGTGTCACCAACCAGGTACTGGGCGCCGCCGAGTCGAACCTGGCGGGGCTGGACTGGAACACCGGCAACTTGTCGGCTGTCGCTCCGCTGCGGCCTCCCCTGGTGCGGATCGACGCGGAGCTCGGTGCGATCAGCCCCCGACCCGGGGTCATCGATACCGGTCCGCTCCTCCGGAAGGTGGCGACCATCCGGGCCAACGGCGGCGAGCCGCTGGTGATCATCGACTACCTCCCGGCGTGGCTGGGGCAATCGACCGTGGCGGCGTCCTGCCCTGGCTGCGATCCGGCGCTCGTTGCCCCGCAGGACTGGGCCGCCTACGACAGCCTGGTCCGGACGGTGGTGCAGCGGCTGGCCACAGCGCCCCAGCCGGCGCGGGTGTTCGAGGTGTGGAACGAGCCCGACCTGGCCTTCTGGAACGACACCAAGGCCCGGTTCCTCGAGCTGGCCACCCACACCCACCGGGACGTGGCCATCGTCGCCTCAGAGACCCATCTGGCTCTGCAGGTAGGTGGGCCGGCGGCGGCGATGTTCACGGCGGATCCGACCTTCATCAGGAACTACGTGGCTGCGATCGAGCAGGCAGACCTGCCCATCGACTTCGTGTCGTTTCACTGGTACGCGAACTACCCCTGTCTGGGACCCGATCATCCAGAGAGCGCCGGGGAACGAAGCCTGTGGGAGAAGCTGAAGTGCAGCAATCCCAATCTCACCCCGGCCAGCTACGGGACCCTGATCGCGAAAGTCCGGGCGGCAGTGCAGTCCGCCGTGCCATCGGGCCGGCCTATGCCCGAACTGGTCCTCGACGAGTGGAACATGTCGGCCGGTGGGTACGACGTACGGCAGGACACGAATGTCGGAGCATCGTTCACGTTGGCCTCCCTCATCGAGATGGAGGATGCCGGCCTTGCTCGGGCCTACTACTACCGGGCCGTGAAGGGCCTGCCGACGACCCCCGGCGATTGGGGCATCGCCACTCAGACGGGTGGACACATTCCGGCGTGGTCGATCCTCTACACCTGGGAGCACCTGCACGGCGAACGGCTCGGACTGGTGGGCAGCCAACCTGCCGGCGTGTGGATCCGGGCAGTGCGCTCGGGCAGTTCAATTTCGGTCCTCGTCGCCAACTTCTCCGTTCAGAGTGCCGCGACCCAGCCACTCACGTTGCAGTTCGACCCGGCCTGTACGCACGATGCGACGGTCCGCACGATCGATGCCATACACGCGTCGTTCGATGACACGGGGATCTCCCCGGTAGGAACCACCGACGACCATGTGGAAGCCCCCTCACAGGGTCGATTGGGCTTCTCCCTCCCGCCCAACTCCGCCATGTGGGTCACCACATCATGTCCGCCGATCCAATGAGCACCACCACTGGATGAGCGGGTAGCGCTGGGGGGCGTCCTCAGCCTTGGCAGCTGAGGACCTTCCAAGGCACCGGCACCGGGTCTCGTTCAACGTGCGGACGACCAGGCCCTGTCCTTGTGGGGACGCGCTCCCTAACCTGGGCCCATGGCCTTCGTCCCTGTTCGTCCCGGCTGGGCGAGCTGCATGGGTCAGTCAGTGCTGGTGGTCGTGGCCGTGGCCCTCGCGTCCTGCAGCTCGGGCGGGTCAACGGCGGGCATCGGGAAGCCGACCACAAAGACGCGGGAGCATACGAGCACGACGGCCCCAGAGCGGTCGACGACAACAGTGCCGTCGCGCACCGGAAGCCGGGAGGCAGGTGGCCTCGGAACGCCGTTGCCCGTGCCCACGGCACTGCCGCCATTCAACGCGCTCGCCGCCCCTGGTGAGGGCGGCTGGCATCCTGCCGGACGTCTCGTCGGTGGAGTCCCAGCGGTCTACGAGACCACGTTGGTTCCGCCAGGAAGCTCACAGCCGGCCGGGATCGCCTGGATGGACACCCATCTGCTATCTGCGCTGCTCTACTCCGGCTCGAAGAGTCCGGGCGGTGGGCCTTACCTCTACACGGCGCCGATCGAGCCGGCGCAGGCGGCATCGCTGGTGGCAGCATTCAACGGCGGCTTCCTCATGGACGCCGCCGGTGGCGGCTACTTCACCGAGGGACGGGTCGTCGTCCCGCTGGTCACCGGGGCGGCGTCGCTGGTCATCTATGCGAACGGGACCGTCAGCGTCGGTGTGTGGGGCAGCGACGTGTCGATGACCTCGGATGTCGTAGGCGTCCGCCAGAATCTGATGCCGCTCGTCGAAGGGGGCCAGCCGACGGCGGAGGCGGCGGGCCCCGACTGGCAGTCATGGGGAAACACCTGCGGTGCGACTTCGTGCGCGCACTCGGTCCCCAGTGTCGAACAGCAATGGCGGTCCGGGGTCGGCGTCACCGCCGACGGCGCGCTTGTGTACGCGACAGGGCCATTGCTCGCACCCCTCCAGCTCGCCCAGCTCCTCGTCCACGCCGGTGTCGTGCGCGGCATGGAGCTCGACATCAACCCGTCCTGGACTTTCCTAGTCACCTACGACCCGATCGACCCGGGTGGGCTTGCCGCACCAGCCAACGGCACCCGACTGCTCGCCGGCACCATGCAAGGGCCGGCGACGTACTTCGACCCGGCCTGGGCGCGGGACTTCGTCACCATGTCCGCGCGAACGACGCCCGCTGGCTGAATAGCGACGTATTCGCGATCCGACCCAGGTCCGACGAGATGATGGCAGCGGTGGCCTGGGCGGCGACATCCACGTGGACTTCTGACTGAGGTCGCTTCCAGCGGGGAGGTCGTCTGATCACATCAGGTACCGAATTGAGCCAAGCGTGACGGTCGCGCACGGATTCTTCATCGATACCTGACGGACGGAAGGTGGGGAAATCGGCACTCAGCTTCGCTGGCTGAGAACTCCTCGATCAATCATGTCCTCAGCCATGGAGGCTGAGAACGGACAGTAGAAGCCCTATGGCGTGAATAGCCACAGGCTCGATCCCACCTTTTCGCAGTAGTGCCGGGTCCGAGCAACGGTCCCGCCACCGAACCCGGACCCAGCGCAGGTCAGAATAGGCAACGGGTGTGACGCTGCGACCACCACGGACGGAGAGTCACACCCAGCGGATACGATCATCCATGAACCATCCAGAGGAGTCGAGGGACCTGGCCCGACGACGCTCCGCCAACCGACCGAGAGGCACGGTGGCAATGCCGGGATCGATGAGGAGGTCACCACCATGGTGTCGAAAGCAGTCGCATCCCTGGACGAATGGCTCGCCCGGGCCGAAGAGGTGCTTCAGGGACAGCGCGAGCAGTCACTGTCCCCGTCATCGGCCGAGGCTTGGGAGAACGTCAAGCACGAATGGACCGTCTCCCTCGCCTCATTCGAACTTGGGCTCGCTGATCTCTTGGACCGGCTCTGCGGACGGCCCGGTCGCTGGGTACTGATCGCCGAGGACGCACGCAGGTCGAACCGGTTCTGGCAGGCACTGGCCTTCGAGGACGGTTCGCTGATCGTCGAGGCCGCCGGCAACGCAGGTCCCGAGGGCACGGAGCGCCTGTCACCCGGAGCCCAGGTGCAGCTGTCCCTGCTCGGGTGGGACGAACCCGATCTGCCGTCCAGTCCCAACTGGAGGAGAGTCGAAGCAACCACCAGCCCGGACATCGCCGACGTGACAGAGCAGGCAGTCCGGACCCTCCGTGAGGTCTTCGACATCGCCGATGAAGGCCGGCTCCTGCTCACGATGTTCGCGGTATCGAGGCGCGGGGCAACTCCGGCGAGCGAGTGCGTGGCCGACGTGGTACCCGACCTCGACGAAGCGGCCCCCCGGCGGGGCTTCCGACCGACGACAGAGGACTGGGCGGACTACTACCGACAGCTCTACCCCGGTTATGCAAACCCTCAGAGCGCCTTCCAAGTGTGGAAGTACGCCACCACGGCGGTGGACATCACGAGGGACTTCTGGGTTGCCCGGGAGCGGGCCAGGGCCACGTGGGAAGCCGAGCACAGGGACGATGCCTCGGCATGGCCCATCTCCCACCCACCGGTCGTGCTCTGGCTTCCTGCGATCGCCAAGGCAGCCTGTCTGGCGTGTACATGGATAGACCCGAACGGGGACGCTGACCCGTCGGTTGTCGGGGAGATCGCCCGCCGGCACAGTATCGGACACGGTGCTGACCTCGAGTCGGTCCGACGCCTCCGGGTTCCGATCAGCGCCCGCCAAGGCGTGAGCGACGAACCACTGGAGCGGACATGGGTCTGAGTGTTGGGCGGTGCAGACGCCGACAGGAGCTCGCCCTTGGCGCCCTGACGGCGTGCAGAACCCCTGTGTCAAGGTGGCCATCATGAGGAGACCCGCCGTAACCGCTGTCGCCCTCGCCGCCGTTGCGCTCATGGCGGGAGCCGGCTGCACGCAGCAGTCCTCGACCGGGTCGTCGGCGGCCAGCAGCAGAACTTCGGCACCGACCGCTCAGGTGGCCACGACCACCGAGCCTGCTCCACCGCCGACGAGCTCTTCGACCACTCCGACCACGGCTCCTGCTCCACCGCCGGCTCCCCCGACCACCGCTCCGACCCCGACCACCGCCATCCAGATCGGCCCCGGGCCGCAGGCGACCTACAGCGTCCAGGCGCAGCCCCCTCCCGGGTCCTGCCACTACTCCTACGTCGGGTCGTACCCACTGCCCGACCCCCACTGCACGCCGGGTGCCATCAACCCGCAGGTGACCCAGGCCGACGTCGGCTCCACGATCTGTTCCAGTGGGTTCACCTCGACCATCCGCCCGCCGGAGGGTGTCACCGAGCCTGAGAAGGATGCCTCCGCTACCGCCTACGGCTACACCGGGTCGTTCCACGTCGCCGAGTACGACCATCTGATCCCCCTCGAGCTGGGTGGTGACCCGAACGACCCGGCCAATCTGTGGGTCGAGCCGCCCGACAACCCGAACGCCACGTCGTTCGCCAATACGAAGGACAAACTCGAGAACAAGCTGAACGATCTCGTCTGCTCGGGTCAGGTCACCCTGGTGGCAGCACAGCAGGCCATCGCCGTCAACTGGGTTGCCGCCTACCAGACGTACGGCGGGTAGTGATTCGCACTGGGTTTGATCGAGCAACCGGCAAGCCATCTTCGCCGCTTCAGTCCCTGAACCCAAAGTAGAAACTGAATCTCCAGCAGTCCCAGGCGCTGCACCTGGAGGTCGATGTGGTCGGTGGCGCTCACGCATCACCTGCCCGGGTCTCCCATTTCTCGCTCCATTGACTCCAATACCGAGCCCACACCGTCCGGGAGATCTCGATCTCCAAGTCGACGATCGCCATCAGCGCCGGCAGTGAGCCAACCAAGCTGCTTCCCTCGAAGACCGACACGGATAGCGCACTGGCCGCCGGGAAGTCGACGTGGATGTGTTCGATCAGATCGGTGGCGAGCCGATCGGGGCCCGCGCAGTGAAACACCACGGGTGGGTGGGCGTACTCCAGGTCGTTAACGATCCACGCGGCAGGGTCACCCTCGACCAGGCGCAAAAGGGGCTCTTCGGATCCAGCGGGGTGGGGTCGTCCGGCCAGGCTCGCGCTCGCGAAAGTTACATGCGCCCCCAACCAGGCACTTCAGGGCTACCTTTCGGCTCGCAATCGAGCGCGCCTTCAGACCTGACGCCGTGGTCATGACGGTGGCGACGGACGGTAGGTGAGCAGAACATTGCCGGAGTCGAACTGCCGCACGCGAAGCAGGGTGAGTGAGAGGCGATTCCTCAGATCCTCGAACAGGGATCGCCCCTGGCCGAGCACGATCGGGAAGATCATGATTCGGAGTTCGTCGAGGACACCGGCCCGCGCCAAGTCGGCGGTTAGGTGAGCACTTCCGATTACGAGCACTTCCTTGCCCGGAGCAGACTTCAGCTCTGCCACGTGCTCGATCGCCCCGCCTCGCACGACGGTGGTTCCTGACCAGTCCGCGTCGGCGAGCGTCGTGGAGAAGACGAGCTTCTCCTTGTCGTTCATCCGCATGGTCATATCTGGGTCGTTGACCATGGCCTGCTCGGTCGGCCAGTAAGCGGCCATGTGCTCATAGGTTGCGCGACCGAAGCCGATTGTGCCTGCCTCGTCGAGCTGCCGAGCGGCAAAATCGTGGAACTCCGCGTCCACGTTCGGCCAGTCGAGTTCGCCGTTCGGGCCTTCGTAAAAGCCGTCGAGGCTGATGAAGATGAACGATGCCACGGTCCGCATTGGATGGTCCTCCTCAGTGAATTGTCTCATCACGCGTCACCTTCGGCGAGCGAAGCAGCCAACGAGTCGAGCAGGGATCGGATCCCTTCCTCTCGCCGAGCTGCTGTCTCGTGGCGAGGTCCGCCCCAGAACCGATGCGGGCGCGTTGTCGATCGGAGTCCGCTTGCTGTTGGCCAACTGCCCCCGACCAGGCACTGAGGGGCGAGTGTCCTTCGCGAGGAGCAGCAAGCGGTCCAGTCGCGGTGTCCGAGAGCTAACCGGGTCGATCCCGCTTTCGGATCGAGTCCGACGGCAGGCGTCGTGGATGCGACACCTGGATGAGGGTCGCCGACTCCGCAGGCGTGCGCTCCTCCCAGAGACCATTCGCCGAGCTTCCAAGGCCCACGGAGCGCGATCCCGAAGGCAGCGTCGCTCGGACATGGCGACCCCCGAGGCGTCTCATTTACACTTGCTCCCAGGCACCGTCACGCGGGCGACTGAGGAGCGGCATGGCCAAGCTGATCTACGTGGCGAATGTGTCCCTTGACGGCTACATCGAGGACGCGCACGGCAGGTTCGACTGGACCGAGCCCACCGACGAGGTCTTCACCTTCATCACTGACCTTGTGCGCCCCGTCGGTACCTACCTCTATGGACGGCGCATGTACGAGACGATGGCCCCTTGGGAGGCCGACCCCACCCTGGCCGCCCAGTCGGAGCTCATGGCCGACTTCGCGAACGTCTGGCAAGCGGCCGACAAGATCGTCTACTCCACGACGCTGCACGAAGTCTCGACCACCAACACGCGGCTCGAGCGCCGCTTCGACCCCGATTCGGTCCGCGAGATGAAGGCATCCGCCGCGAGCGATTTGACCGTCGGCGGGCCGACGCTCGCAGCGCACGCGTTCAACGCCGGGCTGGTCGATGAGTGCCAGCTCTTCATTTATCCGGTGCTCGTCGGTGAAGGAAAGCCCGCATTCCCCAGCGATGCCCGCGTCCAGTTGGACCTGCTGGAGGAGCACCGGTTCGGCAACGGTGTCGTGAACCTCCGCTACCGCATCCAGAGCTGACCCTCCTGTCGGAGGCGCACCGGTCGCCGTCGCTTCGACGATCCAAACCGGGGCAGCGCCCGAGGCGACGAACAACCGGCCCTGGAGGCGGCGGAGCTGGCCGCGCGCGTGGGCATGTTTCGAGTGTCGCCTGAGGGTGCCGAGAATGTCATCTGGACGCCCTGACCAGCGATTTCGTTGATTAGCTCGGGACGACAAGACTGGCCATGCGCTACCCGCAATCTGTTACTGACTCGCCACACATCAGCGAGTTGGATGTTCTCAGCTGGACCAGCTGAGGACCTAAGGGAGCCTGAACCGCTAGCCCGCTCTCGAGGACACAGTTTGCGTTCACACCGTCTTCGCCAGTTTCGCGGAACAGTTGCCAGAAGTTCACCTTCAGCCGCTCTCTTGATCGTGCCTGCGGAGCCCCAGCAGTTCCCCGTTCCGTGGGCCGCACACGCCTTCGCCTGAGTGCAGGATCTGCGGTTGTTGAGTACCTCGGGTGCAACTAGGTTGGCTCCCAGACTCACGTTGGGAACGCTGTCCGTTGCGAGAGTCAAGGAGGCAGAGCGATGGCGAACAAGCCTTTCAAGGGTGTCGTCAACATCGACATCAAGGACTCCGTCCCGGACTGGGAGCCCTTCCGCCAGCCCATGGCCCCAGAAGGCGCGCCGAGCGTGTTGTATGTGGTCCTCGACGATGTGGGCTTCTCCGCCATGGAGCCCTTCGGGGGCCTGATCGAGACGCCGAACATCGACCGCATCGCCCAGCGAGGCCTCAAGTACACGAGCTTTCATACCACCGCACTGTGCTCTCCGACCCGATCGTGCCTCCTCACCGGTCGAAACCACACGACCAACGGCATGGCGTGCATCTCCGAGGCGTCGTCCGGATTCCCGAATGCCAACGCTCACATTCCCTTTGAGTGCGCCACCATCGCCGAGGTCCTGGGCGAGCAGGGCTGGAACACCTACATGGTGGGTAAGTGGCATCTGTGCGCCGAAGACGAGATGAACCTGGCGTCGATCAAGCGCCAGTGGCCTTTAGGCCGCGGATTCGAGCGCTTCTACGGTTTCCTCGGAGCCGAGACCAACCAGTGGTACCCGGACATCTTCTACGACAACCACCCGGTAGAGCAGCCCAAGCTGCCCGAGGATGGCTACCACTTCACGACCGACATCACCGACAAGGCGCTGGAGTTCATCCGGGATGCGAAAGCGGTGGCTCCCGACAAGCCGTTCTTCTTGTACTACGCGCCAGGGGCCGCGCACGCGCCGCATCATGCTCCCAGGGAGTGGATCGAGAAGTACGCCGGCAAGTTCGACATGGGGTATGAGGCCTACCGGGAGATTGTGTTCGAACGCCAGAAGGTGCTGGGGATCCTGCCGGCCAATGCGGAACTCACACCGATCGACCCCTACGCTGCCGAGACAAGCGTCGACGGCAAGGCCTGGCCCGAACTGGACACAGTCCGCCCGTGGGACACGCTGTCGGTGCAGGAGAAGCAACTGTTCACGCGGATGGCCGAGGTGTACGCAGGGTTCCTGAGCCACGCCGACCATGAGCTCGGCCGGGTGCTCGACCACCTCGAGGAGACCGAGCAGCTCGACAACACCATCATCGTGCTGGTATCTGACAACGGGGCGTCCGGGGAAGGCGGTCCCAACGGCTCTGTGAACGAGAACAAGTTCTTCAACGGGATCCCCGACAAGATCGAAGAGAACCTAAAGTACCTTCACGACCTGGGCGGCCCCAAGACCTACAACCACTACCCAACCGGCTGGGCCTGGGCGTTCAACACTCCATTCAAGTTGTGGAAGCGCTACAGCAATTTCGAGGGAGGCACCGCCGACCCGATGATCGTGTCATGGCCGGCGCGGGTCCAGGCGTCCGGCGAGGTCCGTCGCCAGTACACCCACGCTGTGGACATCGTCCCAACGTTGCTAGAAGTGCTCGGGGTGGAGTTGCCCGATGCAGTCAAGGGATACACCCAATACCCCGTGGAGGGAATCAGCTTCGCCTCGACCTTTGCTGACGCCGGCGTCAAGACGGGTAAGGACACGCAGTTCTATTCGATGCTGGGCACGCGGGCGATCTGGCAACAGGGTTGGAAGGCGGTGGCCATCTCCCCGGCAGCCCCGAACGCGTGGGCCGACTTTGCCGAGCAGCGCTGGGAGCTCTACGACACCGACAACGACCCGTCCGAGTGCCACGACATAGCCGACCAGAACCCGAAGAAGCTCCAGGAGCTGATTGCCCTGTGGTGGGCTGAGGCCGGTGCCTACCATGCGCTGCCGCTTGAATCGCGTGGGGCGATCGAGATCCTAACCACACCGCGACCGAAGCTGTCCAAGGATCGCAACCGCTACGTCTACTACCCCGGTTGCGCCGAGGTGCCCGAGTCGGTCGCGCCCAACATCCGCAACCGGTCCTACACCATCGCCGTCGAAATCGACGTTGACACGCCTGATGCCAACGGGGTCCTGTTCGCTCAGGGTGCCCGCTTCGGCGGGCACTCCCTTTACGTCAAGAACGGCAAGCTCAAGTATGCCTACAACTGGGTGGGCGAGTTCGAGCAGATGGTCGAGTCGAGCGAGCCCCTGCCCACCGGCCACGTCGTCGTCTCGGCCACCTTCGAGAAGGAGGGAGACGCCATGCCGGCCGAGGGCACGCTGACCCTCCACATACGGGACAAAGCGGTGGGGTCGGCCATGATCAAGACACAGCCGGGCAAGTTCTCCCTCGCCGGGGAGGGCCTCAACGTCGGCCGGGACGGCGGCGAGCCTGTCACGAGTGACTACTCGGGCAGCGCTCCCTGGGCGTTCGTCGGAGGGACAATCAAGCGCGCTTTCGTCGATGTGAGTGGCGAGCCCTTCGTCGATCTGGCAAGAGAGGCTGCCGCGATGTTCTCCCGGGAGTGACATTCGCTGGGAGACCAGCTATGCCTCCATCGTCGGTGCGACCCAAACATCAATGCTGCCGGTGGCCGCACCTTGGCCCATGCCTAGTTCTCCAGCTAGCCCAGATGTGCAGTTGGGGGCAGGCGACTATCGCGAGCAAGGGCGTTGTCGGGACCACCGGACCCCGCTGATTGCGGAAGTGTTGGCAAGAGCACCTGCCTCGGATCCCAGGCGGGATTGGCCGACGCCGATCACCTACGCCAATTGCGCTTCGGTGGGGGGTTCGAACATAGTCCCATCACCTCCACCCCTTGTCGGAATTACAACGTTTTCCCTAGCCAATGACACTTTTTCATTGGCATTTGCAACTGAGGTAAGTGTCGACGTTCGAACCCTCGGGTCACGGTCGAGACCCTGATCTCCTGAGCGGCCATTTCGTCCAGGCTGCGGCGACACCCGGCACTTCTCCCAATCCCTCGTTTTCGAAAAGCGGGATCGAGATCGTCGATTCACTCGAACGTGGAGGCGCCGACTCGTGCGCCGGGAGCACCGGATTGATAGGGCTTGCCATGATCCATCTCGCACAGGAGGCGCAGGCTATCGAGGTAGTACCCCCAGTTGGATTTGGCTGATGCGACGGCATCGTCGGGTAGATCCGGTCCCATCTGGTGCCAAAAACGCACCATGGTCCCGCCGTCGATGCGGTCAAGCTAGAAGCGGATCGTGGTTGCGCCCCAGGCGTCGTGACCGCTGACACCCTCCCAAGTCACACGGGAGGGTGATTCGATCTCCGTGATCCGGAGTTGCGGATTGAAGGGTCCACGGAACGTGAGCGGGAACAGCGATCCAAGCTCCGCACTGTCCGCTTGCACCTTGGTGGTCCACCAGTGGGACAGTCCGTCGGCAGTCGTTATCGACGTGAATACCGTCTCTGGCGGTGCCTGGATGTCGAGGACGTGATGGATGAGATTCACTTCGCCTCCCGATCGGGCCGAGTCGAAGTGAGCGGCTCACCGGTTTCGAGAAGCGTCTTCAGGCTGGACAGGAGCACGGGCCAGCCGTTCCTTACCATGGTTGCTGCCGTGCTTCCGGGCTCGAAGTCATCATGAACGACTGTCAGTTTGACCATCTCCCCAACCGGCTCGATGTCGAATGCGACTCGTGATCGCCGCTCGCTGGCGAGCTTGGTGAATACCTCATCTCCAAATTGAAGGCGCTCGTTCAGCTCCGGCGTGAAGGTGTGCCAGCTGTAGGCGAGTCTCCGATACGGATCGGACTCGAGAACGATCTGTTCTGGGTCGGCGATGATGATGCCGTTGTTGTCCCAGATCATGGGTGATCCCACCGTCCAGTCCGTTTCGAAGGTGGTCTGCCACCAGCGACGGGTGAATGACGGTTCGGTCAGGGCCTGCCACAGGCGTTCGGGTGTGGTCCTGATGTACGTCGTGTAGACGAATTGCGGTTTCTCCATCGACGTTTCCTCCAGTGCTCGTTTGAGGTCCGACAGGGCTCGGACTCGATCTTGGTCGTAGCGATTGATCCAGCGTTCAGCGATCTCGTTGATCGGTGCAGCGTTGAGATAGTGGAGCTTCTCCCGACCCTGTCGGATGGTCGTCACGAGGTTGGCCGCCTCAAGGATCGCCAAGTGCTTGCTGACGGACTGACGGGCCATGTCCAGACCTTCGGAGAGTTCCCGAAGGTTCTGTCCGTTGCGAGCGTTCAGGCGATCCAGCAGGTGACGGCGACTCGGGTCTGCGAGCGCCTTGAAGACATCGACGATGATCGGCTCCACTCCAGCCGTCAGAACCTCAAGTCCTCTGGGAAGGGAGTGCCCTTGCCAGTCTCCAGGTAGCTCTTGAGGCTCAGGAGGAAGTAGGCCCACCTGGCGCTGCAATGGGCCATGAACTCGACCGGCTCTCGCCAGTCAGCGTGCGTGAACAACACCACCGTCTCGTCGTCTTTGTGGGTGAGGTCGAAGGTGATCTTGGTCCCGACCCACTCATCAGCGCCCTCCACGCAGTTCCAGTTCACATGCCCGGCGGGATCCAGCCGGGTGACTTCCATGACGGCGGCTGGTTCCGGCTGACCGAAGAAGAACTGGAGTCTGGACCCCTCGCTCGACTCCCCTCGGACGCCGTCTCGGGTCCACCATTCGGAGAGCCCCTCCGTCGTGGCTACTGCCTCGTACACGCTTTCGAGCGGGGCTGAGATTGCTACACGATGTCTGATATCTGGCACTTGATCCTCCTTTGAATGTTCGCCGATCTGGCAGCGGACCAGGGATACGCAGCCATTCGGATACCTGAGGATACGCAGCCAGATGTCTGCCTGTCAACAAGGTGTGCGTCTGAACGGCTCCGATGATGCACGACGGAAGCTCACGGTCAATGCACCACTGATTATGAGGAGGCCCGCGTTTGTGAGATTGCAGCGATGTCGCAGGGTCGCGTCCCGCCGTGCTCGACCGGGAACTGCAGGTGCAGCTGCACGGCGGGATCGGGGTGTCCCCTGACCCCGCAGCCGGGCGATTGTCGAAGGGGGTTCGAACATAGTCCCATTACCTCCACCAGGTGGGATTCGAACCGCTGACTGTCAAGCTACGCGGTTTGCACTACCTTCCGGGAATTCATGGCTCCTCAGCCTCTAAGGTTGGGGACCCTGACGGAGTCCTCAGCGTGCAACGCTGAGGGCGCCCTCGTCAGTGGCTGAAGGCGTCTTGGAAGCCTGGCTCCGTTTCGGCACGTCAAACCCGAGGGAGACATACGCGGTCCGGCGCTCGTTGTACATCCGGGCTAGGACGGGGACCAGGGTGTCCACGTAGTCGTGGACTTCGACACTTGTCTTGTCGGCGGTGGGACGGAGAATCCGACCGACGTATTGAACGACGCTCCCCTTGAACTTGATCGGGAAGGCCAGGAACAGAGTGTCGAGAGGAGGACAGTCGAAGCCTTCACCGAGCAGGCTTGCCGTCGAAGCGAGAACCAGGCCGACATCCTGTCCGGATGGACGCTCGAGTTGTTCGGTGACGGCATCTCGGGCCTTCTTGCCCATTTGCCCATGAAGGACCAAGGCACCGACTCTTCGTGCTTGGAGCGCTGCAGCGATGAGCTCGAGATGCTCGGTCCATCGGGTGAGGACGAGGCAATTCCTACCCCTCAGCGAGGCAGCGGCGATGTCGTCGCAGATCGCCGCCGTCCGCACGTCGTCTTCTACCAAGCCCCGAAACGTTGTCTGAATGTGCTGCCCCTCGTCGGCTGCCTGGTGGTGGGTCTCGTGCAGGATCAGATCGAGGGAGTGCTTTGCCGCCGCAGCACGAGCGGCCATTGTGTGGCGCACGGGACCGCAGTGCATGGCCATCAACGCCTGGAGTCCGTCCCGACGGTAAGGAGTCGCGGTCAGCCCCACCCATCGCCGCACCGGTATCTCACGAACAGCCCGCTCGAAGGTCACCGCGGGGACGTGATGACACTCGTCGACAATCACCAGGCCGTAGCCGGCTGTGAGTTCCGCAACATCATCGCGGCGAGCAAGGCTTTGCACCATGACGATATCCACCACACCCTTGGTCTTAATTCGTCCCCCGCCCAACTGGCCGATTTGCTTGACCTCGAGATCGAGGTGGGTCACGAGGCGATCTCGCCATTGATCGACGAGTGGCTTGCGATCCACCATCACCAGGGTCGGGACCCGATGACGGGCGATCAGCCCACAACCAACTACCGTCTTTCCAGATCCGGGTGGGGCGACCAACATGCCGAGGTCTTTGGCCGCGAGTGATTCAACCGCGGCTACCTGTTCAGGTGCAAGGATTGCCGTGAGCTCCACATCGATGGGATCGACGCCCGCGAACCCATCGTTTACTTCAAGAGAGCTGCCCGCTTCCTTGGCGATCTGCTCCGCCTTGTCGCGAAGCCCTCTCGGCAACAGCAACTGGCCGAGGGACTCCCGGTAGCACCGGATGAACCGGGGCGTGTTCCAGGTGGAGAATCGCATGCGCTCCTTCTTGTAGAACTCCGGATTGTGGAGCGAGGCCACGTGCTTCAGCGCTGCAACCAGTGCAGGAGGTACGCCAATCCTGTCGATCTCCAACATCGCTCCGGCTCGGGCGTTGATCGCCGTGGGCGGCTCTGGACTCGACGAGGAGTTGCTCGGCCGTCGAAACGTCAAGGCATCCGGACCCGTCTCCAGTTCGGCCATCCCGCTCACGATTTCTTCGAGAGCCTCGACCGCCACTGACTCGAGCGAGAAGAGATACTCCCACTGATCCGGGAATGGCTCCATGGTGTCCGGATCGAGGAAGACAGTTGTTCCTCGCTTCCGACATTCTCCTTGCAGCGGCAAAGCGATCAGGTTGCCGAATGATCCCTTCGGCATGAAGTCCTGGGTCGGGAACAGGCGGTCGTAACTGGCCAGGTCGATCTCTGCCCGAACGGTCATCGCCTCACGGATCAATTGAATCCCCAATTTGCGAGCGATAGAAGCGGCAACCGGTCCGTCGAAGAAGATCCATACATGACCGCCGTCGCCGGAACGTGATCGCTCGAGAAGTGCCGGGATACCCATGCCGCGGGCGGCATCTGCGTAGGCGAGAGCATCAAGAATCCAACCTGGTCCGTCGAAGTCGCACGCCAGCAGACGGCATGAGTCGCCCTGGATCAAGGGATAGAGGCCGACGTGGACTTCCCCGGCAAGGTGGCGTTCGAGAACGTCATCAGTGAGTGGAAAGTACTCGCGATTGGCGCTCTTCGAGCTTGCCCAGCCTCCTCGCACGGCAGGGCTCCATCCGGACCTTCCGCTTCGCTGGTTGCTCCATGCCAGTGCGTGAACGTCATCTCGACCGATGAAGAGGGATCGATAGAGAGCGAGCTTCTCTTTGGCGCCAGAGCGTTGGTCGACCGCAGTTGGCTTCGGAGAGGCAACGACTTCGGGAGGAACCCGGGTCGGCTGTTCAGCAGTAGGGCGAGATCTTGATCCGTCCAGTTCGAGTAGACCTCGAAGTCGCAGGTTCTCCGTTCGGAGGGCGACCAGTTCCGCCTCCATCTCCGACAGACGGTCGTCCGCTTCCCGATGGTTCGATGGATTCGTCATTGCGAATTCATTTCACCCCGGAGGCTGCTGCCGCGAACATCGGCACTCCTGCCGCTGCCAGACGAGTAAGGACTTCAGCGCGGGTGAGGGGCGAACGGAGTGAATTCCCCATCGCATCGACGACGCCCAGGACATCCTCTGGATACCGCCGAAGGAGACCTGTCAGGAATACGTCCGGATTGCGCCGACGAGCAGGAGCAATGTCTCTTGCCGGAAAGCCGATCTTGTCTGCGGAGAGGACTACCGTGGCACCTCCTGCCACCGCAGCTGCACTGTGTACGTGGTCATCGGGGTCAGGACCGCTGCGTGTCGCTAGGAGCGGGAGATACTCCGCAGGCCCGATTCTGCCCTCAGGGAATGCCTCTCGAATGCAGTTGCAGAAGTAGTGGGCAGAGTGCGTCGAGAGCCCCTTCTTGGCCACGAGCACACGTTCGATCTCAACCAGGAGATGGTCCGACCAGAGAATCTCGAACATGCCGATCTCCGCCAGCCTCAGGACGAGATCGGCAAGCGATATCGGGTAAAGCGTTGCCGAATCCACGAAGACACGTTCGTAGCGGGGCACAGTCTCGTGAGTCAGTACTCGGCCCCGGCCTCGACCAAGGTACTCACCCCGTCAGAGATGTGAGCCCTGCGATCTACACGTTGCCTTCCAAATGCCAACACATCGGCAACCCGCACACGGCGATGACGGCTTCCTGGAAGCCGGCGTGATGGAATCTTGCCGACGTCGATCAGGCGGTCGACGAATTGACGTGAGACCCCGAGCAACTCCCCGGCTTCGGCTGGAGATACCTCCGATTCGCCGCGCACCAACAGGACTTCTCCGCCTGAGGCGATCTCCGACACAGCCAACTCGAGGAACTGAGCCAGATCAGTCGAGAGCACCAGTTGGCCACCCGGCTCCTCGACGACAACTTGGGCGCCTGCATCGAGGGCATGCCGGAGCATTGTTCGCTGCTCCTTTGAGGCCTGAAACGATGCTGCAGGGACGAAGACTGTCTTTGGCATTGGGTGACCTCCTTCAACGAGCATACCACTAACTGTCCTAACTGCAACCACTCCTGCTCGGCTTTCCGTCTGGCGATCGCGTGAGCGCACGGATCCGACTTGTGATGGAGGTGGAGTAGGAGCGCTCCCACTATGGAGGTATTCACGTTGGTGCCGCTGACCGGCTGGTCTGCCGTATGCCCAGCTGGCGTCCATGGTCCTCAGCTACTCAAGCTGAGGACGGGACCCTTGGTTGGCATGATCCGTGGCTGAGGACCGAATTCGATGGCCTGCGTGCCATCGCTACTCGGAACCGCATAGTGATGTGCTCGCGAAATCACGCATGAGGGCCGGATTGCTCGAATGGGGTAGCCCACCGAGCCGGCTGATCAGGAATAGTGCGGGCGAGGTCTACCGATTAGTCACAGCTGCTAATCAAGTCCGCATGAACTAGCTGGCCCTGCCGCAGGGAGACGTTGGCTGGGACAACGTAGGACTGGTCGGTAGTGACTTCGTACTGGCCCGGTGGTAGCGAGAACGACGGGATGGAGGCACGCACCGCTGTCCGAGCGCGGTCGGGATCCATCCGCACCACCTCGGCGCCCTTGGGTGAGGACCTCGACCCTGACACCTGCCCGCCTTGAATGGGCCAAGGTGGATAGTGTCTCGGTTGCGCCGGTCCACGGCGCATACCGGGTCGCTGCTCGGAGGAGTCGGCGGGGGTGCGGGGCAGTGCCCGGTCGAACAGAGTCGCGACGAGCGGCACCGATCAGGGGGAAGACCATGTGGATCGATCGTACCGAGCGGCCTCCTATAGGGAGCGGCATCCGTCGCCGAGGCGCGCTGGTACTGGCAGTGCTCGCCATCGGGGGCGGTACGCTCACGGCCTGTTCCTCGACGAACAGCTCGAGCTCCAATAGCACGGGTTCGTCGTCCGCTGGTGCGTATCGTGCGCCGATCCCGGCGTCGGCGTTCACCAGCACGACTGGCCTCACCTCGTCGACGGTCACGATCGGGAACGTGACCACAGAGACCGCGGGGATCTTCACCGGATCGGTCGTCGGGACGGAGGCCTTCGCGGACTACGTGAACTCGCTCGGAGGGGTGAGCGGTCGGAATCTGGTCGTAGATGCCCTGGACGATCAGTTCACCGGGGCCCAGAACAAGCAGCAGACCCAGAACGCAGTGAGCAACGACTTCGCGCTGGTCGGGAGCTTCTCGCTCGAGGACAGTTTCGGCGAGACGGTGCTGGCGGCGAACCCTCAGGTCCCGGACGTATCGACCACGCTCGACCCGGCACTCTTCATGCTGCCGAACGCGTTCAGCGCGAACCCCACCGGTTTGGGATGGCCAACGGGGCCGCTCGATTACTACAAGAAGAAGTACCCGACGCAGGCGCTGCACACCGCAGTGCTGTCGTCCGCGTACCCGTCGGCGCTCGCCAGCTGGAATCTCGAGAAGCCCGTTCTGAAGCAGGCCGGCTACAAGCTCGCCTACTACTCCGAAGTCCCGATCACCCAAACGGACTTCACCCAGAACGTCGTCGACATGCGCAACGCGGGAGTCCAGCTGATCTACATCGACCAACTTCCGGAGAACTATGCCGGATCGCTGCTCAAGTCGCTGGACCAGCAGAACTTCCACCCGGTCCTCGTCATCGGAACCGCTTCCTACAGCGAAGCCCTGGTGCCGGCGGCGGGCGGCCCTGCGGCAATCGATGGGAGCAACTTGGAGATGCCGAACGCCCTCTTCCTAGGTGAGGACGCGTCGCAGATCCCGGCGGTGGGCACGTTCCTGAAGTGGGTGCAGAAGGCGTCTCCGGGCTTCAAGGCGGACTATTACACCCTGGCCGGCTGGGCCAACACGCAGCTCTTCGTGCAGGCGCTCAAGGCGGCCGGGAAAGACCCGACCCAGGGGTCGGTGCAGCAGCAGCTCCGCAAGATCATGTCGTTCAACGCCTCGAACCTGCTCGCCACCACCAACCCAGCGCAGCGCAAGCAGGCGACCTGCTACCTGATCGCCAAGGTGGTGAATGGCCAGTTCGTGCGCTCGGATGATCCGCCGGTCAACGGGCCGACCAACGGCTACCGGTGCGACGGTGGCTTCCTGGCCGCGTCCAGCTGAGCCCCGGCCACAGAGGCCGTCGGGGGCCTGCTCGGCTGAGGGTCGGCATCGGGACCAACGGCCGCCGGACACCGACGGATCCGTGTCTGCCGGGGACCACGGGCGGCGGTGCCATGGAAGCGGTGTCTAGCCAGGCCTGACTGAGACCACACGAGAATGTGCTCAGCCAGGCAAGCTGAGGACGGTACCCTTGGTTCGCATGATCCATGGCTGAGGACCGAATTCGATGGCCTGCGTGCCATCGCTACTCGGAACCGCACAGTGATGTGCTCGCGAAATCACGCATGAGGGCCGGATTGCTCGAATGGGGTATGCCACCGAGCCGGCTGATCAGGGATAGCGCGGGCGAGGACTACCGATTAGTCACAGCTGCTAATCAAGTCCGCATGAACTAGCTGGCCCTGCCGCAGGGAGACGTTGGCTGGGACAGCGTAGGACTGGTCGGTAGTGACTTCGTACTGGCCCGGTGGTAGCGAGAACCGATAGGTGTGACTTCCTGGTTTGACCTGGTGGGCGACAGCCCGATGGCCCCGGTACACAATGACGTCTACCTGGTGAGCCGGCTGGCCCGGCGGGCCCGAACATTGTTCAGCCATGCCAGTAATCACGCCTGGCCGCTGCGTCGCAACGAGTGGTGTGATGCCCGTGCTTCCACACCCCGCCAGGGCAACTGCAGCAGGTGCTGATATGAGCACAGCCATCGTCGGGCCTTCGACATCGGCACACGCCCATTATTGGTCCTTTCGGCCCCTCAACGTATTCGGCACTGCCCCATTCGTTCCGTTCCGGGTGCAGCAACAGGAGCAAGCAGTAGGCCGCCTGCCCCGACTGGAACGCATGGAGAACCGCGCTCGGCAGCCGGTGCTGTGGGTGCCGCCGACCGCACCCGCTTGGACGCAGAGCAACGCGCCAGAACGAGGCCATCGCCAGCGTGGCCGCAGCGCAGAACGGCACGTCCGGTGCGCTCGCGATCTGCTACCACGCTCGGCGTTGGCCGGCATGAGGTACGCAGCAAGCCGGCGATCAGGGGCACGTCTGTTCTGCGTGCCGCTGGGATGAAAGCCGATTGGATATGCACTTCCGTGGCGGTACGGTTCAGTCACGGGGCCAACCTCTGAGAGGTGGTCATGGCTTTCATCCAGGTGATCGAGATCACAACCACCCGGCCTGACGATGTCGAAGCGCTAGTCGGTGAGTGGCGTACGAAGACCGCAGGACGGCGAACCGCCCAGCGGGGCACCTTCACCCAGGACAGAGAGCGACCGAACACCTACATCCAGATCGTGGAATTCCCCTCCTACGAGGATGCGATGGCAAACTCAGACCTCCCTGAGACGGCAGCTCTCGCCGAACGCCTGAGCCAGTTGTGCAACGGGCCGATGCTGTTCCGCAATCTTGACGTGCGAAGCGTCGAGGAGATGTGACGACCAAGACAACCAAGCGAAGGGAGAACGCAAATGAGTCGGAAAGTTGCGGATTGTCGAGACTTCCCCAGTGAGAATGGCTGCACGCTGACCATTTCAGGCAAGGAAGACGAGGTAGTCGCTGCTGCAACCCAACACGCTGTCGCTGCCCACGGACACGAAGACACCGAAGAGGTACGCACCTGGCTGCGGCAGAACCTCAAGGACGAGGCACCCGTCTCCTTGTGATGGCCCCGATGGAAGAGGGCATCGCCGCCTCAACCAGAAGCGACCATCAGAGAGGCGACCAACATGTCCGGACTGGTTCGCAAGAGCCTTGATTCACACGACGAGACTCGGCCGTTCGAGTGCGGAACCGGTCAGCCCCATGTGGTGCTCTCGGATAGAGGTGCCATCGGTCGGGCCACCTTCCTACCGTGGAGTACGGGCCTGGAGACCGTGCCGTGATGGAACCTGGGCACGACACGTGGATCATTGGCGATGAGCCCTGTGTGGTGATCGATTGGCAGGAATACGCCGACTACGCCAAGCGGTGACCTCAAGTCCCCGTTCAAAGGCTGCAAGCTGCGTCCAGGCGGGTAGCCCCTATCGCTCGTCAGCCAGGCAACAAAGAACTCGCCCCGACGTGCCGGTCCCGGGCAGTTAGCGGGCAGCAAGCGTTGTTCGCGTCTGACGGCGGATAACGCGCCCACAGCCGGCTGTTCTGGGATATTTAGAATCAGCCCGGGATCGGCACTTTCAGTATGGCTGGTAGGTCGCCAGGATGACGCCCTTGGTGGTCGGGGTGCTGTCGACCAGGCTCAGCTCGGTGACGTGGTTGTCGGGTTCGAAGAGGCGCTGGCCCGAACCGAGAACGATCGGGTGAATCATGAGCAGAAACTCGTCGATGAGCCCATGGGGAAGGAGCGAACGGATCAACCGGCCGCTGCCCATGATGGTGAGGTCACCGGTTCCACTCTGCTTGAGGTCAGCGACAGCCGCTGGGATGTCCCCATGCACGAGCGTCGAGTTCGGCCAGTCGAGCTTGGTCGCCGGGTCTGAAGAAACCACGAATTTCGGAGCGGCGTTGAGGGCATCCTTGTACGGTCCTCCCCGAGTGTTCCAAGCGGACAGCATATCCTCGTAGCTACGTCGACCGAGGAGCAACCCGCCGTCCGGCTTGCCCATCCGCCGACCGAGCGCTTCGACCATCACCTCGTCCACCTCGTCGTTACGGGGAATGGCCCATCCCCCGTGGCTGAAGTCCCCTCTAGTGTCCTCATCCGGTCGAGCAGGTGCCTGCATTACTCCGTCGAGCGTGATGTGGTTGATCACAACGAGTCGCACTGATTTGCTCTCCTTCGTATGTATGAAGCGCCTAAGCAGTCACTGCTCCAGAGGTCGCTAGCCACCCGGACCCAAAGCGGTGTTTCAGCTGGACAGGAAGGGAGGTCATTGTTAGGGGGCGGGGAGCTGCGCAGCGATGGCGCCTGTGTCGATCCAGACTTGCTCACGGCTGATCAGAACTTGACGGAAGGCTGTCGACGTTGCCGTTATTCCCTACCTGGTCGTTCACGTTATTCCCCACCGGGCTCCGTGATTCGTTCTACTCCATGGCGGCTCCCTTCACCCGTCGGCGGGTGGCGAGTAGCTCATTGAGCTG
>JBKQMB010000049.1:0-78819 GCA_052326605.1 Acidimicrobiales bacterium | reverse complement strand
GCAGAAGGCGTTGGCCTCGATCTCGAAGGCCAGCAGGCGCCCCTCCATCGGGAGCAGCGAGGAGCTCGACGAGCCGCCCACCTCGGACCAGCGGGCGTCCAGCACCCGCCGCGGGATCGGCACGTCGGCCGGCGTGCCCGGGACCCGCCGGCAGAAGGCCCGGAAGTCGTGCTCTCCGAGCAGGGCGTCGGCGGCGGCCGACAGGGCCCGAAGATCCAGCCGGTCGGAGACGTGCCAGGCCAACCGGGCCAGCAGCGGGTCGGCCAACGGCCCGTTGACCACCAGGTAGCGGTAGCGGCGACCGGTCGCCGACCGGCGGGCGTCGAAGGCGGGGTCGACCGGCCCGGCCTCCCGGACCACCACCGACGGCGCCAACTGCTTGTTGCACGAGCGCAGCACGGCCACCGGGTCGAGCCCACCGGCGACGGTGGCGGGTAGGTCGAAGTGGACCACCTGGTCGAGGGCGTGGACGCCTGCGTCGGTGCGCCCGGCACAGGTCAGGGCGACCTGGGTGCGGGTCACCCGGGACAGGGCGTCCACCAGGGCGCCGGCCACGGTGGGCTGGCCCTGCTGGGCGGCGAAACCCCGGAACGGCGATCCGTCGTAGGCGATCCGGAGGCGCCATCGAACGGTGGGTGGCCGTTCCGGGACCGGAACGTCGTCAGGAACCTGTCGGGCGCTCCCCTCGGCGTGAGGGGAGGCGGTCACACCAGTTCGATGCGGGCCATCGGGGCGTTGTCCCCCGAGCGGTTCCCCAGCTTCAGTATCCGGGTGTAGCCGCCCGGGCGGTCCACGTAGCGGGGACCGATCTCGTCGAACAGCTTGAAGGCCATGTCCTTGTCACGGATGAAGCCGACCACGTGGCGCTGGCGGGCCACGCCGCCCTTGGCGGCGGCGGTGATGACCTTCTCCGCCACCGGGCGGAGCGCCTTGGCCTTGGCCTCGGTGGTCACCAGGTACTCGGCGGCGATCAACGACGCCACCAGGTTCCCCATCATCGCCTTCTGATGGGCGGAGCTGCCGCCGAAGCGGCGGCCCTTCTTCGGAGTGCCGAGCATGGCGCTACCTCAGTCCTTGACCCGCAGGGACAGGCCCCGCTCATCGAGCTTCTGGAGAACCTCATCGAGCGACTTCTGCCCGAAGTTGGTGATGTTCAGCAGGTCGTCGAGGGTGCGGTCGACCAGCTCGCCGATGGTGTTGATCTGGGCCCGCTTCAGGCAGTTCCGGGGACGCTCGGTGAGGTCGAGGTCCTCGATGCGGTGATCGAGGTCGGGCGAGCCGGTGCCGACGGTGCCGACCTCGCCCAGCTCGAGGCCCTGGGGCTCGTCCTCGAGGTCGGCCACCAGGCCGACCAGCGTCCGGAGGGTGTCGCCGGCCGAGGCCAGGGCCTCCCGGGGGGTCAGGGAGCCGTCGGTCTCGATGTCCAGAACCAGGCGGTCGAAGTCGGTGGACTGCTCCACCCGGACCGGCTCGACGGTGAAGGCCACCCGCCGGACCGGCGAGAAGATGGCGTCGATGGGGATCACCCCGATGGTCGACGACCGCTTGTTCTTGTCGGCCGAGGCGTACCCGCGCCCCCGCTCGACGGTCAGGTCCACGGCCAGATGGCCCTTGGCGTTCAGCGAGGCGATGTGCTGGGTGGGGCTGAGGACCTCGACGTCGGCGGTGACCTGCAGGTCGCCGGCGGTGGCGTCGCCGGGACCGCGCTTGTCCAGCCGGACGGTCACCGGCTCGTCGCTGTGTACCCGGATGAGGATGTCCTTGAGGTTGAGGATGATGTCGGTGACGTCCTCCTTCACCCCCGGCAGGGTGGTGAACTCGTGCAGGGCCTCGTCGAACCGCACCTGGGTGATTGCCGCACCCGGGATCGACGACAGCAGCGTGCGGCGCAGCGAATTGCCCAGGGTGTGGCCGAACCCGGGGTCGAGCGGTCCGACGGCGAACCGCTGCCGGTTCTCCTCTTCTTCACCGATGGCTTCGACGGTGGGGCGCTGGATGATGAGCATGCAGATCGTGGCTCCTCGGCAGTGTGATGCGCAGGTTGGGTGCTGGTCAGTTGGGTGGTTACAGGGTCGGTCGGTGCTGCCCGGGTGCCCCGGTGGGGCACCCGACGGTCAGGCGGGGGCTACTTGGAGTACAGCTCGACGATGAGCTGCTCTTGCACGGGCTCGTCGATGTGCTCGCGGGCGGGCAGGGCGAACACCCGCACCGCGAACCGGTCGCCGACCGTCTCCAGCCACGCCGGCAGCTGGCGGTCGAGGGTGTCCATGTTGCGGCGGACGTGGAAGAGCTCCCGGGACGACGGCTTGAGGGAGATGGTGTCGCCCTGGCGGACCCGGTAGCTGGGGATGTCGACGCGCTTGCCGTTGACCAGCACGTGGCCGTGCCGGACGAACTGGCGGGCCTGGGAGCGGCTGGCGCCCCATCCGGCCCGGAAGGCCACGTTGTCGAGCCGCTGTTCGAGCATCCGGAGCAGGTTCTCGCCGGTGATGCCCGGGGCCCGGTTGGCCTCCACGTAGAGGTTGTGGAACTGGCGCTCGAGCAGGCCGTAGATCCGGCGCGCCTTCTGCTTCTCGCGCAGCTGGGTGAGGTACTCGGAGCCCTGGCGCATCCGGTCGCGGCCGTGCTCCCCCGGGGGGTAGGCGCGGCTGTGGCGGTCGGTCACCGCCTCGGAGACCGGGCACTTCATCGAGTAGCAGCGCTCCCCCTTGAGGAAGAGCTTGGTGCGCTCCCGCCGGCAGAGGCGGCAAACGGGTCCTGTGTATCGAGCCATGTGTGTTCCTTACGTCCCTTGGTTCCCCGGCCTCAGACCCGACGCCGCTTCTTCGGGCGGCAGCCGTTGTGAGGGATGGGGGTCACGTCCTTGATGCCGGCCACTTCGATGCCGGCGGCGGCCAACGACCGGATGGCAGTCTCCCGGCCGGAGCCCGGCCCGCGCACCAGCACGTCGACCCGGCGCACACCGTGCTCCATGGCCCGCTTGGCGCACTGCTCGGCGGCCAGCTGGGCGGCGAACGGCGTGGACTTGCGCGAGCCCTTGAACCCGACGTTGCCGGCCGAGGCCCAGGCCAGCACGTTGCCCTCGGGGTCGGCGATGGAGACGATGGTGTTGTTGAACGAGCTCTTGATGTGCGCGATCCCGTAGGTGATGTTCTTCCGCTCGCGGCGGCGGGGGCGGCGGGCGCCGGCAGCCGGCTTGGTGGTCTTGGCCATTACTTGCGGACCTTCTTCTTCCCGGCGACCGTCTTCTTCGGTCCCTTGCGTGTACGAGCGTTGGTATGGGTGCGCTGGCCGTGGACCGGCAGGCCCTTGCGGTGCCGGATGCCCTGGTAGCAGCCGATCTCCATCTTGCGCTTGATGTCCTGGGACACGTCGCGTCGCAGGTCGCCCTCGACCTGCAGGTTGGCGTCGATGTACGTCCGCAGCCGGGTGACCTCCTCGTCGGTCAGGTCCCGGACGCGGGTGTCGCGGCTGGTCTCGGTGGCATCGCAGATGCGTTGTGACGTGGTCAGGCCGATGCCGTAGATGTAGGTGAGCGCGATCTCCAGCCGCTTTTCGCGGGGGATGTCCACTCCTGAGATGCGGGCCACGATGCCTTCCTTCTCTTCTTCGCTACCTGGTCCGCGAGCCCTAGCCCTGCCGCTGCTTGTGGCGGGGGTTCTCACAGATGACGACGACACGCCGGTGACGGCGGATCACTTTGCACTTCTCACACATCGGCTTGACGCTGGGTCGAACCTTCACGTTTCCGTCCTTGTCTTGAACTTCCGACACTGCGGCCACCGGCCGGGACCGGCCCGCCCGTCACTTGTAGCGGTAGGTGATCCGCCCCCGGGCCAGGTCGTACGGGGTGATCTCCACCTGCACCTTGTCCCCGGGGAGAATGCGGATGCGGTGCATCCGCATCTTGCCCGAGCTGTGGGCCAGCACGTTGTGGCCGTTCTCCAGTTCCACGCGGAACATGGCGTTCGGGAGCGGCTCCACAACCGTCCCCTCCAGCACGATCGCATCTTCCTTGGGCTTGGGCAGGTGAATCTCCTCGATAATTGTCGTTCTTCTCCGCACCGCCCGAAGGCCCGGGCACAGCACCAGGTCGCTTCGCAACCGAGTGTCCGCACCGCCGTCGGAAGCGCACCGTGAGGGGCGCCGCCGGGAGCGGGACCAGCTCACCATCACACACCGGTGGCGAGCCGAATGACCAGTTTAGCTCGTTGGCGTCGAATTGCCAGTTCGACCGGGTGACCGGCCGATTCGGGCCCTCTGTTCGGCCCTCTGTTCGGCCCTGTTCGCGGCTCGTTCGCGGCTCGTTCGGCCCCGTTCGGAGGGCCTCCGGCGCCACCTACAGGACGGTGAACACCTCCGGGCCGTCGTCGGTCACGGCGATGGTGTGCTCGAAATGGGCCGACAGCCGGCCGTCGGCGGTCACCACGCTCCACCCGTCGTCGAGCCGCTTGGTGCCCGGGCCACCGGCGTTGACCATCGGCTCCACCGCGAAGACCATTCCCGTCTTGAGGGTCGGGCCGGGGGACCCGGGCCAGTAGTTGGGCACCTGGGGCTCCTCGTGCATGGCGGTGCCGATGGCGTGGCCCACGTACTCGCGGACCACCGAGAACCCGGCCGCCTCCGCCACCTTCTGGACGGCCCGTCCCACCTCGTGCAGTCGGTTCCCCGGGGTGAGCTGGTCGATCCCGGCGAACAGGCTGGCCTCGGTCACTTCCATCAACTGGACCGCCTCGGGCGACACCCGCCCCACCGGGGCGGTATAGGCGGCGTCCCCGTGGTACCCCTCGACGATGGCGCCGCAGTCGACAGAGATGATGTCCCCCTCCACCAGCACCACGTCGGCCGAGGGGATGCCGTGGACGATCATCGAGTTGGGGGATGTGCACACCACCGCCGGGAACCCGTGGTAATTGAGGAAGTTCGACTTGGCGCCCCGGCGCTCCAAGACGTCCCGGGCCACCCGGTCGATCTCCAGGGTGGTCACCCCGTCCCGGATGACGGCGCGGGTCGCCTCGTGCATCTCGGCCACCACCCGGCCGGCCTTCCGCATCTTGTCCAGCTCGTTGGCGTTCCGTCTCATCGCGCCCTGCATCTCATGTCCAGCGCCCACCCTTGCGGTCGCGGCGCTCCTCGATGACCTTGATGATCCGGCGGGTCACGGCGTCGGGAGCCCCAGTGCCCGAGACCGACTCGAGCTGCTGACGTGCCTGGTACCAGTCTATGAGCGGCGCCGTCTGGCGCTCGTAGAGCTCCAGGCGGCGGGTGATCGCCTCTTCCTTGTCGTCCTCCCGCTGGATGACCTCGCCGCCGCAGACGTCGCAGGTCCAGTTGATGAGGGGTGGGGACGAGATGGAGTAGTTGGCCCCGCAGTCGACGCACACCCGTCGGGCAGCCAGCCGGCGGAGGACCTGGTGGGTGGGGACCACGATGTCGATGGCCAGGTCGAGGTCGACCGGGTTGAGGATGGAGGAGAGCCGCTCGGCCTGCTGGACGGTACGCGGGCACCCGTCCAGGACGAACCCCCGGGCCCGGACGTCGCTCTCCCGTAGCCGGGCGGCCACCATATCCATGATCAAGTCGTCGCCCAGCAGCTCGCCCCGCTCGATCTGGACCTTGGCCTTCCGGCCCAGCGGTGTTCCCTGTTTGACGGCGGCGCGCAGCATGTCCCCCGTGGAGACGTGGGGCACCACGTAGTGGTGGGAGAGGCGCACGCACTGTGTCCCCTTGCCTGCCCCCTGTTTGCCGAGGACAACGAGCCTGGCGCCGGGTACCACTTACTTGAGAAAGCCCTCGTAGTTTCGCATCATGAGCTGGCTGTCGATCTGCTTCATCGTCTCGAGTGCCACGCCCACGGCGATCAGGAGTGTCGTTCCATAGAAGGGATAGCTGGTGATGTTCCAGGCGGCCATCAGCAGTGACGGGGTGACCGCCACCGCGCCGAGGAAGAGGGCGCCGGGCCAGGTGATCCGGTTGAGGATGTGGGCCAGATACCGCTCGGTCGGGTGACCGGGCCGGATCCCGGGGATGTACCCACCCTGCTTCCGGATGATGTCGGCCTGCTGATGTGGATCGAACGCCACATAGACGTAGAAGAACGTGAAGAGGAGGATGAAGACGAAGTAGGTGAGGATGTAGAAGAGGCTGGTCGGCGTCACGTTCTGGTTGACCCAGCTCCGGAACGCCGCGGAGGGGATGATGTTGGACAGCAGCACGGGGATGTACAGCACCGAACTGGCGAAGATGATCGGGATGACACCGGCCTGATTGACCTTGAGCGGGATGTAGGTGCTCGAGCCGCCGTACATCTTGCGCCCGACCACCCGCTTGGCGAAGGTGACCGGGATGCGTCGCTGGCCCTGGTCGACGAAGACGATGAGGACCAGGAGGCCCAGGGAGACCAGAAGGATGACCGAGAACTTGAGGCGCCCACCCTCCTGGAGGACCGTGTTCAACCCCGTGGGGATGCCGGCCACCACGTTGGCGAAGATGAGGATCGACATGCCCTGCCCGATGCCCCGCTGGGTGATCAGTTCGGCCAGCCACATGACGAAGGCGGTGCCTGCGGTCAGGGTGAGGACGATGAAGCCGGCACGCCAGATCGAGTAGTTGAGGATCAGGTCGATGGACTGGGAGCTGCCGAACAGCCCCCCTCCACCCTTGTGGAACAGGTAGACCAGGCCGGTCGACTGCATCAGGGCCAGTGCCACCGTCAGGTACCTGGTGGTCTGGGTCAGCTTCTTCTGCCCGACGGCCCCCTGGTCACGCCACTGCTCGAGCTTGGGGATGACCGTGGCCAACAGCTGGATGATGATGCTCGAGGTGATGTAGGGCATGATCCCCAGCCCGAACACCGCCATGCGGGTGAGTGCGCCACCCGAGAAGAGGTTGAGGAAGCCGAGGACCCCTGACGCCTTCGAGGCGGCCGCGAGCTGTGCCACCTTGGAGAAGTTGACGAACGGCACCGGGACATTGGCCCCGAATTGGTAGAGCGCAATGATGGTCAGCGTGAAGAGGACCTTCTTGCGAAGATCCGGAATCCGGAAGATGTTGGCCAGACTGGCGAGCATTGGGCTCCTCGACGCCGCGGTGGGCCGATGCTACCGGTTGGTGAGGGCGTTGCCCTGTGCCGGAGGGCGGCCGTGGCCGAAAGGCAGGGGGACCACGGCGGTCGATCCACCCGCGGAAGTGATCGAGGCCTCGGCCGACTTGGAGAAGGCATGGGCCTCCACCCGGATCGCCCGGGTCAGCTCGCCGCCACCCAGGATCTTCACCAGGTCACCCTTGTGGACCAGGCCCGCCTCGACCAGCCGGGCAACGTCGACGGAGTCGCCCTCGACGCCCTGCAGGGAGCTCACGTTGACCGGCGTGTAGGCGATCCGGAAGGGATTCTTGAAGCCGCGCAGCTTGGGGATGCGCTGCATCAGTTGCAGCTGGCCGCCCTCGAACCCCATCGGGATGGTGTCGCGTGCGCCCTGGCCCTTGCTGCCCCGGCCTGCAGTCTTGCCACCCTTGCCGGCGATGCCGCGTCCGACCCTCCGGCGTGGCCGGGTGGACCCTGCGGGGGGGCGGAGCTCATGGACCTTCATGGTCGACCTCTCTCGTCTCGGGTGGCGGACGTCACATCCACCAGATGGGGGACGCGTGCCAGCATTCCACGGATCTCCGGGCGGTCGGGCAGCACGTTGGTGCGCCCGATGCCACGCAGGCCGAGCGCACGGAGCGTGCCCCGGTGCTTCGGCTTGGTGCCGATGGCCGACTTGACCTGGGTCACCCGCAGCCAGCCGGTGGTGGACTGGTCAGATGCTGCAGCGGCACTCACGTCAACTCACCTCCGTGAACAGATCGGCCTCGCGCCGGCGCTCGCGGTAGGAGCGGAGCATCGCGGCCGGCGCCACTTCCTCGGCGGTCTTGCCTCGGAGGGCGGCGATCTCGTCGGGGCGCTTGAGGCCCTTGAGACCGGCGATGGTGGCATGTGCCACGTTGATGCCATTGGACGAGCCCAGGGACTTGGCCAGGATGTCGCGGATTCCGGCCATCTCGAGGATGGCCCGGACCGCACCGCCGGCGATCACACCGGTACCGGGCGCGGCCGGCTTCAGCATCACCCGGCCGGCACCGCTCTCGCCGATGATGGGATGGGTGATGGTCGACCCCGCCAGCGGCACGTCGAACATGTTCTTGCGAGCCTCTTCGATGCCCTTCTGCACGGCGAGCCCGGCCTCTTTGGCCTTGCCGTAGCCCAGGCCCACCTTGCCGTTGCCGTCGCCCACCACCATCAGGGCGGCGAAGGAGAACCGGCGACCACCCTTGACCACTTTGGACACACGGTTGACCCGGATGGTCCGCTCTTCGAATTGCAGTTCGTTCATGGCCATGATCTCAGAATTCCAGTCCTTCGGCGCGGGCGGCGTCGGCCAACGCGGCCACCCGCCCGTGATAGGCGAATCCGCCGCGATCGAAGACCACGGTCGTGATACCGGCATCCTTGGCCCGCGTGGCCACCAGGGCGCCCACGGCACGGGCCGCCTCGACATTGCCCCCGCCTGCGTCCCGCAGGACGTTCTCTACCGAGGACGCCGCGGCCATCGTGCGGCCGGCGGCGTCGTCGATCAGCTGGGCGGAGATGTGCTTGTTGGAACGGAAGACTGCCAGGCGCGGGCGCTCGGCCGAGCCGTGCACCCGGCGGCGGACCCGGGCGTGCCGGCGGCGGCGCAGTTCCAGTTTGTGATCAGTGCGTGCCATTACTTGGCTGCCTTCCCGGCCTTGCGTACGACCCGCTCGCCCAGGTAGCGCACACCCTTGCCCTTGTAGGGCTCCGGCTTGCGCAGCTTGCGGATGTCCGCGGCCACTTGGCCGACCTTTTCCTTGTCGATTCCCTTGACGATGATCCGGGTGGCGCTCGGCACCTCGAAGGTCACGCCCTCGGGAGCGCTCACGTTGACCGGGTGGGAGAACCCGAGGGCCAGCTCGAGAGCCGAGGGGCCCTTGGGGATGGCCCGGTAGCCGACCCCGACGATCTCCAACTCCTTGGAGAAGCCCTCGGTCACGCCGGCCACCATGTTGGCCACCAGCGAGCGGGTGAGGCCGTGGAGGGCGCGGTTCTGGCGCTGGTCGTCCGGGCGCTCCACCACCAGGACATCGCCGTCCTGGCGGATGGTGATGGCGGCAGGGACCGATCGGGCCAGCTCGCCCTGGGGTCCCTTGACCGTCACCGTGTGGTCCTCGCCCAGAGCCACCGAGACCCCGGAGGGGACGGTGATCGGCGAGCGTCCGATGCGCGACATCAGCGGATACCTCCTACAACGATGCGGCCCACCGGGCCGGCGGCCCGGCTACCAGACATAGCAGAGCACCTCTCCACCCATGCGACGCTTGCGCGCCTCACGATCGGTCATCAGGCCCTTCGAGGTCGACACGACGGCGACTCCCAGGCCTCCGAGCACCCGGGGGATCCTGTCGGCACGGGCGTAGATGCGCAGGCCGGGCTTGGACACCCTCTTGATGCCCGAGATGGTGCGGGCGCGGTCCGGCGCGTACTTCATGGTGATCTCGAGGGTCTTGCCCGGCTTGCCCGGGACCTCGTTGACTTCGTAGCCGGTGATGTAGCCCTCGTCCACCAGGATGGAGGCCAGGGACTCCTTGAGCTTGGAGCCGGGCATCTTGACCGTATCGAAGTGAGCGGTATTGGCGTTCCGGATACGGGTCAGCATGTCGGCAATGGGGTCGGTCATCGTCATCGTCGGTCGCCTCCTCTCACCAACTGGCCTTCGTCACGCCGGGGATCTCACCGGCATGGACCATCACTCGCAGGCAGATCCGGCACAGGCCGAACTTGCGGTACACCGACTTGGGTCGGCCGCACCGACGGCATCGGGTGTACCCGCGCACCTTGAACTTGGGTGTGCGCTGCTGCTTTTCGATCAAAGCCTTCTTCGCCATGGGGTTACTGGATCTCCTGTCGGAACGGGAAGCCGAATGCGGCCAGCAGGGCCCGGCCCTCTTCGTCGGTACGTGCGGTGGTGGCGATGGTGATGTCCATGCCTCTGGTGGTGTCGACTCTGTCGTAGTCGATCTCGGGGAAGATCAGCTGCTCGGTGACCCCGAAGGTGTAGTTGCCGTGTCCGTCGAACGAACGGGGGGACAGCCCCCGGAAGTCGCGGATCCTGGGGATGGCCATGGCCAGCAGCCGGTCGAGGAACTCCCACGCCCGGTCGCCCCGCAAGGTCACCTTGGCCCCGATCTCCTGCCCCTCACGAAGCTTGAACGAGGCGATCGACTTCTTGGCCCTGGTCACCACCGGCTTCTGGCCGGCGATGATCTCGAGGTCCCGCATGGCTCCTTCGATCAGCGACTTCTGCTGGGTGGCACGGCCGACGCCCATGTTGATCACGATCTTGGACAGCCGGGGGACCTCCATGATGTTGTCGAGGCCGAGCGTCTCCTTGAGCTGGGCCCGGACCTCGCTGTCGTAGCGCTCCTTGAGCCGGGGGCGTGCCACGGCCGATGTGGTGGCCATCACAGATCCGCCCCGCACTTGCGGCAGACCCGGATCTTGCGGCCCTGCTCGTCCATGCGCATCCCGATGCGGGTGGGCCCGCAGGTACCGCACACGATGGCCACCGAGGACGCCGACACCGGCATGAACTTGTCGATGAGGCCTCCTTGCATGGTGGCGCGGGTCGGCTTGGCGGACTTCTTCGCCACATGGACCCCTTCGACGATGACCCTTCCCTCGGCGGGAATGGCCCGGAGGACATGGGACTGCTTGCCACGGTCCTTGCCACTGAGAACCTGGACCTTGTCTCCCTTGCGGATACGCATCTACAACACCTCCGGTGCCAACGAGACGATCCGCATGAAGCGCTTGTCGCGCAGTTCGCGGCCGACTGGGCCGAAGATGCGGGTCCCGCGTGGTTGCTGCTGGTCGTTGATGAGGACCGCTGCGTTCTCGTCGAAGCGGATGTAGCTACCGTCGGGACGGCGCTTCTCCTTCTTCGTGCGGACGACGACGCACTTGACCACATCGCCCTTCTTGACCGCAGCCCCGGGGATGGCGTCCTTCACCGTGGCCACGAAGACATCCCCGATCGAGGCGTACCGGCGGCGGGAGCCGCCGAGCACCTTGATGCAGAGGACCTCCTTGGCGCCGGAGTTGTCAGCCACGCGGAGTCGGGATTCCTGTTGGATCATCGTGCGCGCTCCAGTACTTCCGACAGGCGCCAGCGCTTGAGCTTGGACAGCGGGCGGGTCTCGACGACCCGCACCCGGTCCCCCACCTTGGCGAGATTCTCGCCGTCGTGGACGTAGAGACGCTTCGTATGCTGCACCGTCTTGCCGTAGCGAGGATGGCGGACCCGCTCGATCACGGCCACCACGACTGTCGCCTCCATGGCGTCGGACACCACGAGGCCCTCACGCACCTTGCGGGCGTTCTCCCTGGACTCGGTCGTCCCGGTGGAACTCTGCTCGTCAACCATCAGCTCTTCTCCTCGGTGTCGGCGCCACCGTCAACAGCGGTGCCGTCGTCGCCATCCTCATCGGCGGTGGACTCGTCCTGATCCACGGTTGCCTCGGCATCGTCCGTGGCGCTCTCCACTACTTCAGCCCTGGCCGCAGCCCGACGTTCCGACGCGGTGGTCTCGGACCGGCCGAGCGCCTTGTCCTCCGAGCGGCGGCGGGCCGCCGCCTGGTGGGCCGGAAGCTGCTCGACGGCCAGGCCCTCGGCCTCGGCGATCTCCCGGTTCCGCAACTCGGTCAGCATCCGGGCGATGTCCTTTCGGACGTGGTTGATCCGCGAGAAGTTGTCGAGCTGGCCGGTGGCCAGTTGGAACCGGAGGTTGAACAGCTCCCGCCGGGTTTCGCCCAGCTGGCGCTCCAGTTCCTCGATGTCGTACTCGGAAATCTGTGCCGCCGTCGCCATCAGACCTGCACCTCCGGGGTCCCGTGCGTCCCGGGCCGGACCACGAAGCGGGCCTTGAACGGCAGCTTCTGGATGGCCCGCTCCATTGCCTCACGCGCCAGCTCCGGCTCGACGCCGGCCAGCTCGAAGAGGATACGGCCCGGCTTGACCACGGCCACCCAGTGCTCGGGGTTGCCCTTACCCGAGCCCATGCGGGTCTCTGCCGGCTTCTTGGTCACCGGGCGGTCCGGGAACACCCGGATCCACACTTTGCCTCCGCGCTTCACGTGCCGGGTCATGGCGATTCGGGCCGCCTCGATCTGGCGGGCCGTCAACCACGCCGGTTCAAGGGCCTGGATGCCGAAGTCGCCGAAGGTGACGTCGCTGCCGCCCTTAGCCTTGCCACTCATCCGGCCGCGCTGCTGCTTGCGGTACTTGACCTTCCGTGGCATCAACATGTCAGTCGACCTCCTTGCGGAAGTGCGGGGTCTCGTGGTGCTCGCGGGTCCGCCGCTCGATCTCCTCGTCCTCGCTGAGGATGCGCTCGAGCTCGTCGGGCACGGCAGGCGGTGCAGCGAACTCATCCGTCGGGCGGTCGACCAGTCCCTCGGGGATCTCCGCCTCGGTGGTTTCGGCGTCGACGGTCACCACGCTGCCAGGAGCGCCCTGCTCGGCGCGACGACGGCCGCCACCGGCGGTGATCAGCCGGCGAGGGGCGTCGCCACTCTGGCCCGACGTCTCACCCACGGCCATGGCGGCCTCGCGGGTGATTTTGTCCTCGGTCGAGATCTTGTAGGGCAGGATGTCCCCCTTGTAGATCCAAACCTTGACGCCGATGCGGCCGAACGTGGTCTTGGCCTCGCGGAACCCGTAGTCGATGTCGGCCCGCAGCGTGTGCAGCGGAACCCGACCTTCGCGGTAGGACTCCTTGCGCGACATCTCCGAGCCACCGAGGCGTCCCGAGCACTGCACCCGAACTCCCAGGGCGCCGGCCTTCTGCACGGTCTGGATCGAGCGCTTCATGGCACGCCGGAACGCCACCCGGCGGGCCAGCTGGTCGCAGATCCCCTGGGCGATGAGCGCGGCGTCGAGCTCCGGCTGCTTGATCTCCTGGATGTTGAGCTGGATCCGGTTGTTGAGCCCGGTGATCTCCTCGATCTTCTTCTTCAGCCGGTCGGCCTCCGCGCCGCGCCGACCGATGACGATGCCCGGCCGGGCGGTGTGGATGTCCACGCGCAGCCGGTCACGGGTGCGCTCGATCTCGATGCGACTGACCGCGGCCGACTCCAGCTGCGACATCAGATAGTCACGGATCTTCCAGTCCTCGATCACACAGTTCTGATAGTTGCGCTCTTCGAACCAGCGCGACTTCCAGTCGGTGGTGACGCCGAGCCGAAACCCGTAGGGGTTTACCTTCTGGCCCATCTACTCGCCCTTCTCTTCGGCGGATTCGCCGTCTGTCTCTTCGGCCCCTGAACCCGCGTCCTCCGCGGTGTCCACGGCCTCGTCGTCGGCGTATGCCGACTCGGTGCCCGCCTCGGGCTCGGTGCCCTCGGGCTCGACCTGTTCGGTTTCGTTCACGTCCACCTCAGCGGTTCCGCCCGGCTCGGAATCGAGCTCGGTTTCCTTGCCGCCTTTGACCGGCGCAGTGGACGCCGAGGCCTCCGCCTGCTGGCGACGGCGCGACCCGGCCACCCGCCGTGAGCGCTGCGAGGAACCGGCCGCCTGCTTGGCCCGGCGCCGGGCAATCCGCTCATCGGGAAGACGGCTCACGATGATCGTGATGTGCGAGGTCCGCTTGCGAATGCGCGTGGCACGGCCCCGGGCCCGGGGCCGCCAACGCTTGAGGGTGCTCCCCTCGTCGGCATAGCAGGCGGACACGTAGAGATCCTCGGCATCGAGCCCGTCGTTGTGGACGGCATTGGCCACGGCGGATGCAAGCACCTTGCCCACCGTGGCCGCGGCATCGCGGTCGCCGAGGGCGAGGATCTCCGCGGCCCGATCGGCATCCTGGCCACGGATGAGGTTGAGCACCTGGCGCACCTTGGAGGCGGACATCCGGCTGTGACGGAGCACCGCACGGGTGCCCTCACGCTCATTGGTCTTCACTCCGGGCACGTCAGCGCCTCCCCGCGCGCTCTTGGCCGGCATGGAACTTGAAGGTCCGGGTCGGGGCGAACTCGCCCAGCTTGTGGCCGACCATCGACTCGGTCACGTAGACCGGGATGTGCTTACGGCCGTCGTGCACGGCGATGGTGTGGCCGACCATGTCCGGGATGATCGTGGAACGCCGGGACCACGTCTTGATGACCTTCTTGTCTCCGGCCGCGTTGAGGACGTCCACCTTCTTCAGGAGGTGGTCATCGACGAACGGACCCTTCTTCAGGCTACGGGGCATAGTGTGACGTTCCCTCTGTCTTATCTACCGCCGGGCACCGCGTGTGCGGCGCCTGCGGACGATCATCTTGTCGGAATCCTTGTTGCGTGCCCGGGTGCGGCCCTCCGGCTGGCCCCACGGGGACACCGGGTGGCGTCCACCCGAGGTCTTGCCTTCTCCGCCACCCAGTGGGTGGTCCACAGGGTTCATGGCCACACCGCGGGTCTGCGGGCGCTTGCCCTTCCAACGGTTGCGGCCGGCCTTGCCGATCTTGATCAGTTCGGCCTCGGAGTTGCCCACCGTGCCCAGGGTGCCCCGGCAGTCGATGGACACCCGGCGCATCTCGGTCGAGGGGAGCCGGAGTGTGGCGAACGCGCCCTCCTTGGCCACCAACTGGACGCTCATGCCGGCCCCGCGAGCGATCTTGCCGCCGCCGCCGGGCCGCATCTCCACGTTGTGGATCACCGAACCGACCGGGATGTAGCGGAGGGGAAGGGCGTTCCCCGGACGGATCTCCGCGCCGTGGCCGGACTGCAGGCGATCGCCCACCTGTACCTGGGCCGGAGCGAGGATGTAGCGCTTCTCGCCGTCGAGATAGTGCAGCAGGGCGATCCGCGCATTGCGATTGGGGTCGTACTCGATGGCGGCGACCTTGGCCGGCACGCCGTCCTTGTCGCGCCTGAAGTCGATGATCCTGTACTGCTGCTTGTGGCCGCCGCCGCGATGGCGTGAGGTCTTGCGGCCATGGCTGTTGCGGCCGCCGGTCGAAGGCTTGGGAGCGAGCAGCGATTTCTCGGGACGGTCGCGGGTGATCTCGGCGAAGTCCGAGACGGTCTGGAAGCGCCGGCCCGGGCTGGTGGGTTTGCGTGAACGGAGTGGCATGGTGTGCTTTCGGTCTCTCAGCTCTCGAAGAGGTCGATCGAGTCACCCGCATGGAGGGTGACGATGGCCCGCTTGGTGTCGGGACGGTGGCCCAGTGAGTTGTTCTTCCGATTGCGCCTGGCCTTGCCCTTGCGGTTGAGGGTGTTCACGTTCGCCACCCGCACGCTGAAGGCCTGCTCCACGGCGTTGCGCACGTCGATCTTCGTGGCCGAAGGGTCGACGACGAAGACGTAGACGTTATTGTCCATCAGCGAGTAGGACTTCTCCGACACCACCGGTCGGATCAGCACGTTGTGGGGGTCCCTCATGATCCGCTGCCCTCTTCCTCGGTCGTCTCGGACTCGGACTCCTCGGACTCCTCGGCCCGTGCCGGACCGGCGGCCTCGGTGACCGGTGCCGCGCCCTTGGATCCCGTGAGGCCCAGGTCGGAGCTCTCGCCCGGCAGCGTCCCGTCGGTGAACACCACCCAGTCGTTGACCAGGATGTCGTAGGAGTTCAGCTCCCCCACCATGATGGTCTGGACCTCGGGCAGGTTCCCGAAGGACCGGTCGGCGTAGCCGTCCTCGTCCCCCAGCACCACCAGCACGCGGCCGGACACTCCCAGTGCCTCGAGGGCGGCAACGCCACGCTTGGTGCTCGGGATTTCGAAGTCCCACGCGTCGACCAGGACCACCCGGTCCTGGGAGGCCCGGTCGGACAGCGCCGAGCGCAAGGCCAGCTGGATCATCTTCTTCGGCGTCTTCTGCGCATAGGAGCGGGGCTTGGGCCCAAGGGCCACGCCGCCTCCGACCCAGATGGGCGAACGGGTCGAGCCCGCCCGGGCCCGTCCGGTGCCCTTCTGCCGGAAGGGCTTGACCCCTCCGCCCCGGACCTCCGCCCTGGTCTTCGTCGACTGGGTCCCCGCCCGGGCGGCCGCCAACTGGGCGGTGACCACCTGGTGCAGCACGTCCAGATTGGGCTCGATGCCGAAGATCGAGGGGTCGAGGCCGACCTCACCGAGCTCGGCGCCGTCACTCGACCGCCGGTTCACCGTGCGCGCCTGCGGGGCCGGGCGCAGGAACCGCCGGATCTGGGCCGGGGTGGCCGTTTCGAGATCGATGCTGTCGATGGCCGACTCGGTCGCGCTCATGACGCCTTGCCTCCCTTGACCAGGGGTGCCTTGATCGCGTCCCGGAGCACCACGATGGCGCCCCTCGGTCCGGGCACCGCGCCCTTGACCAGGATCAGCTCCCGCTCCGAGTCGGCCTGGACGATCTCCAGATTGAGGGTGGTCACCTGCTGGCCGCCCATCCGACCGGCCATCCGGGTCCCCTTGAACACACGGGACGGGGTGGCGCAGGCGCCGATCGAGCCCGGCGAGCGGTGCTTCTTGTGGTTGCCGTGGCTGGCGCCCTGGCCCTTGAAGTTGTGCCGCTTCATGCCGCCGGCGAAGCCCTTGCCCTTGGACACTGCGGTGGCGTCCACCAGCTCACCGGGCTGGAGCAGGTCGGCGGTCAGCTGCTGGCCGACCTCGTAGCTCGACGCGTCGTCGATCCGCAGCTCGACCAGGCTCCGGCCCGGGTCCACCCCGGACTTGTCGTAGTGGCCCTGCTCCGGCCTGGTCAACGAGGATGCCCGTCGGTGGCCCCAGGTCACCTGCAGGGCGGAGTAGCCCTCGTGCTCGGGTGTCTTGACCTGCACCACCCGGACCGGGGCCACGCGCAGCACCGTCACCGGGATCGCCCGGTTCTGGTCGTCCCAAATCTGGGTCATTCCGACTTTTTCGCCCACGATCGCCTTGGTGGCCACTGGAGCTTCTCCGTCTCGACGCTTTGCCTGGATCGACACCGGCCGGTGTCGATCGTTTCCTGCTGGACTGCTGTCCCTGCCCTGTCGACTCCACCGACGCACTGCTCGCATCGGCTTGCACGCAGACGCTCCGCTCGGAACAACCCGAGCGGAGCGCTCGCCTGGTGTGGCCCGAGGTCCCCGCCGTCTTCCGGCGGGCGCTCGAACACGTCCCATTCACATGGTGTGGCCGAGAATCAGGCCGACCAATGACTCTATACCAAACCGGTGGCTCCTGACGAGCCGCCTGCTAGACGGTCTGGATCTTGATCTCGATGTCCACCCCGGCCGGCAGGTCGAGCCTCTGGAGCGAGTCGACCGTCTTCGGGGTGTGCTCCACGATGTCGACCAGGCGCTTGTGCACCCTCATCTCGAAGTGCTCCCGGCTGTCCTTGTACTTGTGGGGCGACCGGATGACCGTGTAGCGGTGCTTCTCCGTGGGGAGGGGCACCGGGCCCAGCACCTTTGCCTGGGTGCGGAGCACCGTCTGCACGATCTTCTCGGTGGACTGATCGAGAATCTCGTGATCGTAGGCCTTGAGGCGGATTCGAATCTTCTGGCGGGGGCCTTCTGCGGCCATGGGTACGGCGTCCTCTCGTGGGTGTTCGCTACAGCTGGACTATTCGAGGATCTTGGTGACCCGGCCCGAGGCCACCGTCCGTCCACCCTCACGGATGGCGAACCGCAGACCCTCGACCATGGCGATCGGCTTGCCCAGCTCGACGGTCATCTCGGTGTTGTCACCGGGCATGACCATCTCCGTCCCCTCGGGAAGGGTGATCGTGCCGGTCACGTCGGTGGTCCGGAAGTAGAACTGGGGACGGTAGTTGGTGAAGAAGGGCTTGTGCCGCCCACCCTCGTCCTTGTTCAGCACGTACACCGTGGCCTCGAACTTGGTGTGGGGCGTGATCGAGCCGGGCTTGCACAGCACCTGGCCGCGCTCCACGTCCTCCTTCTTGGTGCCACGCAGGAGGGCGCCGATGTTGTCGCCGGCCCGGCCCTCGTCGAGCAGCTTCCGGAACATCTCGATGCCGGTGACCGTGGTCTTCTGGGTGTCGCGAAGACCGACGATCTCCACCTCCTCGCCCACCTTGACGATGCCCTGCTCGACCTTGCCGGTCACCACGGTGCCCCGGCCGGTGATCGACATGACGTCCTCGATCGACATGAGGAAGGGCTTCTGCACGTCACGCTCGGGCTCGGGGATGTAGGAGTCGACCGCCTCCATCAGCTCGGTGATCTTCTCGGCCCACTCGGGGTCGCCCTCCAGCGCCTTGAGGGCGCTGACCCGCACGATGGGCGTGTCGTCGCCCGGGAACTCGTACTCGTTGAGGAGCTCACGCACCTCGAGCTCGACCAGGTCGAGGAGCTCTTCGTCGTCCACGGCATCGGCCTTGTTGAGAGCCACCACGATGTAGGGCACGCCGACCTGGCGGGCCAGCAGCACGTGCTCACGGGTCTGCGGCATGGGGCCGTCGGCGGCGGATACCACCAGGATGGCGCCGTCGACCTGGGCCGCACCGGTGATCATGTTCTTGATGTAGTCGGCATGACCCGGCATGTCCACGTGGGCATAGTGCCGGTTGGGGGTCTCGTACTCCACGTGGGCGATCGAGATGGTGATGCCCCGCTGCTTCTCTTCAGGCGCCTTGTCGATCTGGTCGAACGGCGTGAAGTTGGTGGTCGGGTCGCTGTCATGGAGCACCTTGGTGATGGCCGCGGTGAGCGTGGTCTTACCGTGGTCGATGTGTCCCATGGTTCCCACGTTCACATGGGGCTTCGTGCGCTCGAACTTCTGCTTGGCCATAGCTGGGGTAATGCTCCCTGATCTCGGACGGTACCCCTTCGGGCCCGCCACGACGGCGGCGCTTGCCTCCGTCATTCCTCGTGTATCGGTGGTACTGCGCTACTGCTGCCCGCTGCAGCGGTTGACCCGCTGGTTCACGAACTTGTCCTGCTGGGCTGACTAGGTACGACCTGCCGGTGCAATCCGGGGGGAACCCGGCTCACGTGCTGCCTACTCTCCTCGCGCCTTGGCGATGATCTCCTTCGCGATCGACTCGGGGACCTCGTGGTAGGCATGGAACTGCATCGAGTAGGTGGCTCGCCCCTGAGTGCGCGAGCGCAGGTCGGTAGCGTAGCCGAACATGTCGCTCAGCGGTACCTGGGCCCGGATGATGTGGCTGTTCCCCCGCTGCTCCATACCCTCGACCTTGCCCCGTCGGGCCGAAAGGTCGCCGATGACGTCCCCCATGTAGTCCTCGGGAGTGGTCACCTCGACGGCCATCACCGGCTCGAGCAGAACCGGGTTGGCCAGGTTGGCGGCCTTCTTGATGGCCATCGAACCGGCGATCTTGAAGGCCATCTCGGACGAGTCCACGTCGTGGTAGGAACCGTAGGTGAGGGTCACCTTGATGTCGACGGTCGGATATCCGGCCAGCACACCCGAGGTGATCGACTCGCGGATCCCGGCATCCACCGAGGGGATGTACTCCTTGGGGATGACGCCCCCGGTGATCTTGTCCTCGAAGAGGTAGCCGCCGCCGGGCCCGGTGGGCTCGAGGGTGATGACCACGTGGGCGTACTGGCCCTTGCCGCCGGTCTGGCGGATGTACCTCAGCTCGACCTTCTCGACCTTCTTGCGCACGGTCTCGCGGTAGGCCACCTGGGGCTTGCCCACGTTTGCGTCCACGTTGAACTCGCGCAGCATCCGGTCGACCAGGACCTCGAGGTGGAGCTCGCCCATCCCCGAGATGACCGTCTGGCCGGTCTCCTCATCGGACTGGACGCGGAAGGTCGGGTCCTCCTCGGACAGCGAGAAGAGGGCCTTGGACAGTTTGTCCTGGTCGGCCTTGGTCTTCGGCTCCACGGCCACGTGGATCACCGGCTCGGGGAAGGTCAGCGACTCGAGGATGACCTGGTTGTCGGGATCGCAGAGGGTGTCGCCGGTGGTGGTCTGCTTGAGGCCCACCGCGGCCACGATGTCGCCGGCGAAGACCGCATCGAGGTCCTCGCGGGAGTTGGCGTGCATCTGGAGCAGGCGCCCGATCCGCTCCTTGCGGTCCTTGGTCGAGTTGATCACCCCGGAGCCCTTGGTCAGGCTGCCCGAGTAGACCCGCAGGTAGGTGAGCTTGCCGACGTAGGGGTCGGTCATGATCTTGAAGGCCAGCGCCGCGAACGGGGCCGAGTCGTCGGGGGGACGCTCGACGGTCACGCCCTCCTTGCGGGGGACGGTACCGACGGCCGGCGCGATGTCCAGTGGGCTGGGCAGGTAGTCGACCACGGCGTCCAGCATGGGCTGGACGCCCTTGTTCTTGAAGGCCGATCCGCAGAGGATGGGGACCGCGTGGCTCCCGAGGGTCACCGTGCGCAGGGCCCGCTTGAGGTCCTCGGGGGTGATCTCCTCGTCGCCCAGGTACTTCTCCATGATCGTGTCGTCATGGTTGGACAGGACGTCGATCAGTTGATGGCGGGCCTCGTCGGCGGCGTCCTTCATGTCGGCAGGGATCTCCTCGACGGCCCACTCCTCGCCCATGCCCTCCTCCCAGACCAGGGCCTCCATGCGCACCAGGTCGACCACGCCGCGGAACCCGCCCTCGGCGCCGATGGGCAGCTGCACCACCGCCGGCACCGCGTCGAGGCGGTCGCGGATCATCTCCACGCCCTGCTCGAAGTCGGCACCGGTCCGGTCCATCTTGTTGATGAAGCAGATCCGGGGGACCTCGTACTTGTTGGCCTGCCGCCACACCGTCTCGGTCTGGGGCTCCACGCCGGCCACGGCGTCGAAGACCGCAACCGCGCCGTCCAGCACCCGCAGGGACCGCTCCACCTCGACCGTGAAGTCGACGTGTCCGGGGGTGTCGATGATGTTGATCAACGTGTCGTGCCAGATGCAGGTGGTGGCCGCCGAGGTGATGGTGATGCCGCGCTCCTGCTCCTGGACCATCCAGTCCATGGTGGCGCCGCCGTCGTGCACCTCGCCGATCTTGTAGTTCTTCCCCGTGTAGTAGAGGATCCGCTCGGTCGTGGTTGTCTTGCCCGCGTCGATATGGGCCATGATCCCGATGTTGCGGGTCTTGGCAAGGGGGTGGTTCCGGGTGGGGGCTTCAGCCATGGTTCGTCAGCTCTCGGGGTAGTGCTCGTGGAAAGTGCCCGCGGCGCGGAGCAGGGCCGCTACGGCCCGCTCCTACCAGCGGTAGTGGGCGAAGGCCTTGTTGGACTCGGCCATCTTATGGAGGTCCTCACGGCGCTTGGCCGCGGCTCCGATGCCGTTGGAGGCATCGCGGATCTCGTTGGAGAGGCGCTCGGCCATGGTCTTCTCACGGCGCTGCTGGGAGTAGCCGACCAACCACCGGATGGACAGCGTGGTGGCACGGCGGGGCCGCACTTCCACAGGGACCTGGTAGGTGGCGCCACCGACCCGGCGGCTGCGGACCTCCAGCTCGGGGCGGGTGTTCTCGACGGCCTTCTTCAGCACGGCCACCGGATCGTTGCCGCTCTTTTCCGCCACATCGGCCAACGCGTCGTAGACGATGCGCTCGGCCAAGGTGCGCTTCCCGCGGCTCAGCACCCGGTTCACCACCTGGGTGACCAGTACCGAGTGGTACACCGGATCGGGCATCAATTCGCGTCGTACGGCTGGACCTTTGCGAGGCACGTCAGGACTCCTTCTTGGCGCCGTAGCGGCTACGGGCCTGATTCCGCTCACGCACGCCGGATGCGTCGAGCGTTCCGCGGATCACCTTGTAACGGACACCCGGCAGGTCCTTCACACGGCCGCCGCGGACCAGCACGATCGAGTGCTCCTGGAGGTTGTGGCCTTCGCCGGGGATGTAAGCGGTGACCTCGAGCCCACTGGTCAGCCGGACACGGGCCACCTTCCGGAGCGCCGAGTTCGGCTTCTTCGGGGTGTGGGTGTAGACGCGGGTGCACACGCCCCGTCGCTGGGGCGCACCCCGCAGGGCCGGGGTCTTCGACTTGGTCGGCTTGGTGGCCCGGCCTTTGCGGACGAGCTGGGAAATCGTGGGCACGCGCTACCTCTAGATTGTGAACTGCAGGGATACTTCAGGACTGACTCGGGCGTACTTCCGACAAAACCTCACGGACGCCCTGCGAGCAGGAGCCGCGCACCGTGGGCGCGCAGTCGCAAGGGAACCATGCTAGGGCACCGCCACCCAACGGGCAAGCGCGGCCGGGCTGCCCGGGCCGGGCCGGCCGGGGTGTCGGGCGCACGAGGGCCGCGCCGGCCCGCCGCACGCCCGGAACACTCAGGCCCCGGCTTCGAGCGGGCCGTCCGAGGCCGCAGGCGCATCGGACCCCCCGAAGTCGGGGGAGCCGTCGGCGAGGTCCTCGGCGGTCGGAATCGTGCCGAGCCAGCTGGCGTCGATGTCCGAGCTGAAGCTGCCCAGCGAGGCGTCGCCTCCGGTGTCCCGGAGCCAGGCGGCCAGATCCTCGGTGCCTGCGTCCCCCTCCGAGCCCAGGGCCCAGAACGGCATGGCCTCGGCACCGGGCATCTCCAGCTTGATGTCGCGATACCGCTCCATCCCCGTCCCGGCCGGGATCAGCTTGCCGATGATGATGTTCTCCTTGAGCCCGAAGAGCTGGTCCGACTTGCCTTCGATGGCAGCCTCGGTCAGCACCCGGGTCGTCTCCTGGAACGAAGCGGCCGACAGCCAGCTCTCGGTGGCCAACGACGCCTTGGTGATCCCCATCAGCTCCGGCCGGCCCTCGGCGGGACGCTTGCCGTCCTGCACCAGTTGCCGATTGACCTCGGCGTACGAGCGGCTGTCCACCCGCTCGCCGGGGAGGAAGGAGGCGTCACCAGGCTCGGCCACCAGCACCCGGCGGAGCATCTGGCGCACGATCAGCTCGATGTGCTTGTCGTGGATGGAGACACCCTGGTCCCGATAGACCTTCTGGACCTCTTCGACCAGGTACTGCTGGGTCTCGCGGATCCCCTTGACCTCCAGGAGCTCCTTGGGGTCCTTCGGTCCCTCGACCAGCGCGTCACCGGCCCCGACTTCTTGGCCGTCGACCACTTCGAGGTGGGCCCGCTGGGCCACCAGCACGGTGTGCTCGTCGCCGTTGTCGGCCACCACCGTGATGTGGCGACCCGACTCGTCCTCCTCGACCCGGACCACACCGGAGTGTCGGGCCAGGACGGCCGCACCCTTCGGGGTACGGGCCTCGAAGAGCTCTACGACACGGGGAAGGCCGTGGGTGATGTCCTCACCGACGATGCCGCCGGTGTGGAAGGTCCGCATGGTCAGCTGGGTGCCGGGCTCGCCGATCGACTGCGCGGCGATGACGCCGACCGCCTCGCCGAGCTCGATCATCTCGCCGGTGGCCAGCGACAGGCCGTAGCAGGCGGCGCAGATCCCCTGCTCCGCCTCGCAGGTCAGCACCGAACGGGTGCGGATCCGATCGATGGACGGGTCGTCACGGAGGTGAGCGACGATCTCGTCGGTGAGCACCGTGCCGGCCTCGATCTTCGTCTTGTCCGAGAGCGTCACCGGCTCAGCGGTGATCCGGCCGGTCACCCGGGTCTCCACGTAGGAGCGGGCGCCCGCACTGTCGGGCACGACGCCCTCGATCCAGATGCCACGGGTGGAGCCGCAGTCGTCCTCACGGACGATCAGCTCCTGGGCCACGTCGACCAGGCGACGGGTCAAGTAGCCCGAGTCGGCGGTGCGGAGCGCGGTGTCGGCCAGTCCCTTGCGGGCGCCGTGGGTCGAGATGAAGTACTCGAGCACGGACAGGCCCTCCCGGAAGGAGGACTTGATCGGACGGGGGATCATCTCGCCCCGCGGGTTGGAAACCAGGCCCTTCATGCCGGCGATCTGGCGGATCTGCTGGCTGTTCCCTCGGGCGCCCGAGTCGACCATCATGTCGATCGGATTGAAGACGATGCTGGACAGCGACTTCTCCATGGCCTTGCCGACCTCGGAGTTGGCCGACGTCCAGATCTCGATCTCCTTCTGGCGGCGTTCGTCGTCGGTGATGATGCCCCGCTTGAACTGGGCCTCCGCCTTCTCCGCCTCCTTCTCGTAGCGGTCGAGGATGGACTGCTTCTCCGGCGGGGTGACCACGTCGCTGATCGAGATGGTCAACCCCGACTGGGCGCCGTAGCGGAAGCCGAGGGCCTTGATCCGGTCGAGACTGGCAGCCACCTCACGCTTGGGGAAGCTGGCGGCCACCTCCTCGACGATGGTGCCGATGGCGGTGTTCCGCTTGCCGACGATGTCGTTGATGTAGCGGTACCCGTCGGGCAGGGCGGTGTTGAAGAAGAGGCGACCGGCGGTCGTCTCGATCTCCACGCGCTCGTCGTCGGCGACGCCGGTCAGATTGCCCTCCGCGTCGAGCTCGGCCCCGTTGGCCAGGGCGATCGACTGGGCCAGGTGGGATCCGGCCTCGGGCCGGACGGTGATCTTGGCCTGCAGGTCGATGTCCCCGGCGTCGAAGGCGGTCTCCACCTCATAGGCGTGGCGGAAGATCCGGCCCTCGCCCTTGCCCGCGTCGACGGGCAGCGTGAGGTAGTAGATGCCGAAGACCATGTCCTGGGTGGGCACGGTGATCGGACGCCCGGTGGCCGGCGACAGGATGTTGTTGGCCGACAGCATGAGCACACGGGCCTCGGCCTGGGCCTCGGCGGACAGCGGCAGGTGGACGGCCATCTGGTCCCCGTCGAAGTCGGCGTTGAACGCCGTGCACACCAGGGGATGGACCTGGATGGCCTTGCCCTCCACCAGCACCGGCTCGAAGGCCTGGATGCCCAAGCGGTGGAGCGTGGGCGCCCGGTTCAACAGCACCGGATGCTCCTTGATGACGCCCTCGAGCACGTCCCACACCTGGGGACGGCGACGCTCGACCATGCGCTTGGCCGACTTGATGTTCTGGGCGTACTCGGCATCGACCAGCCGCTTCATGACGAACGGCTTGAACAGCTCGAGTGCCATCAGCTTGGGCAGCCCGCATTGGTGGAGCAGCAGGGTCGGGCCGATCACGATGACCGAACGGCCCGAGTAGTCGACCCGCTTGCCCAGCAGGTTCTGGCGGAACCGACCCTGCTTGCCCTTCAGCATGTCCGAGAGGCTCTTCAGCGGCCGGTTGCCGGGGCCGGTCACCGGACGCCCGCGGCGACCGTTGTCGAAGAGCGCGTCCACTGCCTCTTGCAGCATGCGCTTCTCGTTGTTGATGATGATCTCCGGCGCTCCGAGGTCGAGCAAGCGCTTCAGCCGGTTGTTCCGGTTGATGACCCGTCGGTAGAGGTCGTTCAGGTCGGAGGTGGCGAACCGGCCACCGTCCAGCTGGACCATGGGGCGCAGGTCCGGGGGGATGACCGGGACCGAGTCGAGGATCATGGCCCTGGGGTCGTTGATCCGGCGGCCGTTCTCGTCGCGACGGTTGAAGGCGGTGACGATCTTGAGCCGCTTGATGACCTTCTGGCGGCGCTGGGCGGACAGCGGCTTGCGTCCGTCTGCAGCATCGATCATCTCCCGCAACTTGATCTCTTCGGCATCGAGGTCGATCCGGTCGATGAGACGCGAGATAGTCTCGGCGCCCATGCCGCCCTCGAAGTAATCCTCGTAGCGGATGCGGAGCTCGCGCCAGAGCAGCTCGTCCTCGAGGATCTTGCGGGAGTGGAGGCTCTTGAACTCGTCGAAGGCCCGCTGGGCCAGCTCGGTCTCGCTCTGATAGCGCTCGCGGACGCTGCCGATCTCCTTCTCCACGTTGCGCTGGCGGGCCTTGATCTCGGCGTCCTTCGCTCCGGACTTCTCGAGGTCGGCCAGCTCGCCCTCGAGCACCTTGAACCGGCGGTCGATGTCCAGATCCCGCTTCTTCTCGATGTCGGCGATCTCCGAACGGAGCTCGGCCTCGAGATCGGGCAGGTCCTCGTGGCGCTTGGCCTCGTCGACCCAGGTGACCAGGTTGGCGGCGAAGTAGATGACCTTCTCCAGCTGCTTGGCCTTCAGCTCCTCGCGGGCCTCGGTGCCCATCAGCAGGTAGGCCAGCCAGCTTCGGGTGCCGCGCAGGTACCAGATGTGCACGACGGGCGCGGCCAGCTCGATGTGGCCCATGCGCTCGCGACGGACCTTGGAACGGGTGACCTCGACGCCGCACCGCTCGCAGATGATCCCCCGGAAGCGGACCCTCTTGTACTTCCCGCAGTAGCACTCCCAGTCCTTGGTGGGACCGAAGATCTTCTCGCAGAAGAGGCCGTCCTTCTCCGGGCGGAGGGTGCGGTAGTTGATGGTCTCCGGCTTCTTGACCTCACCGTTGGACCACCCCCGGATCGAGTCTGCAGTGGCCAGACCGATCCTCAGCTGATCAAAATCGTTGACATCCAACATCAGAATCCTCTCTCCGCGGCGCGTCGGGCATCTTCTTCGTCCGACCCACGCTCGGGCCGGCTGATGTCGATGCCAAGTTCTTCAGCTGTGCGGAAGACGTCCTCGTCCAGCTCTCGCATTTCAATCTCCTCCCCGCCCGGCGCCAGCACTTCGACGTCGAGGCACAGGGACTGCATCTCCTTGATGAGCACCTTGAAGCTCTCGGGGATCCCCGGCTCGGGGATGTTCTCGCCCTTGACGATCGCCTCATAGACCTTCACCCGGCCCAACACGTCGTCGGACTTGATGGTGAGGAGCTCCTGGAGGGCATAGGCGGCACCGAAGGCCTCCAGCGCCCACACCTCCATCTCACCGAACCGCTGGCCGCCGAACTGGGCCTTGCCGCCCAGGGGCTGCTGGGTGATCATCGAGTAGGGACCGGTCGAACGTGCGTGGATCTTGTCGTCCACCAGGTGGTGGAGCTTCAGGATGTAGACGTAGCCGACCGAGATAGGGTTGTCGTAGGCGTCGCCGGTCCGGCCGTTGTAGAGGGTCGACTTCCCGTCGTCGTTCACCTGCACGGCGCCGTCGACGCCATCCGGGTTGAGGCGACGGAAGATCTGCTGGATGGTCGGGTGGCGGCCCGCATCGGCCTCCTCGTCCCAGTGCGCGCCGTCGAACACCGGCGTGGACACCCACACCGCTGGGTCGGTCCGGGGGCGGGTCTTGGTCTCCGTGCCCCGGAGTGGTGTGCGTGCCAACTCACCGGCACCTTCCCAACCCCAGCGGGCGGCGTAGCCGAGGTGGGACTCGAGCACCTGGCCCACGTTCATCCGACTGGGCACGCCCAGCGGGTTGAGAATGATGTCGACCGGGGTGCCGTCCGCCTGGTACGGCATGTCCTCGATGGGGAGGATCTTCGAGATGACCCCCTTGTTGCCGTGTCGACCGGCCAGCTTGTCGCCCTCGGAGATCTTGCGCTTCTGGGCCACGTACACGCGGACCAGCTGCTCGACGCCGGGGGGGAGCTCGTGGGCATCGTCACGGGAGAAGACCCGCACGTCGATGACCGTGCCCTGCTCGCCGTGGGGGACCTTCAACGAGGTGTCCCGCACTTCGCGGGCCTTCTCGCCGAAGATGGCACGGAGCAGCCGCTCCTCGGGGGTCTGCTCGGTCTCGCCCTTGGGGGTGACCTTGCCTACCAGCACGTCGCCGGGACCGACCTCGGCCCCGATGCGGATGATGCCCCGCTCGTCGAGGTCGGCCAGGATCTCCTCGGACAGGTTGGGGATGTCCCGGGTGATCTCCTCGGCGCCCAACTTGGTGTCGCGGGCATCCACCTCGTGCTCCTCGATGTGGATGGACGTGAGGACGTCGTCCTTCACCAGACGCTCGGAGAGGATGATGGCGTCCTCGTAGTTGTAGCCCTCCCAGGGCATGAAGGCGACCAGGAGGTTCTTGCCCAAGGCCAGCTCGCCGTTGTGGGTGGCCGGACCGTCGGCCAGCACATCGCCGTCGGAGACCTTCTGGCCCTCCTCAACGATCACCTTCTGGTTGATGGCGGTGTTCTGGTTGGACCGGCGGAACTTGGCCAGCCGGTAGGTCTTCTTGCCAAGCACGTTGCCGTTACGGTCCTTCGCCCCGGCCTTGTACTCGACGACGATCTGGTCACCGGAGACGTCGACCACCGTTCCATCGGCCTCGGCCAGCACCACGTCGCCGGCGTCGCGCGCGGCGCGGGCCTCCACTCCGGTGCCGATGTAGGGGGCCTCGGGCACCACCAGCGGCACCGCCTGCTTCTGCATGTTGGCGCCCATCAGGGCCCGGTTGGCGTCGTCGTGCTCGACGAAGGGGATCAGTGCCGTGGACACCGAGACGATCTGCTTCGGAGAAACGTCCATCAGATCGACCTCGGCCGGGGGCACGAAGTCGATCTCGGACGTCGTGCCGTACGACGTGGTGGCCGCACCGACCCGCACGCCGGTGCCCTGCGGACCGCGACGCACCAGCACCTTCTCCTCGGTGAGGCGCCCGTTGTCGTCGAGCGCGGCCGAGGCCTGGGCAATGACGTGCTCTTCTTCTTCGTCGGCAGCCAGGTAGGTGATCTCCTTGGTAACCTGGCCGTCGACCACCTTGCGGTACGGGGTCTCGATGAAGCCGTACTCGTTGACCCGGGCATAGGTGGCCAGGGACCCGATCAGGCCGATGTTGGGGCCTTCCGGGGTCTCGATGGGGCACATCCGGCCGTAGTGGGAGGTGTGGACGTCACGGACCTCGAAGCCGGCCCGCTCACGCGACAGGCCACCGGGCCCGAGCGCCGACAGGCGGCGCTTGTGGGCCAACCCGGACAGGGGGTTGTTCTGATCCATGAACTGGCTCAACTGACTGGTCCCGAAGAACTCCTTCACCGCAGCGACCACGGGCCGGATGTTGATCAGCGTCTGGGGCGTGATGGCCTCGACGTCCTGGGTGGTCATCCGCTCGCGGACCACACGCTCCATCCGCGACAGGCCCACTCGGACCTGGTTCTGGATGAGCTCGCCCACGGAACGGATCCGCCGGTTGGCGAAGTGGTCCTGGTCGTCGATCCGATAGGTCGACTCACCGTCGGCCATGTGCTTGGCCAGATGGAGCATGTAGGTCGAGGAAGCCAGGATCTCCGAGGGGCTGAGCACGCCCTGGGTCGGGGAGGGACGCTCGAGGTCGATCTTCAAGATGTCCGAGATCCGCTCGATCTCCGGACCGAGCTTGCGGTTGAGCTTGTACCGGCCCACTCGGGTCAGGTCGTAGCGCTTCGGGTTGAAGAAGGCGTTCTCGAAGTACTGGCGGGCGGCCTCGACCGACAGCGGCTCGCCCGGGCGGGCCCGCTTGTAGATCTCGAGGAGCGCCTCCTCACGGGTGGGGGCGAGGTTCTGCTCCTTCTCCCACTGGCCCTCCAGGAAGTCGAAGTGGCGGACGAACCGCTCCAGGAAGGCCTGGTCCTCGTACCCGAGAGCTCGCAGCAGCACGAACAGGGACAGCCGGCGCTTGCGTGCGACGCGGCATCCGGCGGTGACGTCCTTGGACGGCTTGGCCTCGACGTCGAACTCGATCCACTCGCCGCGGTAGGGGTGGATGGTGCCCGTGAACACCGTCTTCGCATCGCGTCCGGGTTGGAAGATCACGCCGGGGGAACGGACCAGCTGGCTCACCACGACCCGCTCGGTGCCATTGACGATGAACGTGCCCTTGTCGGTCATCACCGGGAAGTCCCCCATGAAGACCGTCTGTTCCTTGATCTCGCCGGTACTGGCATTCATGAACCGCGCCCGCACGAAGACCGGCGCGGCGTAGGTCATGTCCTTCTCCTTGCACTCCTCCACCGAGAACTTCGGTGGCGGGCGCAGGTCGGGATCGGTCGGATCGAACTCCAGCTCCAGGCTCAGCTGGCCGGTGAAGTCCTCGATCGGGCTGATGTCGTTGAACGTCTCCGCCAGACCTCGGTCCAGGAACCACTGGAACGAGTCCCGTTGGATGGCGACGAGATCCGGCAACGGCAAGGCCTCGTCGATATTGGCAAACGAAAAACGTTCCGGGCTGTTGGACCGTGTAGGCAACGGCCTACTCCTCCCAGTTGCAAGCGAATGGGGCAAGGACGGGGTACTGCGGTGTTACGACGGGCTACTGCGGTGAATCACTAGTCGGAGCTGGACATTCCGGGCACCGCCTTCAGGGGTCGACGACTGCCGCCGGAGCGGTCGAAGGGGGCGCCAGGGCGCGCGTCAATCAGCCAGAATACTGAGGAAGGCGTCAGGAGCAGGCACGGCAACCAGTAATCATAACCGGAAGCGCAACGATTCACAACCCACGGAGGGAAGTCCCCGATCCAGGCCTGCCCAGGGTAGGAGACCCACCGCCCGCAGTCAAGGATTCCGACCCGGGCGGCGGTACGCCGTGGGGGCGGACAAGGAGGGCGACCGCCGGATCCAGCCCGTCCCGACCGGGGCCGGATGTCCGGCTGCTCCCGGGTTCGGGCCGCCGGCGAACCGGCGAACCGAACCCGGGCCGTCCTACTTGAGTTCGACGGTGGCTCCGGCGCCCTCGAGCTGCGCCTTCGCCTTGTCGGCATCTTCCTTGTTGGCCCGCTCCAGCACCGGCTTGGGGGCACCGTCCACCAGGTCCTTGGCTTCCTTGAGGCCAAGGCTGGTCAGCGAGCGGACTTCCTTGATCACCTGGATCTTCTTGTCACCGGCAGCCATCAGGATGACGTCGTACTCGGTCTTCTCCTCCTCGGCTGCGGCTTCGCCGCCGCCTGCGGGGGCCGCGGCGGCCACGGCCGCCGGAGCGGCGGCGGTCACGCCGAAACGCTCCTCGAACTCCTTCAGCAGCTCGCTGAGCTCGAGCACGGACAGCTCAGAGATGCCGTCCAGAATCTGGTCCTTGGTCAGGGTGCCTGCCATCGTCGTAACTCCTTGTTCCTAGTGTCTGTCTTCGGTTGGTTCGGTTGGTTGCTCTGGTACTGGTTCTGTTCGTCCGGGTGCCGGCCGGGTCGAGGACCGCGGATGGACCGGCCGACGTGTCGCTACTCGCCCTGGCTCTCCGCCTCGGTGGCATCAGCGACCTCGGACTCCGTGGTGGCCTCAGGTGCGTCGCCGGACTCGGCGCCGTCGGACTCCTCCGCAGCGGCCTCGGCCTGCTCGAGTGCCGGTGCGGGCTCCACCGCCGCCTCGGCCCCGCCCTCCGACCGGCGCTGGTCGAGGAGAGCGGAGAGCCCATAGGCGAGGTTGCGGGGAAGGGCCTCGATCAGTCCGGCCAGCTTCTGCAGCGGTGCCGACAGCGCCCCGGCGAACTGCGCCAGAAGGGTGTCCCGCGAGGGGAGGTCGGCCAGCACGCTGATCTCGCCGGCCGAAAGGACGCCGCTCGCCACCACACCGCCCTTGACCACCAGGTTCGGATTGCTCCGGGCGAAATCCCGGAGGGCCTTGGCCACCGCGCTGACGTCGCCCTGCACGAAGGCGATCGCCGTCGGGCCGGTCAGCAGGTCGTGGATGGCGGCCTGGGGGCCGTCGGCCACGGCCAAGCGCACCAGGGTGTTCTTGTAGATCTTGTAATCGCCGCCGGCGGCGGTCAGCTCCCTGCGCAGCGCGGCGAGCTGGGCGACGGTGAGGCCCCGGTACTCGGTGAGCACAGCGCCGTCGGATGCAGCCAGCCGGTCCCGCACTTCGTTCACGACGGCGACCTTTTCGGCCCTCGGATTGTCCATGGTCCCTCCACCGAGCACTGGGCTCTGTCGGTTACGGGCCGTAGACACCATCGAGTGGCGGCACAGCGGGCACGGGGTGCTCGATGCGGAACGCCTCGTCAGGCGGACCCGATTCGGGTCCCTTCGGTACCGGTTGACCGGTACACCGGAGGTCTACGGCAGTTCTGTAGATCTGGAAAGGTGAAACACTACCGCACCCGGGGGTTGCCCACCAGGCCTTGCAGCACCTCAGGCCGTGGCCACCAACTCCTCATCGACCTTGCGGGCCAGAACGGGATCGATGTGGACCCCGGGGCCCATGGTCGAAGAGAGGGTGACCGCCCGCACATAACGGCCCTTGGCCGATGCCGGCTTGGCCCGATGGAGCTCCTCCATCACCGCATGCAGGTTCTCGAGCAGTTTGGCCCGCTCGAAGGAGGCCTTGCCGATCCGCAGATGGATGTTGCCCACCTTGTCGGTCCGGTACTCCACCCGGCCGCCCTTGAACTCGATGACCGCCCGCTCCACGTCGTCGGTCACGGTGCCGGTCTTCGGGTTGGGCATCAGGCCCCGCGGTCCGAGCACGCGGCCCAGGGTCCCGACCTGGCCCATCAGGTCCGGGGTGGCGATGGCGACGTCGAAGTCGAGGAAGCCCTCGTTGGCCACCCGGGCCACGAGATCGTCGGCACCCACGACATCTGCACCGGCAGCCCTGGCCTCGGAAGCCTTCTCGCCGGCGGCGAACACGACCACCCGAGCGGTGCGGCCGGTGCCTGCCGGCAGCGACAGGGTGCCGCGGACGATCTGATCGGCCTTGCGAGGATCCACCCCGAGCCGGACTGCCAGCTCGACGGTCTCGTCGAACGAGGCCTTGGCCGACGCCTTGACCAGGTCAACCGCCTCGGCGGGCGTATAGAGATGCTGGCGATCGAACCCGGAAACACTCGCCGTGTACTTCTTTCCCCTGGACATGATGACTCTCTGCTTTCTTGACTGTGTTCGGTCGCCGACTCAGCCGGCGACGGCGATTCCCATCGAACGTGCCGTTCCGGCCACCTGCCGCTTGGCCGATTCGATGTCCGCAGTGTTGAGGTCGGGCAGCTTGATGGTTGCGATCTCCTCGACCTGGGCGCTGGTGACCGTGCCGGCCTGCTCGCGGCCCGACGTGGCTGCACCCTTCTGGATGCCGGCCGCCTGACGCAGGAGCGCCGGGGTCGGCGGAGTCTTGAGGATGAACGTGAAGGTCCGGTCCTCGTAGATGGAGATCTCGACCGGGACGATCGAACCCTTCTGGTTCTCGGTCGCTGCGTTGTACTGCTTGCAGAAGTCCATCGTCTGGACCCCGTGCGGCCCGAGGGCGGTTCCGACCGGTGGCGCGGGCGTTGCCCCCCCGGCGGGGAGCTGGATCTTCACAACCGTGAGGACGCGCTTCTTCTTCTTCGGTGGCATTGGTGCTTCTCCTTACCTGTCTCCGCCGGCCTACAGCTTTGCGACCTGGCTGAATTCGAGTTCTACCGGGGTCTCTCGACCGAAAATGTTGACCAGGACCTTGAGCTTCAGCTGATCCTCGTTGATCTCTGCGATCTGGCCGGAGAAGTCCGCGAACGGGCCTTCCTTGACCCGCACCGTCTCGCCGACCTCGTGCTCGAGGCGAGGACGGCTGCGCTTGGACGGCGCCTCCCCACCCTCGACCTTGACCTGGAGGATCCCCTCGACCTCACGGCGCGACAACGGCGTGGGCTTGGTGCCCGGGCCCACGAAGCCGGTCACCCCCGGGGTGTTCCGGATCACGGACCAGCTGTCATCGTCCAGTTCGCAGCGGCACAGGAGGTAGCCCGGGAACACCTTCTTCTGGACGACCACCTTCTTGCCGTTCTTGAACTCGACGACGTCCTCCATGGGGATGACCACCTCATAGATGCGGTCTTCCATGTTCATCGAGACGGTCCGGCTGTGCAGGTTGGACTTGACCTTGTTCTCATACCCCGCATAGGTGTGCACGACGAACCAGCGGCCGGGCTGGTCGTAGGGGCTGATGACGAACGACTCCTCGTCGTACTCGTCCTCGGTGTCCGCTTCTGCCTCGACGGCGGCCTCCTCCTCGCCGGAAGGGGCGACGTCGGCCTCGGGGGACGCAGAATCGGCCTCGGGGGCAGCGGACACCTCTGCCTCTTCGAGGCCTTGGTCATCGCCGATGGGTTGGTTGCTTCCGTCTTGGGTCACAGTCATACCGATCACGTCTTGAAGAGCCAAAGGACGCCTTTGGCAAAGGCGTAGTTGAGAATGAAGATCAGGACCATCAACGACAGCAGGGTGACCAGGGTCACCGTGGTGTAGTTGATGACCTCGGACCTGTTTGGCCAGGCTACCTGGCGGAGCTCCGATCGTACCTCTCGTAGGAACTGGCCCACACGGAACGGTTCGCGCTTGGGGGGCCGCCGAGGAGGAGCGGACGTGCGTTTGGGCGCGGACTCCCCATCGGGGTCCTGGCCCTGACGCTGCATCTGTCGCTTCTGTTCTCGGTTCACGTGCCGTTTCCTTCGACCGTTGTCACAATTGGAGAGCAGGGCAGGAGGGACTCGAACCCCCAACCTTCGGTTTTGGAGACCGGTGCTCTACCAGTTGAGCTACTGCCCTCTGTCGACCGCCATGCCGCGAACGGCCAACCGATCGCAGGGGCGGTGCTTCAGGCTAGCACCAGGGCCATCGGAAATCCCAGGCGAGCCCCGCAGGCGCCCCGCCCCGGGTCGCTTCCAGCCGGACGACCCCTATCGGGTCGCTTCCAGCCGGACGACCCCTATCGGGTCTCCTTGTGCAGCGTGTGCTGGCGATCCCAGCGGCAGAACTTCTTCATCTCGATCCGCTCGCGATCGTTCATCTTGTTCTTCGTCGTGATGTAGTTCCGTCGTTTGCACTGCTCGCAGGCCAGGGTGACCTGGATGCGCTTCTCGTTCTTTGCCACGGTGACTCCCTTTTGCCTGACGGCCGACCCGGCCGCAGATCCGTTCCGATGATTGCCCTGTGTCCAGAAATTGGTAGCGGCGGCCGGACTCGAACCGGCGACCCCACGATTATGAGCCGTGTGCTCTAACCAACTGAGCTACGCCGCCACGGGCGAGCCCCCTGTCGGAATCGAACCGACGACACCAGCCTTACCATGGCTGTGCTCTGCCGACTGAGCTAAGGGGGCAATGCAGCTCGAGCGAGCAGCAGAGATGAAAGCATAGCCAAAGCTGGAGCGGGTCGAGAAGCGGGCCCTGTCTGGCTACCATCGGCGGATGCACGTTCGCCTGGCGAGACGGTCGGACGCCGAAGCGATACGTGCGATCTACAACGCCGAGGTGGTCGGCTCCACCGCGACCTTCGACCTCGTCCCGCGCACCCCCGAGGAGCAGGACGGATGGCTGGCCGACCACCGGGGGCCCTATCCGGTCGTCGTGGCTGTGGACGACGACGGCCTGGTCCTCGGATTCGGCTCCCTTTCGGCTTACCGGGACCGCCCCTCGTACGCCACCACCGTCGAGAACTCGGTCTATGTGGATGGGCCCCACCAGGGGGGCGGTGTCGGCCGATCGCTGTTGGAGGAGCTCGTCACGCTGGCCAACCAACACGGGTTCCACTCCATCATCGCCCGCATCGGCGGGGGCAACATGGCCTCGATCGCTCTTCACGAGGCCTGCGGGTTCCAACTGGTCGGGGTCGAACGGGAGATCGGCCGGAAGTTCAACCGCTGGCTGGACGTCTCGGTCCTCCAGCGCATGCTCTGAACCAGTGCGGGCGGCGTCACCCCCATCGGGTGGTCCTGCCTGCCGCCCGGAAGGAGGTTGCCTGCCGTCAGCGGATGGTGGCCGACGCTACCGCCAACCGGGGCGACGGCTCGGAGGGCGCAGCCAACGGCTGCGTGCGCTCCCACGTGGCCAGGGGAACGGTGAGGACCACGAGGATCCACAGAAGGGTCAGAGCTATCAGCAGGGGGTCGCCGTGAAGCAGGCTCTTCAGCAGCTGGGTGCCGCCGGGCAGCTCGATGAACGCGGTCACCATGGACAGCCCGACGATCAGCGACCGGAGGCGCCCCAGCGCCACGGGCGCCAGGAGGATCAGACCCCAGGACAGGTACCAGGGCTGCACGACCGGGCCCAGCACAACGAAGAGGAGCAGGGTGATCCCCAGGGCCTTGAGCGTGCCGATCCTGTCGCTGTTGAACAGCAGCCACACCCCGCAGACGCCGGCAACCAGCAGGCCGAGGAGGCGGGTGCCCGAGAGCACGCCGCCGAGCCCCACCCCGATGTGGACGAAGTGGGCGATTCCGGTGGTGATAAGCGCCAGGGACATCGTCGGCGCCGTCCACGAACGGACCGCGCCCGGTGAACCAAGGATGGTGACCCACCCCCACCCGAGCCCGCTGACGTAGGAGAAGAAACCGAGGATGCCCACGCCGATGAGCCCGGCGGTGACCACCGGTCTGATCCTGTCGCGGACAGAAGCCCGGGGGCCGAGCCAACTCCATCCCACATAGAGGATCCCGAGTGCCGCCGGTGCCTTGATGGCGGTGGCCAGGGCGCACAGCACTATGCCGACGATCGGTCGCTTCTCCTTGGCCGCCGTGAGGCCGGCGACCAGGAGACCCAGCATCAGCGCGTCATTGTGGGCTCCGCCGATCAGGTGGAAGATCGTCACCGGGTTGAGCACCATCAGGGTGAACAGCTCGGCACCGTCACGGTGGTAGAGGCGGGCCAGCCGGGGGACGCAGGCGGCGATGAGCAGCACCCCTGCGAAGGCCAGGAGCCGCAGCAGCACGATGGTTGCCAGCTCGTTGTGGAAGGTGATCCGGGCGAAGAAGCCGTCGATCTGGAGGAAGAGCGGACCGTAGGGCGCAGGTGCATTGCCCCACAAGGAGTCGACCGGGGCCGTGTACGAGTTGTTCCCCAGCTCGAAGGGACCGTACAGGTAGGGGTTCATGTGATGGCTGACCATCTCGCCCTGGGCGGCGTACGAATAGGCGTCGCGGCTGAACAGCGGGGCGATGACCAGCACAGGGAGGGACCACAGTGCGAAGACCCACATCATCTTCTTGAAGGCGACCCCGGGGCACCGGGAGTACAGCCGGGTCATCCCCCACCAGACCCGCATGAACAAGAGCAGGCCCCCGTAGACGGCAGCGAGCGCGAAGTAGACGCCCCAACGGCTCGCCCCGCCCGACGAGGGCTCGCCGAAGAACCAGACCCCGGGCATCTCCAGCTTGAACGGGGAGCTGGGCAACGACGCCCCGATGCTGACGGCCAGGACGGCCACGAATCCGAGCAGCGCCGGCCTCAGCACGAGGCCACGGGGCTGGGCGTCCTCGCCGGCCACCGGCGGCCGGTCTCCGGCGAAGCCCGTGGTGTGCTTCAGACGATGCAGGGACGACCCGAGGAACTCTGCCGCAGTCCTCAGCGCAGTGGTGCCGCCGGAGGTGCCAAGCGACTCGCGAGGCTGCTCGTCATCGAGCGCCTCGGCCGGCATGGGATCGGGTGACATCAAGGTTCGGGTCTCTCCTCCGTCGGGCTGCTGGTGTGCTCAGACAGTCCCATGTGGCAAGGGCTCGGGATGGCCCGCGGCGTCAAATGCGTGCCCCCGACCGGTGCCACCGGATGCCCGTGGAACCGTGACCGCAATCAATCCGTAACCTCATTGTAACCAATCGGCGGTGCCGTTCAAGGGCTACCACGTTGCACGACGCTACCTGGGCCGCACCTTCCGGCAGTGTCACCCCCCGGCAGCACCGGAGCCAGGGTCAGCGGCCGGGCGTGCCGGGGCTCAGGGTCGTCGGGGCAGGACGAACCGCTCGACGGCGTTGGCGAACCCCTCGTCCTCGTTGGAGGTCGTCACCCGGCGGGCCGCCCGCTGGACCTGCGTGTCGGCATTGCCCATGGCGATGCTGAGGCCCGAGTGGGCGAACATGAGGACATCGTTGGGCATGTCGCCGATGGTGGCGATCTGACCGCTCGTGATGCCGAGGCGGTCGGCGAGCACCCGGGCCACCGCCCCTTTGTTGGCGTCGGGATGTGTCACGTCGAGGTAGTACGGCTGCGAGGGCGCCGCCGAGACGTGGTCGCCGAAGTGATCACGGACGATGGTGGACGCCGATGAGACGGCGTCGTGATCGTCGCTGACCCCGACCATCTTGGCCACGTTGTCGGTGAGTCCGTCGAACCGCTCGACCACCGTCGGCTCGAACTTCACCGTCCAGGCCTCACGGTCCACATGGGGGGCCTTGCGGTCACGCACGTACCACTCTGCGCCCCGGTAGAGCCAGACATCGAGCGATGCGGCCGTGAGGAGCTCCATGATCTGGGGGACGAGCTCTTCGGGAATCACCCGCTGCTCGATGACCGTCATGTCGGGGCCGACCAGGATGCCCCCGTTGAAGGCGGCCAACGGCAGAGTGATCTCGAGCGGCTCCACCAGCATCGACATCCCTCGCGGCGGCCGGCCGCTCGTGACGGCGAAAGCGATCCCGGCCCGGCCCAGTTCGCGCACGGCGTCCACCGCCCTGTCGGTCAGCACCTTGTCCTGGGTGACGAGGGTCCCGTCGACGTCGGCCAGGAAGAGCCTGATGGGCGGCGGCGCACCGGCCCGGTCGGCGCGTCGGTGCGCGGGGGTCATGGCCCGGCCGGCCACGCCCGACGGCGCCCGGTCCGGCTAGGCGAGCAATGGCCCTGCACGGCAGGAGCCTAATCCGAAGCCTCCGTCGGGTGCGGGAGCCGTGCCCCGGGCCGGATGGCTGGGCCCGTCCACCCGGGACCGGGTACGCGCTCATGGCTGCCCGGCCATACCTACAACGACGAACGCCCCGGCCAGGGAGGCATGTCCACCTCTCTGACCAGGGCCTTCCTGCGTGGGCCGGGTAGGATTTGAACCTACGTAGGCAGAACCGGCAGATTTACAGTCTGCTCCCTTTGGCCGCTCGGGCACCGACCCGCAGGCCGGAAGGTTATCGCCTGGTGCGGCGCTACTGTTTCGGCATGCCCACCTTCGATGTGGTTTCCGAAGTTGACATGCAGGAAGTCCGCAATGCGGTCGACCAGGCCAACCGGGAGGCCACCACCCGGTTCGACTTCAAGGGGACGGACTCCACCATCGAGCTGACCGACAAAGAGCTGATCCTCTCGTCGGCCACCGAGGATCGGCTGCGCGCCCTCTACCAGGTGCTCCAAGAGAAGCTGGTACGACGCGAGGTCTCCCTCAAGGCGTTCGACGTTGGCAAGATCGAAGAGGCGTCCCGTGGCTCGGCTCGCCAACACTTGACCATCCAGGCCGGCATCTCCTCGGACCACGCGAAGAAGATCAACAAGTTCATCAAGGACCTGGGCCTGAAGAGCGTCAGCTCCCAGACCCAGGGTGATCAGCTCCGGGTGACCGGCAAGAAGCGGGACGATCTGCAGGCCGTCATCAACGCTTGCAAGGCCGAGGACTTCGGGATTCCGCTGCAGTTCAACAACTTCCGGGACTGATCGCCTGACCCGGCTGGGGTCGCCCGGTTCGGCCTGCCCTCCCGGTCGCCGCCGGGCCCCGCGCCGCTCAGGACGGGCGCTTCCGGCCCGCCTTCCACACCGAGGCCCCGAGGAGGGCTGCCACCAGCACGGGCAGCACCAACGCGGCAGCGGTGCGCAGCGAGTGGTCCAGGCACAGGAGCCCGACGGAGCCCACCACGGCCACGGCCCCGACGAACAGCTCGGGGGTGTCCCCGATCAGGAAGTCCCACCAGAAGTGGCCGAAGCCCACGATCCACCGGGCCACCAGAGGCCGCGACCCCCTCGGGGTTTCCCCCTCAGCCATGGTCGGCTCCTCCGGCACCGACGGCACTCGTGACCGTGTGCCCGTCCCGACGGTCGAGCAGCGCCACCAGAGCCCAGGCCACCGCGCCATAGACGGCGACGAGCACCGGGATGGCCAGATCGGCGCCGGGCCAATGCACGCCCACTCCCTCGCCCGACCAGAATGTCCCGAAGCTGACCAGCATCAGCCCCACCCCCATCTTCATGGCGTTCTCGGGGACGCGGGACAGCTGCCGGGCGACGATGAGACCTGCGACCAGCACCACGACCACCGCAGCAGCAGCGGCGGCGGCGGCTAGGCCGAGGTGGTGGGACGTCGTCCCCAGCGTGAGCACGATGACCACCACTTCGAGCCCTTCGAGGAAGACTCCCTTGAAGGCGACCACGAATCCGGTCGCATCACGGCCCTCGGACGGTGGAGCGGCGGTCAGCTCGGCGACCTGCTCGGCGAAGATGGCGTCCTCGTCGTGCTTCGCCTTGAGACCCGCAGCCCGGAGGACGGCCTTTCGCAGCCACTGGAGGCCGAAGATCAACAAGAGCCCCCCGACCACCAACCGGAGCGCCGACAGGGGCACGAAATGGACCAGGGCCGGACCGAGGAGCACTACCAGGGCGGCAAGGGTCACCAGGGCGGTGACCACTCCCTCGAGGGCCGAGCGCCAGCCCCTGGTCACTCCGACGGCGAGCACGATCGTGAGCGCCTCGACCATCTCCACCGAGCTGGCCAGGAACACGGCCACGACGAGCACGACTGGTCCGCTGCTCGTCACGGTGCCCGTCATCCAACCTCCCTCGGCGTCGGCGCGCCGACCGATCCACAACGTACAGCGCTCCGGTGGAGCGGGTGCGACCCGGTGTCAGCTCCGGTGACGGCCGATTGCCGGCGAGGCCGCACGGCGTCCACCCGAGCTCGGTCGGTCAGGCGGCTTCGACGAGCTCGTCGAGCTCCTCGAGCGGGTGGACCCGGAACAGACGGTTGAAGAGCATGAACTTGAGCACCCAGAACACACCGAACGAGGCGATGTTGGCCGCCAGCACCAGCACGGTCTGTTCGGGATGCGTCAGGTGGTGCACGATGCTGATATGGCGGGCGATGGCGGCGCCGCCGATGGACACCACGATGCCGATGGCGGACAGGCTCCAGAAGGGGATGATCTCCTTGACCAGGTGTGAGCGGCCACCCTTGCCCCACACCCACTTCCTGTTGAGGTAGTAGGAGGGTACGGTGGCCACCACGTTGGCGAACACGGTGCTCGCAATCTCCCCCCACAGGTGGAACACGCCGAAGACCAAGGCCAACACGACGAAGGAGACGGCGGTCGAGACCACCGACACCAGCGTGTAGCGGAACAGATGTTGTGCCTCCTGTGTGTGCCGCTTCTCCCACAGGTGTTCGACGCGCAACGGAAGACTGCTCATCGGGGCAACCCTAGTAGTCATGCAACCGTAACAGTGGTCCCCCCGGACGAGCTGGGACGATGCCGTAGGGGTGACAAGGCGGGCCTGTTCCCCTGCGCCAGGGTCCGGTCCGCGGTGCGTGGCGGTCGGGTCCGGTGGCCGGCCCGGGGTCAGAACCCGTTGGCCCGGGCGACGCCTCCGAGCCAGGTGGCACTGGGTTTCGGCCGGCGCTCGAACGCCTCACGGTCCACCGCCACGAGGCCGAAGGTGGGGCCGTAACCGAGCACCCACTCGAAGTTGTCCAAGAGGCTCCAGTAGAAGTACCCGCGCACGTCGACCCCGTCGTCGAGGCAGTGCTGCACCCCGTCCAGCGCCCGCTTCACGTAGTCGATGCGCTGCTCGTCGTCGTCGGTCCCGATGCCGTTTTCGGTGACGTACATCGGGAGGCCGCCCGTCTTGTCCCAGGCTCGCCGGATCGTGGCCTCTAGGGCCTCCGGCCACACCTCGTATCCCATCTGCGAGGTGGGGACGCCTGCCTCCGGGCCGGCGAAGCCCTCGGGCCCGACACGCACCCGCGTGTAGGTCTGCACGCCGAGGTAGTCGTCACCTCCGGTGGCCTCGAGGAAGACGTCCTCGGAAGGCCGCCGCAGCCGTTCGAGCCACTCCTCGCCACCGGGCTGCAGCTGGTAGTCGGTCATCGACAGCGTGAGGCCCACCGGGAAGTCGCCCGGTCCCGATCGGATGGCGTCGACCGCCTTGCGGTGCGCGGTCACCAGGGACTGGTTCACCACGTCCCTGCGCACCCGGTCCCGTACCCGGGGTGGGAAGACCCCGTGCCTCCACCCCATCGTCGCCACCACATTGGGTTCGTTGAGCGTGCACGCCATCCCGATCAGGTCGCCCAGGTGGGCCGTGGCCCGATCGCAGAACCGGGCGAACCGGTCCGGGGCGTGCAGTGCCTCCCAGGTGCCGGCGGCGGCCAGCCACCGGGGGTGGGTGAAATGGTGGAATGTGACCACCGGCAGGATGCCGTGCTCGCGGCAGGTGGCAGCCATCCGGCGGTAGTGATCGAGCGCCACCAGAGAGAACTCGCCGTCCTCCGGCTCGATCCGGCTCCACTCGAGCGAGAAGCGGTACGAGGAGAACCCGAGCCCGGCGACCAGGGCGATGTCCTCGGGGTAGCGGTTGAAGGAGTCGCAGGCGTCGCCACTCACGTCGGCACAGCCGGAGGTGGGGTCGTGCTCCATCGCCCACCAGTCGTTGTTGACGTTGCCCCCCTCGATCTGATGGGCGGCGGTGGCTGTCCCCCAGAGGAATCCGTCGGGAAAGGTGATCGCAGGCACGGTCGGTAACCGTAGCGGGACGCTGATCGCCTGCGCCCGCCGCCGGGCCCGGGTCCCGACCGACGCCAGGGCATGGGCGGCCACCCCCACCTGGCAGGATGGGGACGTGAGCAAAGCACTCGAGTTCCTGGTGGATCTGCTCGATCTCGAGCCCATCGAAGTCAACATCTTCCGGGGCGTGAACCCCAACGAGGACCGCCAACGCGTGTTCGGCGGCCAGGTGGCCGCCCAGTCCCTGATGGCCGCGGGGCGAACGGTCGAAACCGGACGGCCGCACTCCCTGCACGCCTACTTCCTCCGGCCGGGAGACCCGAGCATCCCCATCCTCTACGAAGTGGACCGCATCCGCGACGGACGATCGTTCACCACCCGCCGGGTGGTCGCCATCCAGCACGGACGGGCCATCTTCAACATGTCGGCCTCGTTCCACACCGACGAGGTCGGGCTGTCCCACCAATTCCCCATGCCCGACGTCCCCGACCCGGAGACGATCGTGACCCTGGCAGTCCGGCTCGAGCCCTTCCGCGAGAGCGTCGGGGACTGGTTCGCCCGGCCCCATCCGATCGACCAGCGCCACATCGGGGGCCTGCCGTTCATCCACGGCGGGGGCAAGGAGCCGACCCAGCGGCTGTGGATCCGCGCCGACGGCACACTGCCGGACGACCCGCTCCTGCACGCCTGCATCGCCGCCTATGCCTCGGACATGTCCCTGTTCGACACCATGCTGGCCCCCCACGACGTGAGCTGGGACGACCCCGAATTCATGGGCGCCAGCCTCGATCACTGCATGTGGTTCCACCGGCCGTTCCGGGCCGACGACTGGCTGCTCTACGACATGGACAGCCCGAGTGCATTCGGTGCCCGCGGCCTGGCCCGGGGCTTCATGTTCGCCCGCAACGGGGACCTGGTGGTCTCCATGGTCCAAGAGGGCCTGATGCGCAAGGGCCCCGGCCCGGGTGCGTCCTGAGCGGCGCCCGGTTCCGGTAGGGCCACCCGGTGGTCAGCGGTCGGTGATGGGCACGTAGTTCCGCTCGCCTTCTCCGATGTAGAGCTGCCGCGGACGGGCTATCTTCGAATCCTGATCGAGCATCTCCTGCCAGTGGGCGAGCCAGCCCGCCGTCCGGGGAATGGCGAACAGCACGGGGAACATCTCGAGCGGGAACCCCATGGCCTGGTAGATGAGGCCCGAGTAGAAATCGACGTTGGGGTAGAGCCGGCGGGAGATGAAGTACTCGTCGGAGAGGGCGATCTCCTCGAGCTTCAGGGCGATGTCCAGCAACGGGTTCTTGCCGGTGATCTCGAACACCTCGTCGGCGGTCTTCTTGACGATCTTGGCCCGCGGGTCGTAACTCTTGTAGACCCGGTGGCCGAACCCCTGCAACCGTACACCCGAGCCCTCCTTGACCGAGGCGATGAACGGCTCGACGTTCTCGAGCGAACCGATGTCGGTCAGCATCCGGATGACCGCCTCGTTGGCCCCCCCGTGCCGGGGCCCGTAGAGCGCGGCAGCAGCGGCAGCGGTGGCCGAGTAGGGGTCGGCATGCGACGAGCCCACCACCCGCATGGCGGTGGTCGAGCAGTTCTGCTCGTGATCGGCGTGGAGGATGAACAGGACGTCGAGGGCGCGGGCCAGGGCCGGATTGGCATCGAACCGCGGCTCGGCGGTCTTCCACATCATGGACAGGAAGTTGGAGGTGAACTTCAGCGAGTTGTCCGGATAGACGAAGGGCATGCCCACACTGAACCGGTGGGCAGCTGCCGCCAGGGTGGGCATCTTGGCGATCAGGCGGATGATCTGCTTGTTCCGCGACTCGATATCGAAGATGTCCTTGGCGTCGAGGTAGAAGGTGGAGAGCGCAGCCACCGCCGAGACCAGCATCCCCATGGGATGGGCGTCGTAGTGGAACCCCTCGAGGAAGCGCTTCCGCACGTTCTCGTGGATGAACGTGTGATGGGTGATCTCGTGCTGCCATACGCCGTACTCCGCCGGGCTCGGAAGCTCGCCCTTCAACAGGAGATAGGCGACTTCCAGGAAGGTCGACTTCTCGGCCAGCTGCTCGATCGGATAGCCCCGGTAGTGGAGGACCCCTTCGTCGCCGTCGAGGAAGGTGATCGAGCTCTCGCACGCCGCCGTCGACACGAAGCCCGGGTCGTAGAACCAGACGCCGGGCAGGAGCTTCCCCCACTGGGCTGCCGAGATCCCCCCGTTCTCGAAGGGAATCTCGAGGGACTCACCGGTCCGGTTGTCGGTGATCGTGATGCTTTCGGCCACTCGCCTCAGAACCTTCCGTTGGTCTTTTCACTCATTGCCGGACCCAATCCTAGATCGTCACCCCCCGACCCTGACCAACTGGCGCAGTGACATGCGCCCCAGGCCGGCACCCACCCAATCCGGCGGCCGCCGGTGGGGACGGTTTCGACGGAGCGCAGGCCCAACCGGTCAACCGGATATCTGGAGGAGGAACTCCTGGGTGGACCCGGTGGTCTCCGCCTGGCCGGGGGGTGTGGCGACCGCGATGGTCAGTGAGAACCGGTGGCCGGCGGCAACCGGGAGGGGAGCCATCGACAGGGCCACGGATCCCCCCGACCGCACCGTTAGCCGGGCCCGGGACCGTCCGCCCCTGGAGCCGGCAGACGGTGGCGCGGTGCCGGGCGGGTCGGCCGGCACCAGCGTGGCGGTCACCGACACCCCGGATTCGGTGACCGTGCCGCAGTTGGTCACGGTGACGGCGGCGGCGACCGAGGTGGTCGGCGGCAGCACCGTAGGAGTCGGCCCGGGGACGAGCGATTGCGGATCGCCGCACGAGCCGCCCACGATACCGACGGTGCCCACGGCGACTGCTGGGGGGGTCAGGCCCACCGCGGTGATCACCAGTCGGTGGAAGGGGGCCAGCGCCGCCGACGCCGACAGCGCCGGGGCGGACGCACCGAGCCGGGTGGATCCGAGGGCGGCGGTTTCGACCGGAGCGGGCACCCACACCGACCTCGGCAGATGGACCGGGACCCGGTGCAGACGGATGTCTGCCAGCAGAGCCTGGTAGGAGTCGTCGGCCTGCTGGAGGAGGAGGCCCTCGGCGGCCATGGCCGAGGCCGCCTGGCTGATCGAGATCAGGGGAGCCGAGCTGGGCGGCGCCGAAGCCGACGGCGCGCCGGTGATCGGCAGGGGGGACATGCCCAGCCGTTGGTCGATGGTCTCCCGCAGACCCGACACGGCGGAGGCCCGGTCCGCCATCACCTGGGTGAACCGGGGGCTCACGTCACCGGTGGGTGTCGGGGGCACGCTGTGGGCCGCCTGGTACGCCTGTCGCGCCGTCGACTGCACCGCCCGGTCGAGTCCCTGTTGGATCTCTGCTCGCGCCGTCTGGGGCACCTCGGTGCCGTCCAGCAGCTGGTTGGGCAGCTGAGGAGCCTTGTCCATGAGGTCCGCCAATTCGGCCCCGGTCTGATTCGAGGCCTCCACCACCCGCGATGCCAGGGCCCCGTACCCGGTGTCCGTCGCCGTCCGATAGCCACTGGACTGCGCGTGGATCTCGATCAGCGAGCCGAGGACCACCACGAGCGTGAAGATGGCGGCGATGCCGACCACAAACCTTCTCCCCAGGCCGCGGTGGCCGGCAGGGCGGCGTCTACGGCGGGATCTCGGCATCTCGATGACGATAGTGCCGCCCCTCGGGCCCGGACCCTGCGACACCTGCCGCCACAGGAGCGGATCTCCGCGGAGGGAGATGCGGCCACGGGCGACCTACGGACGGATCAGTTGGCCAACACCCGGAGATCCGCCCCGGTGTCGGCCGGAGCACCGTCGTCGGGACCCGCGCCCACCGAAGTGATCAGGCTGCTTGACGTGCTCCGCCACTCGACCGTCGGCCGGATGGCGGCCGGGTCGACATTGGCCTTGTGCCTGTCGGCCTCCAAAAGGATGGACTGGATCACCGGCGAGGTCAGGAGGTGGGGTACCAACCCCAGGTCGAGCAGTTTGGTGTGGGCGGCCCGGTAGTAGTGGTCCTCCTTCTCCACCCGCGGATCCTGCGAGTGCTCGATCACCGCGTGCCCGGAGTAGTTGGCGACCACCAGGTCGGCCATCTCCTGCACGGAGAGGGACTCGGTGAACTGGTTGAACACCCGGAACTCCCCGGGATCCGCAGGATGCAGCAGGGCCAGCTCCACGCAGGCGAGTGTGTCGAGGATGTTGAGGATCCCCCGGGTCTGCCCGCCGGCGCCGTAGACGGTCAGCGGGTGGCCGGTGACCGCCTGGACGCAGAACCGGTTGAGCACCGTCCCGAAGACTCCGTCGTAGTCGAACCGGGTGGCCAGGTCGGGATGGAGCGCGGTCTCCTCGGTCTGGTGGCCGTAGACGATCCCCTGGTTGAGGTCGGTGGCCCTGATGCCCCAGATGCGGCAGGCGAACATGATGTTGGCGCTGTCGTGGACCTTGGACAGGTGGTAGAAGGAGCCGGGCTGCTTCGGGTAGGGCAGCACGTCGGTGCGGCCCCGGTGGGTGATCTCGATGTAGCCCTCTTCGATGGCGATGTTGGGCGTGCCGTACTCGCCCATGGTCCCCAGCTTCACCAGGTGGATGTCCCTGTTCTGCTCGGCGATGGCGTAAAGGAGGTTGAGCGTCCCGGCCACGTTGTTGACCTGGGTGTAGACCGCATGCTTCCGGTCGATCATCGAATAGGGGGCCGAGCGCTGCTCGGCGAAGTGGACCACGGCCTCGGGCTCGAACGAGGCGAGCGTCTCGCTGACGAAGGCCGCGTCGGTGAGGTCCCCCACGAAGACGTCGATGGAGAGATCGGAGATCTCGTGCCAGCGGCGGACGCGCCGCTGGAGGCTGACGATGGGCACCAGGCTTTCGACACCCATCTCGAGGTCGTAGCCCCGCCGTGCGAAGTTGTCGACGATGCCCACGTGGTGACCCCGCCGTGAGAGGTACAGCGCCGTCGGCCAACCGAGATAGCCGTCGCCACCGAGCACCAGGATGTTCACGTCATGCCTCCTTCTTGCTTGCGCAATTGTGTGCACCTCACCGCCGTCTCGCATGAGCGGAGAGGCCGTCCGGGTGCAAATTTACCTCTACGGACCTTGGAATCCCCTGAGAACTGCAATCAGATCGTCACATTCTTCACAACTGCTTATGTTGGACGATCACCGACGTCGGCGATCGCGCCGGACGCCTTCAGTCGTGGCCGTCGACCGTGCCAGCGCCCACCGGTTCGTCACCTGCCGGCAGCGCGCCAACGGGAAGTGGGAGGTCCAACGTGGGTGGGCTCAACTCCGGTGACTGGAGCGCCCGGGTGGTGGCATCGACCGAGGGGGGGTAGGGCAACTCCTTCTCCCCCGCCGGGACCACTCCCATCTCGACGAACCGCCGTGCCGTGACCAGCACCCGCCCTTCGAGCGACCCGACGGCCTTGTTGTATGCGGCCACCGCGCTGTTCAACCCCTTGCCGACACCGGACACGTGATCGCCGAGCACCGCAAGGCGCTGGTACAACTCCACGCCGAGCTTCTGGACGTCACGGGCGTTTTCGGCCAGTGCGTCCTGCTGCCACCCGTAGGCCACCGCCCGCAACAGGGCGATGAGAGAGGTGGGCGTGGCCAGGAGGACGTGGTTGGCCACCGCATGCTCCATCAGCCCCGGCTCGTGCTCGAGCGCAGCGGTGAGCAGCGGGTCGCCGGGGATGAACGCCACCACGAACTCGGGCGAGGGGTCGACGCGCTTCCAGTACTCCTTCTTGGCCAAGGCATCGACGTGGGCCTTCATCTGGCGGCCGTGGCTGGCCAGATGGGCGCGGCGGGTCGATTCGTCGTCTGCCTCGTTGGCATCCAGGAAGGCCTGCATGGGGACCTTGGCATCGACCGCCACGTTCTTTCCCCCCGGGAGGTGCACGACCATGTCGGGACGCATGCGACCGCTGTCCGCGTCCGAGGTGACCTGTTCGTCGAAGTCGCAGTGCTCGAGCATGCCCGCCATCTCCACCACCCGGCGCAGCTGCAGCTCCCCCCAGCGACCACGCGTCTGGGGCGACCTCAGGGCGGTGACCAGGTTGCGGGTCTCCTTCTGCAGCTGGTCGTGCGAGGTCGAGAGGTGCTTCATCTGTTCGGTGAGCGTCGTGTACGCCCGTTGGCGCTCGACCTCGAGGCGCTGCATCCCCGCCTCGTACTTGCCCAGCTGCTCGCCGATCGGCTTGAGCAGCTGCTCGATGGCCTCCTGGCGCTTGGCCAGCTCCCCGTCGGCCGCCTGGCGGGTCTCGTTGAGCTTGGTGTCGGCCAGCTGAAGGAACTGGTCGCTGTTCTGCTGGAGCGCCGCGGTGGACAGGCGGGCGAACTCTCCCAGCAGTTGATCGCGAACCTCGTCGAAGGAGGCGGCCCGCTCGGACGCCGCCTCGCGCTCGTAGTTGAGCTCGGTGGCCAGACGGGACGCATCGGCCTGGAGCGCCACCACCCGCTGCTGCTCGGCGACCAAGGACGCCCGCAGGCCCTGGAGCTCCTCGGTGAGGAGCCGCTGCTGATCGATGGCGTCGGCGAGCCGGGCCTCGGCGGTCCGGGCCGCCGTGACCTGGTTGGAGCGGACCAACAGTCCCACCGCGAGGCCCAGGGCGACGCCGGCGACGAGGCCGAGTACGAGTCCGGTGATCATGACGAGTCCTCCTCTGGGCCCACAGGGGCCCAGAGGGCCCTCGGCGGCAAGCGTACCGAGACGGTGTGCCATCTCCGGGGACGACGGGCTCCGCCGGGTCACGCGACGTGTGCAACCATGGCCCGATGCATCGCGTGGCCATCGTTGGCGCAGGCTTCGGCGGGCTCTCGGCGGCCAGGTCCCTCGCCGGCAAACCCGTCGAGGTGACGATCGTCGATCAGCGCAACTTCCACACGTTCCAGCCGCTGCTCTACGAAGTGGCCACCGCCGGCCTCGACTCGGGCGACGTCGCCTACCCGATCAGGGCGATCTTCGGGCGCGCCGACAACATCACGTTCCGGTTCGCCACGGTCACCGGCGTCGACTGGGACCGGCGGGAGATCCTTCTGCGGGACACGCACCCCCTCCCGTTCGACTCGGTCATCGTGGCCAGCGGCGCCACCGCCAAGTTCTTCGGCATCCCCGGGGCATCGGAGTACAGCTACCCCCTCTACACGCTGACCGATGCACGCAGCCTGCGGGACCACGTGCTCCGCCAGCTCGAGGACGTGGACGCCCACCCGGAGATGGCTGCGGAGGGCGCCCTCACGTTCGTCGTCGTCGGGGGCGGTCCCACCGGGGTCGAGGTGGCCGGCGCCCTCGCTGAGCTGCTGGATGTCGCCGTGCGCCACGACGGGTTCCGCTTCGACCGGGCGGCGGAGCGGATCATCCTGGTCGACGGGCTGGACCGGCTGCTCACCCCGTTCAAGGAATCAGCTGCCTCCTATGCCGCGACCACCCTGGAGGGCCGGGGGGTGGAGCTCAAGCTCGGACACATGGTGAAGGCCGTCACCGCCTCCTGCGTGGAGTTCGACGACGGCACCCAGATCCCCACCCGGACGGTCATCTGGGCCGGTGGGGTCACGGTCGAGGACACCGTCGCCTCCCATCTGGGTGCGGCCACCGGCCAGAACGGCCGCCTCGTGGTGGGAACGGACCTGTCGCTCCCCGGGCACGTCGGCGCCTATGGCGTCGGGGATGCGGCGGCGGTCCTATGGGGGCCCGATCCGGGCGACTCGGATCGGATCTGCCCACAGGTCGCCCAGGTGGCCATCCAGTCGGGTGGTCACGCTGCGCGCCAGATACTCAATCGAATCGAGGGCCGGCCGGTCGAACCATTCCGCTATAAGGACAAAGGCATCATGGCGACCATCGGCCGACGGGCCGCCATCACCCAGTTCCGCAACGGCACTGTGATGCGGGGCACCTTGGGGTGGCTGGCCTGGCTGGCCCTCCACCTGCTCTACCTCATCGGCTACCGCAACAAGATCATCGTGTTCGTGAACTGGTCGTGGCGCTACCTGTCGTGGGGCTCAGGGCCGCGGGTCATCGTCGGGGAGGTCGTCGACGATCCCGAGGAAAAGCTCGATGCGGGCGGACCCGGCGGGGACCGACCACCAGGCTGAGGGCTGTGGCCCGGACAGCGCCACGAACCCGACGAAGGGGACGTCCGCCCCAACGCGATTACGGTTGGCAGGGTGGAAAGCGCCCTCGATCGCATCGACCGGATGGTCATCCGGCTGTTCGCGCTGGTCGGCGAGTCCGTGTCCGGGGCCACCCTCGCACTCCTCTCCGGGGATCGGGAGGCGGCCAAGGACCTCGCCGACCGGGACGAAGTGGTCGACGCCGTCTACCACGACATCGAGCAGCTGACCCTCCAGCAGCTCACCGTGGCCGGCATCACCGCTCCCAGCGACCTGCGGTTCCTGGTCACGGTGATGAGGATGCTGCCCGACCTCGAACGGAACGGGGACCTCGCCGAGCACATCGCACGACGTGCCGCGCGCGGGCTCGGCGGAGAGCTGTCCGCCCGCAGCAGGGGCCTGATCCAGCGCATGGGCGAGGTGGCCATCCACATGTGGCGGGCCACCGCCGACGCCTACGCCGAGCGCCTCCCTCTGAGCACGTCGGCGGTCGACACCCTCGACGACGAAATGGACGACCTCCACGTCAGCCTCACGATGGAGGTGGTCGCCGGCACCATGCCTCTGCCGGTGGCCGTGGAGCTGGCCATGGTGGCCCGCTTCTACGAGCGCTTCGGCGACCACGCGGTCAACCTGGCCAAGCGGGTCGCGATGCTGGCGCCCCCCACGGACCCCGTCATCTAGGCAGGTCATCCGGGCTCAGGCGCCGACGGGACAGCGGACGGGCCGGAGCCGGGTCAGACGACGATGCCCTGCGAGACGAGCGCCTCGGCGATCTGCACCGCGTTGAGCGCGGCACCTTTGCGGAGGTTGTCACCACTGACGAACAGTGCCAGGCCGTGATCGGCCCCATCGGCCACCCGGATGCGGCCCACCAGCGAGGGGTCACTGCCCGCAGCCCGCAGCGGTGTGGGCAGATCGGACAGCTCCACGCCCGGCGCCCCGGCGAGCAGCCGCACAGCTTCTTCGGGGCTGAGTGCCGACTCGAACTCGGCCACGATGGACAGTGAGTGGCCGGTGAAGACGGGGACGCGGACACAGGTGCAGCTGACTGCAAGGCCCGGGATCTCCAGGATCTTCCTGCTCTCGTCGCGGAACTTCTGTTCCTCGTTGGTCTCACCGGAGCCGTCGCCGACCAGGTACCCGGCCACCGGGATCACGTTGTGGGCGATGGGCCCGGGGAAGGTGGCAGCCGGAGGGAACTCCACGGCTGCGCCGTCGAAGGTGAGTGCGGCAGCCTGGTCCGCCGTCTTGACCAGCTGCCCCTCCAGCTCGGCCACCCCGGCCAGCCCCGAGCCGGAGACGGCCTGGTAGGTGGAGACGACCAGCCGGCGGAGGCCGGCTGCGTCGTGCAGGGGCTTGAGCACCGGCATGGCCACCATGGTGGTGCAGTTCGGATTGGCCACGATGCCCTTCCGGATGGAGCCGAGGGCGCCGGCATTGACCTCGGGGACCACCAAGGGCACATCGGGGTCCATCCGCCAGGCGGAGGAGTTGTCGACGACGACGGCCCCCGCCCCGGCGAAGCGCGGGGCCAGCTCACGCGAGGCGGTGGCCCCACTGGAGAACAGGGCGATGTCCAGCCCGGCCAGGTCGGCGGTGGCTGCGTCCTCGACGATCACGTCATCGCCCCGGAAGGACAGCCGGCGACCGACCGAGCGGTGCGACGCAAACAGCCGCAGATCGTCGAGGGGGAAGTCCCGCTCGTCGAGGATGGAGCACATCACCGCCCCCACCTGGCCGGTTGCACCGACGACTCCCACACGCATGGCCACAGTCTAGGAGAGGTCAGTGTGGCGACCGGCGGCGCTGCAACCCAGTCCGCCAGGGTCCCCGCCGGTCAGGCGAGGTCGAAGGCGGCGTGGAGGGCGCGCACCGCATCTTCTGCTGCCGAGGCACGGACCATGCACGAGATCCGGATCGACGACGTGGAGATCATCTCGATGTTGATCCCGAGGGAAGCCAGCGTCTCGAAGGTGAGCGCGGTCACACCGGGGTGCGTCTTCATCCCCGCCCCAACCAGCGACACCCGGGCGACGTCGGAGTCGCTGTTCACACCGGATGCACCCAGGTCGGGAACGAGCGCCTCGCACACTTCGGTGCTCACGGCCAGGTCGTGCCCGGGGACGGTGAAGGAGATGTCGGTGGTCCCGTGCAGCGAACTGTTCTGCACGATCATGTCCACGTTGATGTTGCGCTCGGCCAGGGCCCGGAACAGCCGGGCGGCCAGTCCGGGGCGATCGGGCACCCCGATGACGGTGATCTTGGCTTCCGACTCGTCGTGGGTCACCGCGGTGACGACTGCCTGTTCCATCGATGCATCCTCCTCGTCGACCCAGGTACCGGGCTCCCATGTGAAGCTCGACCGCACATGGAGCGGCACCTGGTGGTTACGTGCGAACTCCACTGACCGCAGGGCCAGTACCCGGCCCCCGCTGGCGGCGATCTCGAGCATCTCCTCATAGCTGACCCGCGCCAGGCGACGGGCCTCGGGCACGATGCGCGGATCGGTGCTGAACACCCCGGACACGTCGGTGTAGATCTCGCAGACATCGGCGCCCAGCACGGCGGCCAGCGCCACCGCGGTGGTGTCCGACCCCCCCCGCCCGAGGGTGGTCACGTCCCGCTCGACCGACACCCCCTGAAAGCCGGCGACCACCGGCACGCCGCCGTCGTCGAGGGTCTCCCGCAGCCGGTCGGCCCGGATCTCCACGATCTTGGCCCTGGTGTGGACGGCGTCGGTGATGATGCCGGCCTGGCTGCCGGTGTAGGACACCGCGTCCACGCCGAGCTCGGCCAGGGCCATGCACAGCAGGGACATGGAGATGCGCTCACCGGCACTGAGCAGCATGTCGACCTCGCGGATCGGCTGGACGGCGCTGACGTCGGCAGCCAGCCTGATCAGCTCGTCCGTCGTCCTCCCCATGGCGCTGACCACGACGACGACGTCGTTGCCGGCACGGCGGGTGCGGGCCACGTGGTCGGCCACGGCCCGGATGCGGTCGGCGTCGGCAACCGACGTTCCACCGAACTTCTGCACCACGAGCGACATGGGGGTCAAGGCTACAGCGAGCCGTGCGGGGGTCCCGGTGGCATGGCGGTGGGCGACGACCGAGGCGCCAGGTGGAACGGCTACCCTGATCCCCCGTGGGAACCGAGAAGCGTGAACGTCAGAAGGCCGGCCGGCAATCCCGGCTGGAAGCCCAGCAGAAGGTCAAGAAGCGCAAGCAGTCCCTTCGGCGCGTCATCACCATCGTGGTGGTGGCAGCCGTCGTTGTCGGCGTCTCCTACCTGATCTTCAAGCCGGGGAAGAAGACGACGACCGCCGCCACGACGACCTCGACCACCACCTCCGCCTCGACCACCACCGCTCCGGCGCGGCCGGGCGGGTCGGGCGACAAGTCGCCCAGCGCCATCACCACCTCGGCCGACTGCCCGGCCGACTTCAGCGCCACCCTCAACAAGCCCTCGTACCCGTCGTACCCGCCGATGACCATCGACCCGTCCAAGACGTACACGGCGACGATCACCACCGACGTCGGCCCGATCACCATCCAGCTCGACCCCAAGGCCGCGCCGAAGGCGGTCAACAGCTTCGTGTTCCTCGCAAACCAGCACTACTACGACTGCATGATCTTCCACCGCGTGATCCAGACCTTCATGGACCAGACGGGCGACCCCACCGGCACCGGGACGGGCGGCGCCGGCTACACGTTCGCCGACGAGCTGTCGAAGACAGCCAACCCGCAGTACCCGCTGGGGTCGGTGGCCCTGGCCAACGCCGGGCCCAACACCAACAACGGCCAGTTCTTCATCGTGGCCGGCCCCGAGGGTGAGAACCTGGCCCCGAGCTACACGCTGTTCGGGAAGGTGACCTCCGGCATGGACGTGGTCGAGAAGATCAACTCCGGCGGCTCGGTCGCCTCCAGCAGCACCGGTACGCCCATCACCCTCCACCGCATGGTGTCGGTGACCGTCACCGAGTCCTGACCGGCCCGGCCCGGCCCGCCGGCCAGCCACTCCCACCTCCGGCCGAACACTTCCCATCCCACCACACAGACACGAGGAGTAGGTGCCATGGCCCCAGAGATTCCGGCAGCAGACGGCTCGAGCCCGAAGACCCAGCGCTTCGACGGCCCGCCGCCGATGGTCATCGACCCGGACAAGCGGTACACGGCCGAGGTGGTGACGACCAAGGGCACGCTGACCATCGCCCTCGATCCCATCGCCGCACCCAAGACGGTCAACAACTTCGTGTTCCTGGCCCGCTGGCACTACTACGACGGGATCGTCTTCCACCGGATCATCCCTGGTTTCATGCTTCAGGGTGGGGATCCCGAGGGCTCGGGGCGTGGCGGCCCCGGCTACAAGTTCGCCGACGAGCTGCCGGCACCGGGTCGCTATCAGATCGGCTCTCTGGCCATGGCCAACGCCGGCCCGAACACGAACGGCAGCCAGTTCTTCATCGTGAGCGGACCCAACGGAACCGCCCTTCCGCCGAGCTACTCGCTGTTCGGCAACGTGGTGAAGGGACTCGAGGTGGTCAAGGCCATTGAGTCCGTGGGCAGCAGGTCGGGTGCCCCGACCGAACAGGTGGTCATCGACTCGGTGACCATCACCGAGTCCGACTGAGGGCCGCCGGGTCCGGACCGGGCCCCGGTGACAGCCCTCAGGTGGGCAGCGCGCCCAGTCCGACTCCGGCCCGGGCGCCGTCGACGAAGACAGCCACCGACCCGACACCGGCCGAGCGCCACCGCCCGCCAGGGTCGCGGATCAGCGCGGTCCTCTCGGGAATGCAGGCCACCGGGGTCCCGGCGGGCGCCAACAGCACGGACCGGTGCAGCTTTTCGCCGTGCTGGTCCTCATGTGCATCGCCGAAGTGGGGCACCACCGCCACCCCGCTGACCAGTCCGAGCCCGATGGTGAGACCTCCACCCCGGGCGTCGACCATGGGATCGGTGAGGGCCATCGCCGCACCCGACGAGCCCACCACCACGGCGCCGCCCTGCCAGGCCTCGACCAGCGCCTTCCACACCTCGGAGTTCTTCAGCACGCTGCGCACGTGCATGGGCGAGCCGCCGACGAGGTAGACGAACCGGGCGTTGCGCATCACTGCCGCCGCACCGTCGTCCTCGGCGTCCGCACGGGAGAGGACCATCAACCCCTCGACGCGTCCCCCCAGCGGGGCGAACCATTCGCCGGCGGCGACCACCGCCCGCTCTGGGTGCTCGTAGGCTGCGGCCGTCGGCAACACCAGCACCCGGTCGGACCCTGACGCCGCCAGAAACTCCTCGTCGAACGCGCACCCCTCCAGCCATTCGCCGCCACCGACCAGTGCCAGAATTCCGGGAGCCCGTTCCATGGCGCCACTGTAGAGGTCAACCCGGGGGGGCCACCGACCGGCGGATCAACCGACCCATGGCATCGCACACCTCGGTGGCCAGTGCCCACGAATCGGGCAGCAGGCCCATGCCGAAGAACCCGTGCACCTGGTCGTCGTAGCACCGGTACTCGACCTCGACGCCGGCCTCCTCGAGGGTCGCTGCGTAGGTGGCCCCGTCGTCGCGTAGCGGGTCGAACCCGGCCGTCACGATCAGGGCGGGGGCCAGACCTCGGTGGTCGGCGGCCAGCAGCGGGGACACCCTGGCCGTCTCCCAGTCGGCGCGGTCGGGGAGGTAGGTCCTGCGAAAGAACTGCATTCCTTGCTGCGTCAGGAAGAACCCGTCCCCCAGGGTCCGGAACGATTCGGTGCCGAATCGTGCATCGACGGCCGGGTAGACCAGGCCCTGGGCCACCGGGGGCGGCACGTCGGGGAGGGCGGCACCGCCTCCGGGCCGGGTCTCCAGGGCCACCACCGCGGCCAGGTTCCCTCCCGCGCTGTCCCCCATCACGCCGACCTGGCCCGGTGCGGAGCCGAGGTCTTCGCCGTGCCGCTGCACCCAGGCATACGCGGCCAGTGCGTCGTCGACGGCCGCGGGGAACGGATCCTCGGGAGCCAGACGGTAGTCGACAGCCACGACGATGCAGCCGCTCACTGCGGCCAGCAAGCGGCACGAGGCGTCGTGCGAGTCGAGACCGCCGGTCACCCATCCGCCGCCGTGGTAGTAGACGATGGCGGGCGGGCGACCGCGGCCCCCCGAGGTCGGCCCGATGCCCGTGCCGTACTGGCGGTAGACCCTGACGGGGAGGTCCGGAGCACCCTCCGGCCCCGGGATGACCCGACCGGTCACGTGCACGTCGGTCCGGACGGGCATGGCCAGTCGCGCCATTCGGGTGAGTTGGGTGCGCATGGCCGCCGGGTCGTCGGCCTGGGTCGCATCGGCAGGGCCGTCCGAGAACCCCTCCATGCGGTTGACCACGGCGAGGAGGGCCTGCACGCTCCGGTTGAGCACCCGTCCGTCACGCTCCACCGGCGAGCGCCCTCCCGTCAGCCCGAGCACGAGACCGGGCCTCGAGAACAGGGCCGAGCCCAGGCGGGTCGCCAGCGGCCAGCGCTCGTTCGTCCGTTGGAGCCGGCGGTTGTAAAGCATCCTGCTCCGACCCCTCCCCCGTGGGGGACCGGGCCACGGCCGATCGGCCGGCACAGCGGAGGTCGCACCATCACGTGGCGCGGCGACCTTGGCGACACGACCCGGCCGGCCCGATGACGGTGTGGCCGCGGGCTTCGGCGTGGCGCGCTTGCGCGTACGGGGCGCCCGGGCGGGAGGCGGGGGCGGTGGGTCGGACGCGCCGGTGGTGGCGGGCCCGTCCGGAGCGGTCCGGGACGCGCTCCCTCGTAGGGGCGGCAGTTGTGGGCGTTCCGGTGGGTTGCTCATCGCCACCATCGTGTCGGTAGGGTCGGGGGAAGGCAAGCGCAGGCGGCGGGATGAGGGAGAGCCATGGGCCGATCGAGTGACAGGGCCGCCATGCAGCGGGCGCACTTCAACGGGGCGACTGCCGTCGTGACCGGGGCGGCGTCCGGCATCGGGCGGTCCCTCGCCGCGGAGCTGGTCGACCGCGGCGCCACCGTGCTGGTCGCCGACATCGACGGTGAAGCCGCCGAGGCGACCGCTGCCGACCTCCCGCGTCGGGCCGGCACCGGTGCCCGGGCCCACGGAAGTGCCCTGCCTGCGAAGGTCGACGTGACCGATGCTGGCGCGCTGTCCCAATCGGTCGGCCGGTTCGCGGCAGAGCACGGCGGGCTGGACTTCATGTTCAACAACGCCGGCATCGCCGTCGGAGGTGAGGTCAGCGACCTGTCCCTCGCCCACTGGCAACGGGCCGTCGACGTCAATCTGATGAGCGTCATCCACGGGGTCGCCGCCGCCTACCCCCTCATGATCGAGCAGGGGCGGGGCCACATAGTGAACACGGCGTCGCTGTCGGGCCTCGTTCCCAGCCCCTTGCTGGTGCCCTACTCCACGACCAAACACGCCGTGGTGGGCCTCAGCGTCGGGCTCCGGGTCGAGGCAGCCGACCACGGGGTGCGGGTGAGCGTGGTCTGCCCCGGGGTGATCGAGACCCCCCTGCTGGACAAGGGGAACCCCGGCGACCTGCCCCCGGCAGCGTCGATGCCCGACATCCGGGACATGCTGTCCCAGCTCATCGGCACGCCGTATCCGGCAGCGGCACTGGCTCGGGACGTGCTCGACAACGTCGCGCTCAACCGGCCGATCATCGTGGCACCACGCCGGGCCAAGGCCGTGTGGGCGGCCTACCGACTCGCCCCGGGCCTGCTCATCGACCAGAGCCCGAAGCGGATCCGGTCCATCACCGGCCGCCGGGCCGCCGGTCGCTGATCATCCCTGCGGACCGTCACAGCGGGCCGTAGGCGTTGCCACCGGCCCGCCGCTAGGATTGTTCCCTATGTCGATCGCACGCGTGGGAATCGTCGGGTCAGGGATCATGGGTTCGGGCATCGCCGAAACGGCGGCCGTCAACGGCTTCGACGTGGTGCTCCGGTCACGCAGCCAGTCGACCGCCGATGCCACCATTGCCGCCCTCGAGAAGTCGCTCAACCGGCAGGTCGAGAAGGGCAAGAAGACCGAGGAGGAGCGGGACAAGGCGCTGTCCCTCGTCACCGGCACTTCGGACCTCAGTGCCCTCAAGGGCGTGGACCTGGTCATCGAATCGGTGGTCGAGGACCTGGCCGTCAAGAAGGAGCTCTTCAACGAGCTCGATCGGATCACCGACGACCACGCAATTCTGGCCACCAACACGTCCACCCTGCCGGTCATCGAGCTGGCCATGCAGACCGGCCGGCCCGACCAGGTGTGCGGTGTCCACTTCTTCAACCCGGCCCCGGTGATGTCCCTGGTGGAGCTGGTCCGGCCGCTCACCGCCTCCGATGAGACCCTGGCGTCCGTCCGCCAGTTCGCCGAAGCGTGCGGCAAGACGCCGGTCGAGGTCAAGGACCAGGCCGGGTTCATCGTCAACGCCCTGCTCTTCCCCTACCTGAACAACGCGGTCCGGCTCTACGAACAGGGCGTGGCATCGATCGGCGACATCGACATCGCCATGAAGGGCGGGTGCGGATTCCCCATGGGGCCGTTCGCTCTGCTCGACCTGGTCGGGCTCGACACCTCCCTGGCCATCCTCGACGCGCTCTACGAGGAGTTCCGCGATCCCAACTATGCAGCAGTGCCGCTGCTCCGGCGCATGGTGGTGGCCGAGCAGCTCGGCCGGAAATCAGGGCAGGGCTTCCACGACTACCGGAAGTAACCGCCGGCTCGTCGGTACCTTCTGCCCACCCCCGCCCTGAGGACGCGCTGGGTCGGGTGAACGCCACAACGCACGGTTGCACGCGGTGGACCGGGCAATAACGGAGGAATGAGCGACGTGGAACAAGTGGAACCCCAAAGGCAGTCGGTCGAGCAGCCGGTGGCCGCCGCCCCTGCACGGGACAAGCCATGGGTGATGCGCACCTATTCCGGCCACTCTTCGGCCAAGGCGTCCAACGAGCTCTACCGGACCAACCTGCGCAAGGGCCAGACCGGGCTGTCGATCGCCTTCGACCTGCCCACCCAGATCGGCTACGACCCCGACGCCCCGGAAGCGGCCGGTGAGGTCGGCAAGGTGGGCGTCCCCGTGGCGCACCTCGGGCACATGTCCCAGCTTCTCGACGGCATACCTGTCGAGTCGATGAACACGTCGATGACCATCAACGCCACCGCTGCCTGGCTCCTCGGCCTCTACATCGCCAATGCCCAGGACCATGGCGTGGATCCTTCGGTGCTGTCCGGCACCACCCAGAACGACATCGTCAAGGAGTACCTGTCCCGGGGCACCTTCATCTTCCCCCCCATCCCCAGCCGGCGGCTCACCGTCGACACCATCGCCTACACCGTGCGCCACGTCCCCAAGTGGAACCCGATCAACGTGTGCAGCTACCACCTGCAGGAAGCCGGGGCCACGCCCTCCCAGGAGGTCGCCTACGCCCTGGCCACCGCCATCGGCGTCCTCGACGCGGTACGCGACTCGGGGCAGATCCCCGGGGACGAGTTCCCCTCGGTGGTCGGCCGCATCTCCTTCTTCGTCAACGCCGGCGTGCGCTTCGTGGAGGAGACCTGCAAGATGCGCGCCTTCACCGCACTGTGGGAGCGCGTGTGCACCGAGCGCTACGGGGTGACCGACCCGAAGCTCCGCCGGTTCCGCTTCGGCGTGCAGGTCAACTCGCTCGGCCTGACCGAGGCACAACCCGAGAACAACGTCCCGAGGATCGTCCTCGAGACCCTCGGGGTGACGCTGTCCAAGCGGGCAAGGGCCCGGGCGATGCAGCTCCCGGCATGGAACGAGGCGCTGGGCCTGCCACGCCCCTGGGATCAGCAGTGGTCGCTGCGCATCCAGCAGATCCTCGCCTTCGAGTCCGACCTCCTCGAGTACGGCGACATCTTCGACGGCTCGGTGGTCATCGAGAAGAAGACCGCCGAGGTGGCCGAGGCGTCATGGGAGGAGCTCGACGACGTCCTGGCACTGGGTGGTGCCTTCGAGGCCATCGACGAGCTCAAGTCCCGCCTGGTGGGCAGCCAGGCCGAACGCGTGCGGCGCATCGAGACCGGCGATCTCCAGGTGGTCGGGGTCAACTGTTTCACCGAGAGTGCGGAGTCACCCCTCACCCCCGAGGCCGGGGACGGCAACGGGCCCTCCATCGGCACCATCCTGAGGGTGGATCCGGCCGTCGAGTCCGAACTGCGCGCCGACGTCGAGGCGTGGCGATCCGAGCGGGACGCCGGCGCGGTCCAACGGGCACTCGACGACCTGCGGCGGGCCGCCGAGGGAACCGACAACGTGATGCCCGCCACCATCGCCCTGGCCCATGCCGGAGGAACGACCGGCGAGTGGGCGGGCGCCCTCCGAGCGGTGTTCGGCGAGTACCGGGCCCCTACCGGGGTCGGTGGCGGCGTCGGCCATCGAGGCAACGAGTTCCGTGCGGTGCTGAAGCGGTCCAGGGCGCTGGGCGAGTACGCGGGCGGCCCGCCGAAGCTGCTGGTGGCGAAGCCGGGCCTCGACGGACATTCCAACGGGGCCGAGCAGATCGCGGTGGCAGCCCGCGACGCCGGATTCGAGGTCGTCTACCAGGGCATCCGCCTGTCACCGGCGGAGATCGTCGCCGCCGCCCGGGACGAGGACGTCGACGTGGTGGGCATCTCGATCCTCTCGGGCAGTCATCTCGAGCTGGTCCCCGAGATCGTCGACCGGTTGCGGGCAGCCGGGGTCGATGCACCGGTGGTGGTCGGCGGCATCATCCCCCCCGAGGACGCAGAGGTCCTGGTGGGCAAGGGAGTGGCCCGCGTCTACACCCCCAAGGACTTCGAGATCGGCCAGATCATGGACGACATGGTCGGCCTGGCGGAACGGCACCGGGGGGCGCCTGCCCGCTGACCGGTGCATCCCGGATCCACCGGTGGTTGACTGATCGGGTGGGGACGAACGGGACCGGGCACATCGGGATACTGCTGTTCGACGACGCCGAGGAGCTGGACGCGGTGGGACCCTGGGAGGTGCTCTCCTCCTGGACGCGGTACTTCCCCGATGACGGCTTTGCCGTCTCGTGCATCTCCCAGGCCGGCGGGAGCGTCCGGTGTGCCAAGGGCCTGGTGCTCCAGGCCCACCACTCGTACGCCGACGCACCGCCGCTGGAGGTGCTGGTGTACCCCGGCGGCCAGGGCACCCGACCCCAGCTGCGCGACGAGGCACAGCTGGACTGGGTGCGCCGCCAGCGCCAGGACGTGCCGTTGATGACCAGTGTCTGCACGGGATCGCTCGTCTACGCCGCCGCCGGCCTTCTGGCGAATCGTCCCGCCACCACGCATTGGGGCTCACTCGAGCACCTCGCCGAGCTCGACCCCACCATCGACGTGCGAGGTGAGGAGCGGTTCGTCGACGACGGCGATGTCGTGACCTCCGCCGGTGTGTCGGCGGGCATCGACATGGCCCTGCACCTGGTGATGCGACTGGCCGGGGTCGAGCGGGCCCGCCAGGTCCGTAGGGCCATCCAGTACGACCCTGCCCCACCCGTGTGAGCCACGTCGCCATGGGCCGGCCCACCGGGCCGGTCATCGGAGCCGGTAGAGGTCCTCCCCGGCATCGGGCACCACCATGGCGTCGGGATCGGCCCCCCAGGCGTCCAGGTCGATCCGGTCGGGATCGAGGTAGTCGAGGTTCACCGCCCGGGCCACGTCCTCGGGGATGCCGGTGGCCAGGGTCACCGTGAGCCGGCAGCGCTCGCCCGCAATATCGTCGTAGGTGCCTGCGCCGCGCAGGTGGGTGGCGTGGGCCAGATCGCCCCAGTGGAGATCCTCGAACCGGTCCCACTGCTTGGTGAAGTAGTCGCGGCAGTGGTAGCCGACCTCTGCGACCTGGGGGTGGGCGGCGCTGATCTCGTGGATGTGCGGCGCGTAGAGCACCACCTGGCCGCCGTCGGCCACGACCGGCTCGACCTTGTAGAAACCCTTGGCCCCGGTCCACAGATCGCCGTACCTGGTCGGGATCAGCGACAGCACGCGCTTCACCGGCGCGTCGAGGTAGCGGATGTGCGTCTCGGCCGAGACGTCCGCCGCCGCCGCCCAGGCCGCCGACGGATCACCGAAGGCGACCGAGTGGAGGGACTCCGTCCCGGACACGGTGACGACGCAGAACGCCAACCGCTCGCCGGGGACCATCGACGTCGCCTCGTCGATCAGGGCCCGCACCGGGGTCACACCCCGGGTCCCGATGATCTCGGTGCTGGTGATCAGCGCACCCAGCCAGTGGGACAGGTCGATCAGCTCCCGGTCCGCCACTCCGGGGAAGAGGTACTTGTTGCCGCCGGAGAAGCCGACGACCTCGTGGGGGAGGACCGGACCGAGGATGATGGTGACGTCATGCTCGATCACGGCACGGTTGATCCGCACCCGGGCATCGTGTCGGAGCATGCCCTCGGAGAGTTCGGCGATCCGGTCGGAGGCGATGGTCCCCACGTCGACGAACGCGGACGGGTCCCACCAGGCGTGGTTGCGCACCTCCATCGAGGGATAGCGGTCGGCCAGGGCGCCGGGCTCGTACCCCAGGTGGGTGGCGAGCGCCTCCTCGTCCATCGCCCGGTGTGTACCGAGGGCCACCAGCACGGTCAGTCGCGTCACCCGACCGTGGAGCGCGCCATGGACAGCCGACACCAGCAGGGGCAGCGGGCAGCTGCGGGTTCCGTCGGGGACCAGCACGCAGACGCTCCGCCCGTCGAGGTCGGCGGCGCTCAGCTGTTCGATCACGAACCCGCGGACCTCGTCGTCGGTGAGGACGCTGCGGGGGCCGCCGATCCGAGCCACGGAAGACGTCGAGGTCACTGCGACGCCCCATTCCCCGACCTGTGCCGCCAGGACTCCGGTGGGAGAGGTGGCGGACCCCACTGTTGCGCCGGCCTCCCCACGGGCCGATCATAGGTTCGTGTCCGACGCCCTCGCTCCCCTCGACCTCGGACCGGACCGGCTGCTGCCGGCGGAGCCCGGCGTTCGGGCGATCGCCCGCCGGCTCTACGAGGCGGTGGCCGATCTGCCACTGCTCTGCCCGCACGGTCACGTCAATCCGGCCCTCCTGGTCAACGACGAGCCCTTCGCCGACCCCGCTGGATTGTTGGTGACCCCCGACCACTACGTGACCCGGTTGCTGCACGCCGACGGGGTCGACCTCGAGGCACTGGGGGTCGGGCAGGGGCCGCTGTCCGAAGGTGCGTCACGGCAGGTGTGGCGGCACCTGTGCGAACGCTGGCATGTCTTCGGTGGGACGCCGGTGCGCATCTGGCTCGAGGCCGAGCTGGGGGAGATCTTCGGTGTAGCGGTGCGGCCGTCGGCGAGGACGGCCGACTCCATCTACGACCAGGTGGCGGCGCATCTCGGCGAGGACGCCTACCGCCCGCGGGCGCTGTTCGAGCGCTTCGGCATCGCCGTGCTCGCCACCACCGACGACCCCTGTGCCGACCTGGCGGCGCACGCCGCGCTCGCCGCCGACCCGACCTGGTCGGGGAGGGTGATCCCCACCTTCCGTCCCGACCGCTACCTCGAGATGGACCGGCCCGGCTGGGCCGATGCCGTCGGCACGCTGGCCGAGTCGGCCGACGTCGACACGGGCGGGTACGCCGGCTACCTGCAGGCACTCGAGCAGCGTCGGCGGTACTTCATCGCCCATGGCGCCACCGCGGCGGACCACGCTCATGCCGACGCACGGACCGATGCGCTGGCGCCCGAAGAGGCGGCCGGGATCTATCGGGCAGGCCTGGCCGGGGAGGCGACGGCGGGTGAAGCGGTGGCGTTCCGCCGCCACATGCTCGGAGAGATGGCGCGGATGTCGTGCGAGGACGGGTTGGTCATGGTCCTGCATCCGGGGGTACGGCGCGACCACCACCGACCCACCTTCGATCGGCTCGGGCCCGACGCCGGCCACGACATCCCGATCCGCATCGAGCTCACCGATGCGCTGCGCCCGTTGCTCGAGCGCTACGGCACCCACCCCGGGTTCCACCTGGTCGTCTTCACGGTCGACGAGGCGGTCTGGTCGCGTGAGCTCGCCCCGCTGGCCGGGTTCTATCCCTCGGTGTACCTCGGGGCGCCGTGGTGGTTCCTGGACGCTCCCGACGCCATCAGGCGATTCCACGCGGCCGTGACCGAGACCGCCGGCTTCTCGCGGTTGTCCGGGTTCGTCGACGACACCCGGGCCTTCTGTTCCATTCCCGCCCGGCACGACATGTCCCGCCGCATCGACGCGGGGACGCTGGCCCGGCTCGTGGCCGAGGGGCGGCTGGGCGAGGACGAGGCCGCTGACACCGCCGTCGCCCTCGCCGGCAGGCAGCCCGCTCATGTGTTCAAGCTGTGACGGCCACCCCGCTCGCCCGTTCCGCAGGAAGTGGGCGCCCGGCTCCGCCGGTCCGGCTGGTCCACCTCGGACTGGGGAACTTCTTCCGTGCCCACCAGGCCTGGTACACGCAACGGGCGCCCGATGGCGCCGAGTGGGGCATCGCCGCGTTCAGCGGACACGACCGCAGCACCCTCGCCCGGCGATTGACCGCCCAGGAGGGGCTCTACACCCTCGTCACACGCGCACCCGATGCCGACCGGTTCGAGGTGGTGAGCGCTGTGGCGCGATCGCACACCGCCACCGATGACGACGCGTGGTCGGGGTACTTCGGCTCCCCTGCCCTCGCCGCGGTGACGGTGACGGTGACCGAGGCCGGCTACCTGTGGGCCGATGGGGGTGGGCTCGACGTCGCCGACCCGGCAGTCGGGGCCGATATCGAGACGCTGCGACGCGACATCACTGCCCGCGCCGTCACCGCACCCGGCCGTCTTGCCGCCGGTTTCGCCGCTCGACGGCAAGCCGATGCAGGCCCCATGGCCCTGGTCCCCTGCGACAACCTGCAGCACAACGGGGCCATCGCCGCCCGGGTGGTCCTCGACCTGGCGGCGCTGGTCGACCCGGGTCTCGCGTCGTGGATCGCCGAGTCGGTCTCGATCGTGACCACCGTGGTCGACCGGATCACCCCGCGAACAGAGCCCGAGGACCTCCGCACCGTCGCCCGGGCCACGGGGTCGGTCGACAGGTGCCCGGTCGTCACCGAGCCGTTCCACGAATGGGTGCTGAGCGGCACCTTCCCTGCGGGACGGCCCCACTGGGAAGGTGCCGGGGCGACCTTCGTCGACGACGTGACGCCGTTCGAGCACCGCAAGCTGTGGCTTCTCAACGGCGCGCACTCGTTGCTTGCCTATGTCGGGTCGGCGCTGGGCCACGCGACGGTCGCCGAAGCCGTCGACGACGAGGTGTGCCGCCGGTGGCTCGAGCAGTGGTGGTCGGAGGCGTCTCCCCACGTGGGTCAATCGGCCGATGCCGTCGAGGAGTACCGCACGGCGCTGCTCGAACGGTTCGCCAACCGCCGGATCCGCCACCGACTCGACCAGATCGCCGCCGACGGCTCCCAGAAACTGCCGATGCGGATCCTGCCGGTCCTGGGTGCCGAGCGGTCCGCGGGCCGGGTACCCGAGGGCGCCCTCAGAGTGCTTGCGGCGTGGATCTCCCACCTGCGAGGCGGCGGTGCACCGGTCATCGACGTACGCGCCGGGGAGTTCGTCGAACTCGCCCGCGGGCCCCTCCCCGACGCGGTCCGGCACGTCCTGGACGCGTTGGATCCCCCACTGGCCGTCGACGAGCCGGCCGTGGCCGTCGTCGTCTCCCAGTGCGCCGAGTTCGAGCACCTGCAGGACGGCTGAGCCACCCCAGGAAGTTGGTCATCGTGGAGCCAGGCAGGCTCGGGGGACACCGAGGAGCGGAGGGCGGCGTCCACCCCCTGGTTCGCACCACCGGCTACGTTCCCGGCGTGTCCACTCGCCGCAATCCGATGGCCGGGATCCTCGCCGGCCCCATCAACGCCCCGCCCGCCGACCGGTTGGCGGTTGTCTTTCCCACGGTCCCGGCGGTACCGGGCATATCAGTGACCCATCGGGCGAGTGGCTTCACCGGCACCCTGGTGCGGATCGAGGGTGGCGGTGCTGAGATCCGGGGCCGCACCGGGCTGGAGCGGGTCTTCCGCCTGGCTCCGGGGGCATTTTCGGTCGAGGGCAAGGCCGTGAGCCTGGTCCGGGCGGCGTCACCGACGGCGGCGCGGGGAGTGGTGGCGGAAGCCACTGCCTCGGGCTCGGTGGCGGTACCCGACGCTCCCGCCCGGGTGGCCCGGGCCGGACGCCTCCTCGTCGAAGGGGTGCACGACGCCGAGCTGGTCGAACGTGTCTGGGGTGACGACCTCCGCATCGAGGGCGTGGTCGTCGAACGGCTCGATGGCATCGATCACCTGGCCGGCGCCATCGAGGTGTTCCGTCCCGGTCCGGCCCGCCGACTCGGCGTCCTGGTGGACCACCTGGTCGACGGGAGCAAGGAGTCGAGAATCGCTGCCGGCCATCGCCATCCGGACGTGCTGATCACCGGCACGCCCTTCGTGGACGTCTGGCAGGCCGTCAAGCCGTCGGTACTGGGCATCGACGGGTGGCCGCACGTGCCGAAGGGCGTCGAGTGGAAGTCCGGCGTGTGCGAGGCGCTGGGGTTCGGCGACGCCCCGACCGCCTGGCGTCGGATCCTCTCGTCCGTGCGGAGCTACGCCGATCTGGAACCGGAGCTGGTGGGGTCGGTCGAGCGGCTGATCGACTTCGTCACCGACACCTCCTGACCGGTCCGGTGGGGCTCAACCCACAGCCTGCGGGCGCTCCCGACGGGCGGTGACCGGCCGCGACCACCATCGACCGCTGAACCTCCACGCCGGGGGCTTGTCCACGTGTTGGGCCACTGCCACCCGGGGCCGCGGCCACGCCTGATCGGCGGCGGCGGCCAGCACGGCCAACACCTCGGGCTCGATGTCCCCCTGGGCGGTCACAGTGGCATGTTCCCGTGCTTGCGCTTGGGCAGGTCCTCGCGCTTGGACAACAGGAGCTCGAGGCTCCGCGCCAGGACGCTCCGGGTCTCGGCCGGATCGATGACGTCGTCGACGTACCCGCGCTCAGCGGCGGCGTAGGGGTTGGCATAGGCCTCGGTGTACTCCTCGACCAGTTCCTTGCGGCGGCCCACCGGATCCGCAGCCTCGGCCAGATCACGCCGGTAGACGATCTCGACGGCGCCCTCGGGGCCCATCACCGCCAACTCGGCGGATGGCCAGGCGAAGGCGAGGTCGGCCCCGATCGACTTGGAGTTCATCACCACATAGGCTCCGCCGTAGGCCTTGCGGGTGATGATCTGGACCCGGGGAACGGTCGACTCGCAGTAGGCATACAACAACTTGGCACCGTGGCGGATGATGCCGCCGTACTCCTGGTCGGTACCGGGCATGAATCCCGGCACGTCCACGAAGGTGACCAACGGGATGTTGAATGCGTCGCAGGTGCGGACGAAGCGGGCGCCCTTCTCCGAGGCGTCGATGTTGAGCACGCCCGCCAGCACCTGGGGCTGGTTCCCGACCACGCCCACCGCTCGGCCGTTGACCCGGGCGAAGCCGCACACCAGGTTCATCGCCCAATGGTGATTGACCTCGAAGAACTCTCCGTCGTCCACGACCCCCTCGATGACCTTGATCATGTCGTAGGGCTGGTGGGGTGACGCCGGCATGAGCCCCGCCAGCTCGGGCGTGAGCCGCTCGGGGTCGTCGCCGGTGTCCACCACCGGAGCCTCCTCCAGGTTGTTGGAGGGGAGGAAGCTCAGGAGGTAGCGGACGTCGTCCAGGCAGGCCTTCTCGTCCGGTGCGACGAAGGCCGCCACTCCGGACTTGGTGGCGTGGCTCATGGCCCCGCCCAGCTCCTCGAGGGTGACGTCCTCGCCGGTTACCGTCTTGACCACATCGGGCCCGGTGATGAACATGTGGCTGGTCTCCTGCACCATGAAGATGAAGTCGGTCATCGCCGGGCTGTAGACGGCGCCCCCGGCACAGGGGCCAAGGATCACACTGATCTGGGGGATGACGCCCGATGCCTGTGCATTGCGGTAGAAGATGCCCCCGTAGGAGTGGAGTGAGACGACACCCTCCTGGATACGGGCGCCGGCCCCGTCGTTCAGCCCGATCATCGGCACCCCGATCGACTCGGCGAGGTCCATGACCTTGTGGATCTTCTCGGCGAAGACCTCTCCCAGCGCCCCGCCGAAGACGGTGAAGTCCTGGCTGAACACGCAGACACGGCGGCCGTCGATGGTTCCGAACCCGGTGATCACGCCGTCCGTGTACGGGCGATTCTCCTCGAGCCCCATGCCGTGGGCCCGATGGCGGGCCAGCATGTCGAGCTCCTGGAAGGAGCCGTCGTCGAGTAGGTACTCGACGCGCTCCCGAGCCGTCATCTTGCCCTTCTTGTGGTGCTTCTCCACGGCCCGGGGCGATCCTGCATTGCGGGCGAGCTCTCGGCGCTCGGCCAGATCCTCGAGTCGGGCGGTCATCGGGAGATCCATGGTCCCCGAGGGTAGCGGACCTGCCGGGAGGGGTCCCTCCAGCAGCCGGACGGCCTCCCCACGCCCGGGATGCGCCAGCAACCAGGCCCGCGAGCTCAGAGGGCGGTGTTCACCCAGTGGGGCCCGCACCACACGTAGGTCACGGGACTCGGCGCCCCCGCACCCAGATGGGCGGCGACACTCTTCCCCACGTAGCGCCGTTCGAGTTCGGCGTCCCGCGTCCCGGTGAAGGAGTAGCGGTCCACCGTGCGCGCGGCACCGCCCGGACTGCCCGAACCGAGGGCGGGCTCCCGCGGGTCGGCGGTCGGCTCCCACCCTTCGATCCGATAGACGGCGGCGACCAGATCGCCGACGACGGTGACGGCCCACTGCGGCGAGCGCGGGGAGTCGAGGTCGATCCACCGCCGTCCGATGCGCCAACTGTGCCGGGTCAGCTCGTAGGACGGGTCTGCTCCCGTACCCCCGACCCGGAGCAGCACCACCTGGTGCCCCCGCTTGAACTTGGCCCGCTTGGCCAGGAGGGAACGAACCTCGGTCACCGGCCGGCGCCGGCTGACGACATCGGGGCCACAGGCCAGCCCGAGCGCATCCCCGGCGACAGCCTCGACCAGCACGGCCTCCTCCGAGCTCAGTCCGTAGCGCAGGATGTCGATGCGGACGGACCGGCCATCGGACTCGACCTCCCTGATCCGCTCCAGCATCGGGTACCCGGGGGGGTTGCCGGCCACCTCCGGGACCCCATCGGAACCGAGTCGTGCCGCCCTCACGTGGTCGAAGCAGCGGTCGCCCAGGCCCCGGCCCACGTAGAAGGCCCGCCCGGTGCGGGGATCGACCAGGAGGTAAACGTAGGAGCGCAACTTTGCCGAGACCCCGGGGGCGAACCCCTCGTCGGCCTCGCCCCCGCCTTCGCGACCCGGTGAACGCTCGGGGACAACCGATCGTTCGGAGGCCTCGGGTGACGCTTCGATCTGCCGACCCGCTGCAGTGCTGATCGACCCTGCAGGGTCGGCCGACCGGTCCGGCTCCAGGAAGGTGGTCGGCGCGGTGGCCGGGACGGGGATGGCCGGGACGGGGCGCGCCTGCGAGGAGACGATCGGAACTCCGAGGGCCAGGGTCGCCTGGGCGTGCACGTCGAGTGCCGGGGCCTCGAGAAGTTCGTCACCATCGGTATCCGTGGGCAGTGCCGCGCGGGCCGTGGTGGCTGTGCTCATGATGGGGACAGCCTACCCTTGGGCGAGTCCGATCTACGTCATTCCTCGACGAGTTCGATCAACGTGCCGAAGGCCCCCTTCGGGTGCACGAAGGCCACGGTGGTCCCCCGCGACCCCGGGCGTGGGGCCTGGTCGATCACTTGGCCGCCGTGGTCCTTCACCGACTGGAGTGCGGCCGCGCAGTCGTCCACCCGGTAGCCGACGTGGTGGAGGCCCTCCCCCTTCTTGTCGAGGTACTTGGCCACGGGGGAGTCGTCCCTGGTGGGGGTGAGCAGCTGGACGTAGCTGTCCGCCACCTTGATGAGCGCCTCCTCGACGCCGTCGGAGTCGACGCGCTCGCGGTGGACCACCGTGGCCCCGAAGGTCTCCTCGTAGAAGGCGATGGCCGCGTCGATGTCGCGCACGGCAATGGCGACATGGTCGACCTCGGTGAGCAGTGGTTCCGTCATGCTCCGTGCCTCCTGAACAGCGTGATCCGATCCTCGCCCACCTCGGCGCGGAACTCGGGGTCGTCGATCCCCAGGCCCTCCTCGGGCGCCAGGCACAGCACGCCGATCTTGCCCTCGTGGAGGTTCCGGTGGACCTGATAGGCCGCATCCCCCACGTGCTCCAAGGTGTAGACGGCGGAGAGCGGCGGCAGGATCTTCCCCTCGCACAACAGCTGGTTGGCATCCCACGCCTCGCGGTAGTTGGCGAAGTGGGAGCCCTTGATGGTCTTCAGCTTCATCCACAGATGGCGGTTGTCGTACTCGATCATGTAGCCCGAGGTGGCCGCACAGGTCACGACGATACCGCCGCGCTTGGCGGCGAACACCGAGGCGCCCATCGTCTGGCGACCCGGGTGCTCGAACACGATGTCGACGTCGTCGCCGACCAGACTCCGGATGTCCTTGCCCAGGCGACGCCACTCGGACTCGTCCTGGGTGTGCTCGTCCTTCCAGAAGCGGTAGCCGGCGGCCTTTCGGTCGATCACGGCATCCACCCCGAGCTCGTGGAGCAGCTCGACCTTCTCGGGGGAGGACACCACTCCGACCGGGGTGCCGCCGCCGTTGAGGACGTACTGCACGGCATAGGCCCCGAGCCCGCCGGACGCCCCCCACACCAGGACTTTGTCCCCTTGTTGCATCTGGGCGCCGTTCTTCGAGACGAGCATCCGGTAGGAAGTGGAGTTGCACAGCGCGTTGGCAGCGGCCTCCTCCCACGTCAGGTGCCTGGGCTTGGGCATCAGCTGGTTGGCCTTGACCACGGCCAGGTCGGCCAGACCGCCGAAGTTGGTCTCGAACCCCCAGATGCGCTGGTTGTCGGCCAGGATCGAGTCGTCGTGCGAGCTCGGGCTCTGGTCGTCGACGTAGTTGCAGTGGACGGTCACCTTGTCGCCGGGCTTCCAGTTCCGGACCGCCGATCCGGTCCGGAGGACCACGCCGGCGGCGTCCGACCCGACCACGTGGTAGTCGAGAGCGTGCCGGGCGCCCCATCTGCTCTCCTTGCCCAACCGGTCGAGGAAGCCGAAGGTGGGCAGCGGCTCGAAGATCGAGGTCCAGACCGTGTTGAAGTTGATGGCGCTGGCCATGACCGCGATGTATGCCTCGTCGGGGGCCAGCTCTGGCACCGCCACGTCGCCCACGTGGAGCGACTTCCTCGGGTCCTTTTCCGCTGATGCGAGGCCGTCGAACATCCCCACCTCGTCGCGGCGCACATGGGCGGCCCGATAGACCTCCGGAAGCGGAAGGGCGGCGATCTCCTCGCCGGAGGCATCGGACTGGATGGCTGAGAGGAACTCCTGCATGGGAAGCGAGGATAGCCCGGCCACACCATGCAGAACCCGGGCGGCCGCCGGAGTGCCGCCGCACCGCGGCGGCCGCACCGTGTCGTGTGGTGGGACCTCCGGGCGAGGCCGTATCATGGTGATCTGTCGTCGTGGCGGACCCTTGGGGGGAACGCCGCCTTAGCTGGCCGGAAGGCCTCGGAGGTCGTCATGCCCGGAACCGTCATCGTCGCAGGAGCCCGCACCCCGATCGGCAAGCTCTCGGGGGGCCTCGGATCCTTCTCGGCCACGGACCTGGGCGGCGTCGCCATCGCCGGTGCCCTCGAGCGGGCCGGCATCAAGCCCGAGCAGATCGACTACGTGTTCATGGGACAGGTGATCCAGGCCGGGACCGGGCAGATCACGGCGCGCCAGGCAGCGACCAAGGGCGGGATCCCGTTGGACGTGCCCGCCTCGACCATCAACAAGGTGTGCCTGTCCGGCCTCAACGCCATCTACCTGGCCGACCTGCTGATCAATGCGGGCGAGGCGGACATCGTGGTCGCCGGGGGGATGGAGTCGATGACCCAGGCTCCCTACCTGCTGCCGGGGGCACGCGCCGGCTACCGAATCGGCGATGCCACGCTCGTCGACTCGATGATGTACGACGGGCTGTTCTGCGCGTTCGACAACTGCGCGATGGGGCTCGGGACCGAGCGTTACAACGGCGCCGACGGCGTGTCACGCGAGCGCCAGGACGCCTTCAGCGCCCTCTCCCACGAGCGGGCCGCGGCCGCCATCAAGGACGGCAAGTTCGCCGAGGAGATCGTCGGGGTCACGGTGCCCCAGCGCAAGGGTGACCCGCTGGTGGTCGACACCGACGAGGGCGTCCGCCCCGAGACGACCGCCGAGTCACTGGGCAAACTGCGTCCGGCCTTCGACAAGAACGGCACCATCACTGCCGGCAACGCATCCCAGATCTCCGATGGCGGTGCCGCCGTCATCGTGACGTCCAAGGCCAAGGCCGAAGAGCTCGGGCTCAGCCCGATCGGTGAGCTCGTCAGCTACGGCCAGGTTGCCGGACCGAGTCCGTCGCTCCTCCACCAGCCCTCCCACGCCATCTCGGTGGCACTGGCCAAGGCCGGCCTCGCCACCGGTGACATCGACATCTTCGAGATCAACGAGGCGTTCGCCGCCGTGGGCCTGGCCTCTGCCGACGACCTGCGCCTCGGCGAGGACGTGGTCAATGTCAACGGCGGCGCCATCGCCCTCGGTCACCCGGTGGGCATGTCGGGCACGCGGGTGGCACTGACCGCGCTCCTCGAGCTGAAGCGCCGGGGCGGTGGCACGGCGGCGGTCGCCCTGTGCGGCGGCGGCGGTCAGGGCGACGCGGCCATCCTGCGCACGCTCTGACAGCCCGGGGCGGGCAGGGCTGCTACCCCTCGGCTCAGTAGGGAGGCTTGAACAGGCCGACCAGGGTGCAGCCTCCAAGAGCGAGGTCCTCCCACCCGCCCACACCGATGGCCAGCACTGCCAATGCGCACGTCGGGAACCCCTGGGACTCGAGTGCGACACGACCATCGGGGGCTCCCACTGCAACCCCTCCGTCCCCGTCCTCGCCGACCAACTCCCAGATGAGATGGTGCATGGCTGGGTTGTGCCCCACCACCAGAGCTCCCGTCACCCCTTCGTCGATCTCCCGGAGGTACCGGAGCACCAGGTCGGTGTCGGCTCCGTAGAGCGAGCGGTACGAATCGAGAGGCAGCGGGCGGCCCGTCGCCTCGATGAGCAGCTCGGCGGTCTGCCGGGTCCGCACGGCATCCGAGCAGATGGCCAGGTCGGGAGCGGGAACGCCGTCCATCCCGAAGATCGGCTCCTCATCCCCCAGTCGCTTCCCGAGGGCGGTGGCGTCACGCCGCCCGCGGGCGGTCAGGGGGCGCTCCCGGTCACCCCCTCCCCAGGGGGCATCGGAGGCAGCCTTGCCGTGGCGCAGGATCCAGAGGTGCCGAACCGGCGGCTTCACTGATGTCGACATCCCCTCATGGTGCCCCAATCGGAGCGATCGGTGCTCCCCGCGGGGCCCGCACCGCCCCACCCGGCGCCACGGCTCGCCCCGGGCCGGTCAGGCCTCCACCTCGCGGCGACCCTCGAGCGCCCTGCCGAGGGTCAGTTCGTCCGCGTATTCGAGGTCGCCGCCCACCGGCAGACCACTGGCGATCCGGGTGACCGTGAGCCCCATGGGCTTCAGGAGGCGGGCCAGGTACATGGCCGTGGCCTCACCCTCGAGGTTGGGATTGGTGCAGAGGATCACCTCTTTGATGTCTTCCTCCTCCACCCTGACCAGCAGCTCGCGCACCCGGAGCTGGTCCGGCCCGATCCCCTCGATCGGGTTGAGCGCACCCTGCAGGACGTGGTACTTCCCCGAGAACTCCCCCGTCCTCTCCACCGAGACGATGTCGCGGGGATCCTCTACCACGCAGACCGAGGCGGCGTCGCGGCGGTCGTCGATGCAGATGGCACACAGGCCGCCCTCGGCCACGTTGAAGCAGCGGGTGCACAGCGTGATCCGCTCCTTGACGGCGATGATCGCCTCCGCGAGCCGCAGCGCATCCTCGGGCGCCACCTTCAGCAGGTGGAACGTGATCCGCTGGGCCGACTTGGGCCCGATGCCCGGCAGCCGGCCCAGCTCGTCGATCAGCGACTGCAGCGGACCGGAGAACACCGCCATCTAGCCGACCTCCTCGGCGCCCGGAAACGCCTGGAGGACACGCGCCTCCGCCGAGTTGTCCACCTCGGCGATCTCCAGCTCCGTCTCGTCGAAGCTTGCCAGGTCCTCCGAGGGGTCGGAGTCCGGCTGTCCATCGTGGTCGGGTGCGGGAGCTCGTGGGGGAGCCGCCGGGGTCGGGGCCTGCCCTGGCGCGGGGGTGGCCGGGCTGGAACTCCTCGTGGTGGGCGCCCCGGTGGGTGCGCCGCTCCGGGAACTGCCCTCCTCCGGTTCCGACCAGCTTCCGGCACCGGGATCGACCACCAACGTGAGGCCCACCGGACGACCGAAGTGGTCGGAAAGCGCCGCCTCGATCTCCTCGTGGATCTCCTCGCATCGCCGGCGGTGGATCTCATTGGGCAGTCCGAACACCGCCCGGTCGTCCTCGACGCCGACGAACCGACCGGCCTGGAACAGCGCCTTCGCCTTGGGTCGGAGGCCCACGATGATGTGATCGCCCCAGACCTGGACCAGCTGGTCGCGGGTCGGGAACGGGACCGTTGCCGATAGGGCAGCAGGCACAGAGGTTGGTGGCTCGCCCCGGACCGGTGGAGGTTCGGGCGGGGCGGGGGGTGGCGCCGGTGCTGCCTCGGCCCGGGCAGGAACCGACTGCCGGCGCACGGCACCCAACGTCTTCGGACTCGACCCCGTGGTGCCGGGAGGGGGCTCCTCGACGCCGGGGCCTCCGACGGCGGAGGGCCGGGGACCGGCTTCGTGACGACCCGCGGCTCGGGCGGTGTCGGGCTCGGAGGGTGCCGGTCGGTGGACGGCCGCGGCCGGCCCGGGGTCCTGCGAGGGTGGCGGGACCGAGGGAGCGGAGAGCGTGCCCGGTGCGGCACGGACGGCGGCCTCGAGTCGCTCGATCCGGGCCAGGATGGACTCCGGTGAGTCGTCGGCCTCCGGGTGGGCCAACCGGACCAGGGCGACGTCCAGGTTGACCCGGGGATCGGGAGCGTCGCGCATGGTGACCTGGGCCCGCCCCAGCACTTCCATGGCCCGCACCAGTGCCGCCAGCCCGACCCGCTCCGCCTGGGCGGCGAGCGACTCCCGCTCGGCCCCGGAAACCGTCACCAGCTCCGGTGCCACCAGGGCCAGGAACCCTTGGCGGAGGTGGTCGACCAGGTCGCCGGTCAACTGTTGGGGGCTGAACCCGGCGGACGTCAGGTGGGCCACCGCCACCAGGGCGCGGGCGATGTCCCGTTCGGCGAGGGCCTCGACGACCTCGTCGAGCTCGGGCAGGTCGTCGTCGACGGCATCGGACGCCGCCACCTGGTCGAGCACCGAGAGCGCGTCCCGGGCCGATCCACGGCCACGCCGGACGGCCAGGTCCAGCGCCTCGTCGGGGACGTCGAGGTGCGCGTCCTGGCGCACCTGGGCCAGCAGCTCACCGAGCGTCTCGGGGCCGAGGAGGCGGAACTCGAAGTGCTGGGTGCGGCTGCGGATGGTGGGCATCACCTTCTGGGGGTCGGTGGTGGCCAGCACGAAGACGACGTGGGCGGGCGGCTCCTCGAGCGTCTTGAGCAGGGCGTTGGAGGCGGCCGTCGAGAGCATGTGAACCTCGTCGACGATGTAGACCTTCTGGCGACCCGGCGTTCCCAGTGCCGCACGCGACACCAGGTCGCGCATGGCCTCCACCCCGTTGTTCGACGCGGCGTCGAGCTCGTGCACGTCGAGCGAGGAGCCCTTGGTGATCTCGACGCAGGAGGCACACACTCCGCACGGCTCGCCGTCCTGCAGGTCGGTGCAGTTGAGCGCCTTGGCCAGAATCCGGGCCGTCGAGGTCTTGCCGGTCCCCCGGGGCCCGCTGAACAGGTAGGCGTGTGCCACCCGGCCGTCCCTTACCGCGTTGCGAAGGGCGAGCACGACGTGGTCCTGGCCACGGACCTCGCCGAAGGTCGATGGACGGAATCGCCGATAGAGCGACTGAAAGGGAGCGTCGTCGGGTGCGTCGGCCACGTCGGGGGAGCCTACCGGCCACCGGGACCGGCCTCCCCCGAAGGATCGAGCCGTCCGTCCGGCGGGGACCGGGCCCCCCGGTGCTCGATGCGACGGCCAGATTGGCTGCGGCACACGGCCTGACCCGCTGAGAGCTGCTGCCTTCCGACCCTGACTCGATTCACAGGAGGACGTTGCGCAGGACCCAGCCGTCGCACCCAACACCGGGGAGACAACGATATTACCCGCGGATGTGCGCCAGGGGCAGCCGGAGCGGGCGGGCCCCCTCCCGTGCCGACCGGGCAGGCGGGGCAGCGCCCGGGCCCGGGCGGGCGGGCACAGGGAGCCGGAGTAGCCTGTCGGGGCCGCGGGCGCCCCGGAGCGAACTCCTGGTCGGCCCGGGGAGTTGGAGACGTGCGAGAGCGGCCGAATCGGCACGACTGGAAATCGTGTGTGGGGAAACTCACCGTGGGTTCAAATCCCACCGTCTCCGCCATGGGTACTGAAGCGGCCTCTTCGCAGCCGGCGTCGCCTGCCCGCGCAACCGGTGAGGATCCGCTGGATGACGAAGCGGCGATGGGGCTCGCCCTCGACGAGGCGGTGGCGGCCATCGCCCACGACGACGTGCCGGTGGGGGCGGTCGCCCTCCATGGGGGACGGCCCATCGCCGCACGCCACAACGAACGCGAGCACCGCCGTGACCCCACGGCGCACGCGGAGATGCTGGCGCTGTCCGACGCGGCCACCGCACTGGGCACGTGGCGGCTGTCCGAGGTGACCCTGGTGGTGACCTTGGAACCTTGTCCGATGTGCGCCGGCGCCCTCATCGCCGCTCGGCTGGGCCGCCTGGTCTACGGGGCCGCCGACATGAAGGCGGGGGCATGCGGCTCCCTCTACAACCTGTGCACCGATCCCCGGCTCAACCACGAGGTACCGGTCACCGTCGGGGTCCGGGCGGCAGAGGCGTCCGCACTGCTGACCGGGTTCTTCGCGGCCCGGCGCCGCGGCTAGCCTTTCAGGCGGAGGGATGCGAGAGCGGACGATTCGGACGGTCTCGAAATGCGTGAATTGTCGTCGAATGAGACGACGCAATGCGGCGATAGACGACGTGACCTGGAACTCTGGACGACGTGCCGCGACATGGCGCGACTCCGGACGACCCCAGCCGACAGCAAAAATTAGGACAATAATTAGGACACGACACGACGAGGGCGGGTGTCGAGATCCGGGCTGAAGGGCACTACGTCGGTCGATGAAGTTCGGTTGGGCCAGCGGATCAAGAACGCCACCTCACAACGGGTGCGAGTAGCCTCACCCCGCGTGTCGGGGTCCTACTTTCTATGACAGCTCCAGAGGGCAGGTGGACTCTCGATGTCTTCGCTACGGACAGTGGAGTTGAGCCATTCACTAGCTTCTTGGACGAGTTGAGCGATGCCGCTGCCGTCGCTTTGGATGCCGCCCTCAACCACGTCCTCGCCGTCAGGGGGATAGATCTCGCCAACTCGGAGTGGCTGAAACCGCTCGGAAAGGGCCTGCATGAGTTCCGCGTTCGTCACTCCGCCGACGAGATCATGCACATGTTCGCCGACGAGCAACCGGGGGTAGCACCCGATCCGGAGTCGATCCTTCTGCGGGTGTTCGTCCACTTTCACGGACGGAGGGTGGTCCTACTTCTCTCGGGCTACGACAAGCAGGACGATGCATCCAAGAAGCGGCAAGAGAAAGAGATCGCTTTCGCACGCAAGTGCCTCTCTGCCTGGAACCAGCAGGAGGCACGCCGTAGAGCCCAGGAGCGTAAGGGACGATCAGGGGGTCGCGCTCGGCACCGTTGACCAGGAAGTACGGCTCAACACCTTGACACAATATGGTGTTTAGCCCATAATAAGCATCGGAAGGGAGGGTCCACATGACACGTAGCTATCAGGATGCTGCCGCTCAACGACTGGCTCGTGTGGCGGATACCGGTAGACGCCAGCACCGAGTGTTCAGCGATTCCTACGATATGGCCGTGCAGCTCATGGAGCTTCGGGAGCGGCGCGGCATGACGCAAATCGAGCTCGCCTCAGCCACGGGAATCGCTCAGAGCGAGATCAGCCGCATCGAGAGGGGGTCGGCAAACCCTACCGAAAAGACTCTCCTGCGAATCGCCGATGCGCTCGGCTCGGACCTGCGAGTCGTCGAACGCACGGCTCAGGCAGCCCCCTCTGTGGCCCTTTCGTAAAAATCGCGTTCGAAGAGTCAAGGCCCCAGCTGCCAACATCGCATTACGAGTGCGAAAAAGGACCGGAAATAACGGTTGGCAACTGGAAGCTATCGGGAGTTGTCCCAGGTCACTGGCGGTGAAGGGGAAGCAACCGGAATCATGCGGATCCCGAGTTGTAGGCCAGTTTGTAGGACATTATGCCGAGATCGGCATAATGTCCTCTATGCCGACCATCCCGTTATGCCGCGTAGCCCGACGGCGCGGGTAGTCGCCCCTGGTGACCCTGGCTGTCGCTGGCCGATCAGTCTGACGGAGTCGGCATAATCAGAGCGCTTCGAGGAAGGCG
>JBKQMB010000048.1:0-7448 GCA_052326605.1 Acidimicrobiales bacterium | reverse complement strand
GACTATGAGCGCAACCCGATCGTCACCGGAGGATTCGTATGGGCTGCCCATGCCCGATTGCTTCTACGCCGATTGACCGATCCGGCCTTCGCGTGATCGCGCTGGGGACATATGCGCGACAGCCTCTGAGAGAGAACACTATGGGAATCACGACTGTCGTCGAGGTGGTATCCCACATGTTCTGGGGCACGCAATGTTCGCGAGTACCAGGGTTGCCGGTTCGGCTTCTCCGGCGCACATATTTCACGGCGGTATCCGAAGAATCCGGGGGCGGCGACAGAACAGAGCACGTGCAGATTCGGCGATCGGCATTTCAACGGATAGACCATCAACTTGGAGCCCGGGAGGAGAATCGAATTCCAGTCCTACGCATTGCGAGTGCGGACGGTGGGCGGAACTGGGCGACGCTGAACGTACCCAACCGGACGTCTTGCCTGTTCGCGAGGGCACAGACGGAAGCAACCGGAGGCGGGTGGTACCCGAGTCGTAGGGCAATCTGTAGGGCAAGATCGGACGGCTGACACCGTGACGCTCGGGCCATCAAGATGCTGCAGTGGGATGTCGAAGGCGTGCTGCACTGGCTTGGCGGGGCACTGATGCCTCTCCTCTACGTGCTCCTGCCCACCCTCCCTGCGGTGTCACCAGCTCCCAACCGCCCATAGCGACCGTTGCGGATCCAGGTCGATGACGCAGGTGGATCCGTCATCGCCGGCACATCGGGCAACGGCCCTTGCCTCCCTGCCGGCGGCGACCCACGCTCCTGATCAGCGAAGTGGTCTGCCAGGCGGATGGGCTGGCCACGCGGTGGCCGATCCGGTCGGCCGGTCGGAGCGTGTCCCATGTGAACCGGCATGCTGCCCGGCACGGCGACGCCTGCTCGCCTACCATCCGATTCATGACCGCCGGATCTCGGTCGTCCCCCCGATGGTCCCGCGAGAGTGGTGATCGATCGCGGTGGGTCCGAGCCGGCGCACTTGTTCGAGCCTCCGAGGAGTACACCCTGCATGAGCATTACCAGCGAGCCCAGCGCCACCACGACGAGCTCCACCGATGAGCCAGGAGGTGGTCCCGATGGCGTCGACGTCCTCCTGACGGACGGCACCACTGCCCAGATCAGATCCATCACCTCCGTGGACGCCCCCGCCGTGTCCGCCTTCCACCGCGGGCTCTCGGGCAACACGGTGCACATGCGGTACTTCGGCGGCCATCCGAACCTGTCGGATCGCGAGCTCGAGCGCCTGACGCGGGCCGACGATCCCGACCATCTGGTACTCCTCGCCGAACGCAATGGCACGCTCGTAGCGGTCGCGCAGTACGAGCGCGAGGTCGGCAAGGACGAGGCGGAGGTGGCATTCGTCGTCGACGATGCGCACCAGGGCCTGGGCCTCGGGACCATCCTCCTCGAGCACCTGGCCAGCGCGGCAAGGCGCCATGGCATCAAGCGCTTCGCTGCCGACACCCTGGTCGTCAACCGGCGGATGCTCGACGTCTTCGCCGGTGTCGGCTTTGCCCGGCGCTCGAGCACGGACCACGAAGTGGTGAACGTCGTGATGGACATCGCCCCGACCCAACAGGCACTGGATGCAGCCGACCGGCGCGACGCCGTCGCCGTGGTGAGGTCGATGGAGCGCCTGCTCAGGCCGCGATCGGTCGCCGTCATCGGGGCCTCGCGCCAGACTGGGACCATCGGGTATGAGCTGGTGCGAAACCTGGTTGGCACAAGCCTCCAGGGACCGGTCTACCCGATCAACCCCATGGCGGACCACGTCGCCAGCATCCCCTGTTGGCCGAGCATCGAAGCGGTCCCCGGCGAGGTCGACCTCGCCGTGATCGCCGTCCCGGCAGCCTCGGTGACCGAGGCCGTCGAATCGTGCGGGCGCAAAGGGGTAGCGGCAGTGGTCGTCGTCTCGGCAGGGTTTGCCGAAGTCGGCCCAGAGGGGGAGGCGGCCCAGCGCGCCGCCGCCCGGCTGGCTCACGATCACAGCATGCGTATGGTCGGGCCCAACTGCTTCGGTGTCTTGAACACCGCTCCGGCGGTGTCGATGAACGCCACGTTCGCCGCCGACGTACCGATCGCCGGACGGGTCGGCTTCGCATCCCAGTCCGGTGGGCTCGGTATCGCCATCCTCGCCGAAGCCAAGAGCAGAGATCTGGGGCTCTCGAGTTTCGTCTCGCTCGGCAACAAGGCCGACATCAGCGGCAACGATCTGCTCACCTGGTGGGAGCAGGACGACGACACCGACGTCATCCTCTTGTACCTCGAATCGTTCGGAAACGCTCGGAAGTTCGCTCGCCTTGCCCGCCGCATCGGGCGCACCAAGCCGATCGTCGTGGTCAAGAGCGGCCGTTCCCGAGCGGGGCGCCGGGCCGCGTCATCGCACACGGCAGCTCTGGCCAGTCCCGAGCAGGCGGTGAATGCGCTGTTCCTCAAAGCAGGGGTACTCCGGGTCGATACCGTCGAGGAGCTCTTCGACACGGCCGAGACCCTCGTCCACCAGCCGCTGCCCAACGGCCGACGGGTGGCCATTCTCACCAATTCCGGCGGACCCGGCGTACTGGCCACCGACGCCAGCAGCGGCAACGGGCTGGTGGTCGCCGAGCTGTCACCAGCCACCCAAGCCGCCCTATGGGCCATCACCCCCACGGCCGGCGGTGTCGCCAACCCCGTCGATCTCGGGGCGTCTGCCGGCGCTGAGTCCTACGGGAGAAGCCTCGACGTCCTCCTCACCGACGACGACGTCGATGCAGTGGTGGTCGTGTTCACCCCACCCCTCGTCACGGCCACCGACGACGTCGCACGCGCCATCGTGCGCGCCGCCGACGCGGCTGACATCGACCGGCCCCGCCCCATCGTGGCCAGCCTGCTCGGCACCAGCAGCGGCCGCGACATCCTCCGCAGTGCTCGACGCCCGATTCCGTGCTTCACGTATCCGGAAACCGCCATCCGCGCCCTCGCCCATGCTGCCGACTACGCCACCTGGAGGTCGAAGAGTCGAGGGACGGTTCCCGAGCTCGACGGGATCCGCGCCGGGGAAGCTCGGCGGCGGACCATCGGCGTCGCCGACGAGCACGGATGGATCACCGGGGCACCGGCCCTCGAGGTGCTGGCCGCCCACGGGATCCCCGTCCAGCCGACGAAGGCGGTCGCCGACGCCGAAGAGGCGGGCCGGGCGGCCCAACGGCTGGGGTTCCCGGTGGCCATCAAGGCGGTCGGGCCGAGCATCGTGCACAAGAGCGACATCGGGGGCGTCCACCTGGGTCTCACGTCCGCCGCGGACGTGAGCGCCGCGTACCGGTCCATGCAGAGCGCCATCGGCCCCGAGATGACCGGGGTCGTGCTCCAGCCGATGGCCGAACCGGGCGTCGAGACACTGGTGGGGTTCGTCCAGGACCGGGCGTTCGGGCCCCAGGTGCTCTTCGGCATGGGAGGAGTCGCGGTGGAACTGCTCGAGGACCACGTGATGCGGCTCGCCCCCCTGACCGACGTCGACGCGCGAGAGATGGTCCTCGGGCTCAAGGGCTCGCCGTTGCTCACCGGCTACCGCGGTTCGGTTCCCGTCGACCTCGATGCGCTGGTCGACCTGCTCCTTCGGGTCGGCCTCCTCGCCGAGGACTTCCCCGAGATCGAAGAGATGGACGCCAATCCGGTCATCGCCACCTCCGACGGCGTGGTGGTGGTCGACGCCCGCCTACGTCTGTCGTCCGAGCCTCCACCGCCGCCAGATGACACCAGGCACCTCGGGTAGCCCGGTCGGCCGGGCTGCGGCGTCCTGACCGCCTTCGGCACGGCATCAGGGCACTAACGGAGGTCAGCGTCACTCTGCGCGCCACTCACATCGGCGGGCATCATGCCTCGTCGCCGGCACCTCCGGGAGCGTTCAGCTGGTCGTCGAGCATCTGGACCACGGTCGGATCCATCAACGTGGTCACGTCGCCGAGCTCGCGGTGCTCAGCGACGTCACGCAGCAGCCGGCGCATGATCTTGCCGCTGCGGGTCTTCGGCAACTCGGGCGTGAGCAGGATCTGGCGGGGCTTGGCGATCGGACCGATGGTCACCGCCACCTGCTCGCGCAACTCGACAACCAGCGCCGCTCCCTCCTCCCCCACGGCCACCACGTGGCCTTTCACCGTCACAAACGCCACGATGGCCTGGCCGGTGGTCGGGTCGGACGCCCCGACGACGGCGGCCTCGGCCACGCTCGGATGGCCGACCAGGGCGTGCTCGATCTCCGTCGTCGAGATGCGGTGTCCCGAGATGTTCATGACGTCGTCGACCCGGCCCAACAGCCACAGGTCGCCGTCTTCGTCCTTCTTGGCACCGTCGCCCGCGAAGTAAGAGCCGGGGAAGCGCGACCAGTAGGTCTCCCTGTAGCGTTCCGGGTCGCCCCAGATCCCCCGCAGCATTCCCGGCCACGGCTCGGTGAGAAGCAGGAACCCGGCTTCGCCGTTGCCGACCGGCGTGCCGTCGTTGTCAACCACTTCGGCACTGATCCCCGGAAGCGCTCTCATGGCCGCACCGGGCTTGGTGGCGGTGATCCCGGGCAGGGGTGAGATCAGGATCGCGCCGGTTTCGGTCTGCCACCAGGTGTCGACGATCGGGCAGCGGTTCCGCCCGACGTACCGGCGGTACCACATCCACGCCTCGGGGTTGATCGGCTCGCCGACCGAGCCGAGAAGCCGAAGGCTCGAGAGGTCATGGGCGTCGGGGTACTCCTCTCCCCACTTCATGAGCGTGCGAATGGTGGTGGGAGCGGTGTAGAGGACGGACACCTTGTACTCGTCGATGATGCGCCACCAGCGGTCGCGCCCTCCGGCGTCGGGCGTCCCCTCGTACATCACCGAGGTGGCGCCGTTGGCCAGGGGTCCGTAGACGATGTAACTGTGTCCGGTCACCCACCCGATGTCCGCCGCCGTCCAGAAGACGTCCGTCTCCGGCTTGAGATCGAACACCAGGCGGTGGGTGGTCGAGGTGTGGACGAGATAGCCCCCGGTGGTGTGCAGGATCCCCTTCGGCTTGGCGGTGGTCCCGCTCGTGTACATGATGTACAGCGGCTGCTCGGCATCGAAGGAGACTGCGTCGTGCTCGTCCGGCTGCCGGTCGACGAGCTCGTGCCACCACACGTCGCGGCCCTCGGTCCACGAGACATCCTGGCCGGTCCGGCGCACCACCAGAACCGCACGGACGTCGGGGCACTGCTCGAGTGCCTGATCCACATTGGGTTTCAGTGCTGAAGCGACACCCCTGCGGTAGCCACCATCGGCGGTGATGACAACGCGGCAGTCTGCGTCGAGGATCCGTCCCGAGAGTGCCTCGGAGGAGAATCCCCCGAATATCACGGAGTGCGGGGCGCCCAGCCGAGCACAGGCCAGCATGGCAACGGCAGCTTCGGGGATCATCGGCATGTAGATGGCGACGCGGTCACCGGCCTCGACGCCGAGCTCGATGAGCCCATTGGCCGCCTGGCACACCATCCTCTGCAGGTCGGCATAGGTGATGGTTCTCTTCTCGCCCTCGGGCTCGCCGACCCAGTGGAAGGCGACTTTGTCCCCCCGACCATTCTCGACGTGGCGGTCGACGCAGTTGTAGGCGGCGTTCAGGCGACCACCGACGAACCACTTGGCATAGGGAAGGTCCCACTCGAGCACCTTGTCCCAGTGGCGGTCCCAGGTGAGCTGCTCAGCCTGCGATGCCCACCATGCCTCGCTGTCAGCCGCCTCCGCATAGATGCCGGGCTGGGCGTTGGCCTGCCGAGCGAACTCCTCGGGAGGTGGGAACTGGCGCGTCTCGTGCAACAGCGCGGAGAGCGCCTCGCCCCCCTCGTTCGGTGCCGTATCGCTCATGATGTCATCCTCCTGCCATTCGCCGTTGCACTCCTGTCGTCGACGCGGCGTGCGTCGACGACGTGGAGCCAGGTCACGCCGGGTTCTTCGGTGCCAGCGGGAAGACGGGAACGATGGCCCTCTTGAAGGTCTCGTTGATGAGACCAGCCGCCGATGCGTACCAGGCCAGCGCGGCGGTGAGCAGGCCGACCCAGCCGCCCGCATGGGTGACCGTGCTGTTGGCGTTGAACGCACCGATGGTGAGGAGCACGAAGGTCACGGTCAGGGCAACGAACACCGCGAGGACGGCGCCCGAGACACGCAGCGATGCGATCATCATGTAGAAGGTGAAGATCGTCCAACCCAGCAGGAAGACCCCCGCCGCCGCGTTCAGGTCCACGCCTGCCTTGATTCCGGGGGCCAGAAAGTGGACGAACACGTAGTAGGAAATCCAAAAGGCGCCGTACGAGGTGAACGCGAGTGTGCCGAACGTGTTCTTGCGCACGAACTCCCACATCCCGGCCAAGAGCTGTGCGAAGCCCCGTAGACCAGCGCTAGCGCAGGGAAGATGGCCGCCGGCCAGATGTTGGCGTTGTACAGGCTCAACGCAAAGGTCGTCATGGCGAAGGCTGCCAATCCGAGCGGTGCCGGATCGGCGACCGACTGCGCCACCGGCGACCGAACATCGGACCCTTCAAGCGGTTCGGAGAATCCTTGCGACGAAACGGTCATGGCACTCCCCGCCCCCCGTATTGCGTCAAGACCTTGACGTCTATTCGCCGGCCCGTCGAGATGATGTTCCTGAAGACGTTCTACTACCACCGATGCCGACAATCAATGGTGACGACGTGGGTAGAGCTGCGACGCAACGATCAATGGTTACCGAGCCCGTGATGCCAACTCTCCTCGCCCCTGGCCTGGCCTACGCTCGCCGTCAGATCGGCCATGCGCTGGCACAGGTTCAGGGCGACCGGTTGGGAGAGCTCTCATGGCTGCCGGCGTGGTCATCCAACGGTCGTCGACATGAAGATCAGTGCGCGCCGTGGCAACGACGGTTCCTCGGCCCGACATTCGAATCTCTTGTAGCCGAGGGCCGAAAGGGCCTCAGAGGCCAAAGCCGTCGTGTGAGCTGCGATCGAGATCCGTCCCACCGAATCCTTTGAAACGCGAAGTTCTCGTCCCCAGCGGTGATCTCGTGGAGCCCAGAAGTGCGGTGGTATGAGGTGTGGTCAGGAGCTGGCGGCGATACCCGGCACCGGTCGGTTGAGGTGCCGGCCGCCCTCTGAGCCGTAGATCTGGGCGTCGCCGAAACTGAAGATGCCGCCGTCGCTGGCCACCTCCCAGTAGCCGTGGCCGTCGTGGGTGGCGGCGCATGCAACAGCCCGCTACCAGCAAGTGTGACGCACTCCGCTAACTGGGCGCTAACTGTACTGAGTATGGCGATGCAAGCCCCTGAGGCGAAGATTCGCTGTTACCCAGCAACCGCCAGGGGCTCGAGTGCCACCGAATAGCCCATCTTGTGGAGCTGGTCGAGCGCACGGTGCTTGGCCTTGTCCGGGTTGAGGCGGGTGAAGAAGTCGCCGCCTGGATCGCTGTAAGGGGTGCCGTTGGTGATCATGTGCCAGATG
>JBKQMB010000047.1:0-78325 GCA_052326605.1 Acidimicrobiales bacterium | reverse complement strand
GTTGCTGGGTCCCATCGGGACTCTCGATCTTGTCACCGTGAGCGGAGACGCTGGTGCTCTCAATGAGCCATTACGACGGTACACCACACGGTGTCTCGCATCGACAGCGGGGGGTCATCGAACCGGCAGCGAGGGTCGAGTTGGGCGTTGGTTGATCCACGCCCTCGGCGGAACCGGTCAGCGTGAGGGGCGCTTCGGGGTGCGGCCGTTCACGCCGCATGATCAATCGTGTGCCCTCCGGCCAGGCAGAGGGATCGACCAGGTCGGTCAGCTCGACCACCCACGCACCGTCCCGTATGCTGCCGTCGGTCTCGATCGCCTGGCACCGATCCTCTTCTTGGACGAGCAGCAGGCCGTCCCGGATCCGCCCATCTATCGGGTAGCCGATGGAGTGGTCGCAGTTGGCCTCGACGATGACCAGGACGAACCCGTGGGTGGCCCCGGCCGACTCGGCACACACCAGGATCGGGTGGACGACCTCACAAGCGTGGTACGGACGTCGTGGTCGGCCTGGTACACAGCGGGTAGCCCGTCGATCGCCCGGTCGAGCAGCTCGAGGCGGTGGTCTGCGTCATTCGACTCGGCGTTCCCCGGACGGAGCATGGCGGCCAGGGGCTCGCTCGTCGTTTCACACCCCACCCCGGGAGGAGACGCTGTCCACACCTTCGCCCGAGCCGCAGCAACCGCAGGGGGCATCGCTCGGAGCCCGGGGGCTGCCGTGGCTTCCACCGCTCGCCAGGCAATGACGATCGAGGCGACCGGACCGATCAGCTCGTCGTGTTCACGCAGAGCTCCAAGTCGGCCAGGCAGCCGGCACCGTCCGTCATGGCGACTGCCGAGTGGGGGAGCACCACACCGGGGTCGTGGGTATGCCCCGAGATTCCACACTCCGCCATGGACAGCGACATCGCCTTGGTAAGGCCACTGCGATCCGCCAGTTCGGTCAACAGCGCGGCGCCAGCGTGGGACAGTGGATTCTCCCCGTTGACGGTCACCCCTCATCCGGCAGGTGGCGCGACTACGATGCACCTTTGAGGAGCCCCCCCTTCTGCTCCGAATGTATGTTCAGCGACAACCATTCTCGCAGTTGGGGAGGACCTGTACTCGGACGCGCGGACCACGCGCTCAGGGGACGCGCGAATTGTCGAAGTCAGGCATTGAAATGACGTACGACGCCCACCCATCGCCGATCTCGGTGCCCACCACCCGGCGCCGGCACAGGGTTTCCGCCGTGACGACCGGCCTGGGCCTCGTCCTGGCGGTAGTCCTGGCGGGATGCGCTACCTCCGGGTCCACACCGGGATCCCCCCACCCGGCGAAGGCAAAGCCTGCGACTCAGACGTTCCTCGGATCCGACGGCGTCGTGTCCCGGTCCGTGATAGCGGAGAATCACCTCAGAGGGACGGCGGCGTGGGAGATACCGCCACACTCGGGACCGGACGGCATCGAGGGGTTCGCCAACCTGAACTACGCGGCGGAAGGAGACCAGGTCACCCTCTACGTGTCGACGGCCGCTCCCCAATTCCGCGTGATTGCCTATCGGATGGGTTGGTACCACGGGCTGGGTGGCCGCCAGGTGTGGGAGTCGCCCGTGGTGCCCGGCCAGATAGAGCCCGCCTGCCCGCTCACGGTGGGTGTCAACATGGTGACTTGTGACAACTGGGCGGCCTCCCTCACGTTCCCGGTCACGTCCGCCTTCGTGCCGGGCGACTACCTGCTGAAGCTCGTGGGGGACGGCGGTCAGAAGGGGTACGTTCCGCTCACGGTCTGGGATCCGGCGAGTCGCGCCACGTACCTGATCATGAACCGAACGTTCGTGGAAGAAGGTTGGAACGCGTTCGGGGGCTACTCGTACTACCAGGGCAAGGGGCCTTGCACCCTCGGATCCGGTACCTACCCCGTGTGCAATCGCGCCCGGATCGCTTCGTTCGACCGCCCGTACGATTCCGGTGACGGGGCCTCGGACTTCCTCTCCAACGAGTACCCACTCGTGCGCTTCTGCGAGGAACACGGACTCGACGTCACGTACGCCACGGACGTCACGGTGGACGAGCATCCGACGTTCCTCTTGCAGCACAAGGCCCTGTTGTCCCTCGGGCATGACGAGTCCTGGTCGTACAACGAGCGCGAGGCCGCCCAGACAGCACTGAGTGACGGCGTGAACATCGCGTTCTTCGGGGCAGCGGCGCTGGTGCGCCATGTCCGGCTGCAGGCCTCGCCGCTCGGGCCCGACCGGGAAGAGGTCGACTACCGCGATTCGACGGAAGACCCTCTCAACGGGCACGGCGACCCGATGCAGGTCACGGGCAACACCTGGTCGTCTCCGCCAACGAGCTGGTCCTCGGTCGGCTTCGTGGGGGAAGAGTACGCCGGGTACCTCACCACCGGGACTGCCGCATTCGTCGTGGCGGATTCCTCAGCCTGGATCTTCAAAGGAACAGGCCTGCAGAACGGGTCTTCACTACCCGGGATCATCACCTCCGATATCGACCACGCGTCACCCGGCCCGCCGACACCCAGCAACCTGCAGGTGCTCGGTCACTCCCCGATCCCGTTGGCCCGGGCCTACACGAACGCGGGGAAGTGGGGCCAGTACACCTACTCCGACATGACCTACTACACCGACCCGACCGGTGGAGCCGGGGTCGTGGACACGGGCGACAACAACTGGATCAATGCGCTGACACCCTGTGCGAGCACAGTCCCGAATTGCCCCGCGGGCGTGGTGGCGACCATCACCGGTAATGTCCTGTGGCTCTTCGGTCAAGGGCCGGCCGGTCACATCATCCCCTCGGTCCCGAACGGGCAGACGATCACGCCTTCAGGCTCCTGAGAGCTCCACCAAGACTTCCTCGGACTCAGGCATATGTCAGCGTTCAAGTAATCCCGCCAGTGGCGAGGGCGACTGACCCGATGGGATGGTGGCCCACTCGGCCGGGCTCAACGAGAACGGCCACCTCGTCGTGATCGAGGTGTGGGACACGCCCGAGCACCAAGCCAGGTTCATGGAGAACCGGCTCAGTGAAGCACTCGCCAAGGGCGGCATCACCGGGCCACCCTCGGGCGTCACGTGGATCGAGCTCGTGACGCATCAGTACCTCGGGGACTGATCGCCCGACGCCAGAAAAGGTCTTCACGCGTTGCTCTTGAGCGGACGCGTGCGAGACGCGTTTGACGCCCGAGACCGAACGAGATCCCAGACGAACACTCAAGTGACGGCTCCGCTTCGTCGACAACATGAGTGTGACCTCCACATCAGCCGCTGCAGGCGCCTACGCCACCGCGCTCGGCCTCGCCTCGTGGTGGATGGTGTCGAAGGTGCATCGAACCTGGGGATCCGACCTCGTGGTGGCAACAGCGGCGCGTGGGAGGTCGACCGCGGGAGCGGTCCTCTTCCTCGTGGCCCTGGTCGGCACGCTCGGTGTTGCATGGCCTGATGCGGCCGGAGCGGCAACGGTGCGAGTCTCGGCCGGTGAAACGCTCAGCCAGATCGCCCACACCTATGGCACGACCACCTCGCAGGTGGCGGCGGCCAACGACATCACCGACCTCAACAGGATCGAGGCCGGCACCGTCCTGCAGATCCCGACGTCGGGGAGCGGAACCTCGACGGGCTCCGCCAGCGTCGGGTCCACGTCCGTTGCGGTGAGACCGGGGGAGAGCTTGTGGGGCATCGCCACTCGCTTCGGGACCACCGTCTCTGCGCTGGCCGCAGCCAACGGGATCATCAACACCGCGCATGTCCTCATCGGAGCCACGCTGGTCGTTCCGGCGGGCGAGCCCAGCCCGGCCTCGGCGATCCCCGGCACGGCGTCGAAGCCGATCTCGATCTTCCCTGCCGCGCTGACCGCCCGTCAGGACCGCCAGACCCTCATCTCCCTGTTCTCACATTGGGCCGCGTATTTCGGGATACCAGCGTCCCTGCTCGAAGGCATGTGCTGGTGGGAGTCGGGATGGCAGACCGGAGCCGTCTCCTCCACCGGAGCCATAGGGGTGGGACAACTCGAGCCGGCGACCGTGAGCACCGTTCGCGATGAACTCGGTGACCGGTCCCTCGACCCGGCGAACACGTCGGACAACATCGAGATGACGGCGTACTACCTCCACCAGCTCATCGTCCGGAGCGCGGGCAGCGAGCGCCTGGGCCTGGCCAGCTACTACCAAGGGCTGACCTCCGTGCGGCACAAGGGGATGCTGCGCTCGACCGTCGTCTATGTGAACGGGGTTCTCGCCACTTCGAAGCTCTTCGCGTAGCCGTTGCTGTGGCGACCGAGCAGAGTGGCTACACGCTCATCTGCTAGACAGCGGGAGATGGGCTCCACTCGAGCACGCAGGCGTGCCTTGGTCACCGGTGCAACCCGAGGTATCGGAAAGGCGACCGCCATCGCCTTGGCGCAGTCCGGTTGGGACGTGGCCGTCCTCGGGCGCACCCGGCGGGCCGGCGAGGGTCGGGACGACTCCGACACCGGGGGCGGACGGGTCCTGCCGGGCAGCTTGGAGGAGACCGCCACCCTCGTGCGCGAGTCGGGAGCCAGCGTCATCGAGTTGGCTGCCGACCTCCACGATCACACCGCCCTACAGAACGCCGTCTCGGACGTGCTGGGCGAGTGGGGCGGCCTTGATCTGCTGGTCAATAACGCCGTCGACACCGGACCCGGCAGCATGGTGCCCTTCCTCGAGCTGACGGTCGAGCAGATGGAGACCAAGCTGGACGCCAATGTCGTTGCCCAGCTGGTCCTGATCCAGTCCGTGTTGCCGGCGATGCTGGAGGCGGGAGGGGGCACGATCGTGAACGTGACCTCCCACACGGCCACCGCCGATCCCACGGGCCCCGTCGGCCGGGGAGGGTGGGGGGTGGCCTACGCCGCTTCCAAGGCGGCGTTCCACCGGTTCGCTCCGCTCCTCGCCGTGGAACTCGGGGAAGCGGGCATCCGCTCGTACAACGTCGATCCTGGCTATGTGGAGACGGAACGTCAGCAGGTGAATGCAGCTGCGCTCGGCCTGACGGGTCACTATCACGGCGCCCCGCCCTCCGTGCCAGCTGCCGCCATCGTCTGGCTCGCCGAAGCACCCGAGGTGGTCGAGAACGGGCAGACCGTGCGAGCCCAGAAGGTAGCGCTCGACCACGAGCTCCACCCTGATTGGCGGCGTCCACGATCCGGGGAGTGACAAGGTGCCCGAGGGGAAGACCTCGGGCGGCGGATCTGCTGGGTCCGGGGCCGCCCATGCCCAACAATCGTCGAGTGCGAGCCGGCCGGCTGCAGACGGTCAGCCTGCCGATGCGACCGGGGTCGGGTCCACCGGAACACCGTCGAGGTAATGGACGCTCCGGTGCCGGATGGCCGGAGTTCGGACTGCTTCCGCTCCCGAGACGACCGGAAGCGATGGGCTCACGCACTCAGGCGCAAGGTGGCAATGATCGGTGGCTCCAGTCCTTCAGGAAGAACCTCGTCCTCGAAGTAGAGCTCAAAGGCTTCCTTGAGGTTGGCAAGGGCCTCCTCGGCGGTCTCTCCCTGACTGGCGACTTCAATATCGAGACACCGCGCGACGTACCAGGGATCCTCGTGAGTGATCGCTGCCGTGAAGTCCATGGGGTTCATCGTACCGGACGGTTCGCGCACCGTTCCGATCGCGATGGCGAACATGCAGGTCAAAGACCCGGGTGGACCTTGAGTCACACATTAAGAACCGCTCCCCCACAGTCGGCGGCCCCAACATCGACCTCGGATGAATAGGACGACGAGGACGACGAGGACGACGAGGACGTTCGTTCACTGTGAGGCCACCCGGAAACCTCGTAGCTTATCGTAGCTCTAGGTGCTACGGTAATCTCATGGCAAGGACCATCGCACAGCGAGAGCTCCGGAACGACAACGCAAGGGTGATCGAGGCCGTCGCCGCCGGCGAGAGCTTCGTCGTCACTCGCAATGGCGTGCCCGTGGCGGAACTACGTCCGATCCAGCAGACGCGCCGGACCTTTGTTCCTACCGCTGAGCTTCTGGTGCTCGCCGCCACCGGGCCCCAGATCAACCGAGAATGGTTCAGAGCGGATCACGATCGGGTCGTGGACCAAGGCCTGTAGATGCCAACGGGCCTACTCGACACCTCGGTTGTCATCGACTGGGACGACCCGACGGTTGCCGCTGCCCTTCCGGAAGAGGTCGCTGTGTGCGCGATCACCCTCGCCGAGTTGGCTGCTGGACCACACCTCGCTACCTCCAGTTCCGAGGGTGCACGCCGTCAGGCTCGTCTGCAACAGGTAGAGGCGACGTTCGAGCCACTCCCCTTCGACGCCACCGCGGCTCGGAGCTACGGACAGATCGTGGCCGCCGTCGCCGAGACGGGCCGGTCACATCGACGGCGTGTCGCCGACCTGCTCATCGCAGCCATCGCTCACGCTAACGGCCTCGCGCTCTACACCCGAAATCCCGACGACTTCGCCGGACTCAGCGATCTCGTCCACGTCGTCGGCATCTGACCACTGGACGGTCACCTCTCCGGGGCAGGAACAGACGGTTCGCGCACCCTTCCGATCGCAACTGCGAACATCGAGGTCAGGGACCAGGGTGGACCTTGGGGGACACAATAAGAACCGGTCGGCGCTCATCAGCGCGCCCGCTCTGCGCCTCGTGTAGACAGGCGTTTCGCACGCCAACCCACGGCGCTGCCGGATCATCTGCTTATTGTAGCACCACCTGTGCTACAATCGGCAGATGACCCGTATTGGAGTGCGAGAACTTCGTCAACACGCGAGCCGTTACTTGGAGCAGGTGAAGGCTGGGGAAGTCGTCGAGGTCACCGAAAGGGGGAAGCTCGTTGCCCTTTTGGTGTCCCCCACCCCGGCCGTTGCCGTGAGGGATCAGCTCATCGCTTCCGGTCGCCTTGTGCCAGCAAAGAGCGCGTTCCGCTTGCCAGAGCGCCGACAACTCGTCCGAGGAGAGGAAACGGGGAGTGAAGTCCTCGCTGAACTACGCCGCGACCGACTCACGTGATCTACTTCGACACGTCAGCGTTGGTGAAGCTGGTCTTCGATGAGGCCGAGAGCGCGGCCCTGGTCGAGTGGCTGACCCTCAGAGCAGACGTCCCCAAAGTGAGCAGCGACCTGTCGACAATTGAGCTTCTCCGTACATGTCGGCGGGTCGACGAGGGTGCAGTTGAGGGTGCCAACCTATTGCTCGGGGGTATCGACCTCCTCCCCATGGACCGTGCCATCGTCGAGAAGGCCGCGTCCCTCGTCCCGACCGAGCTGCGGAGCCTTGATGCAATCCACCTGGCATGTGCATTGTCAGTCAAGACGAGTCTGACCGCTCTCGTCGCATATGACGTTCGACTCTGCTCAGCCGCCGCGGACGCGGGCATCGAAGTGGTCTCGCCTACCTGATCGCCCTGGTTCGCATGTTTCACGCTCCGAGCCGTGCCACTCGACTTGTCCAGCTCGGATTGCAGTAGGGCCGGTTCGCTCAAGCCGATCTTGCGGACCTTGGGGGACACAATTACGAACCGCCCTGTTGCTATTGCTCCAGTAGTTGCCCTCCGATAAGCCGGCTCCCCATCCACCGACTACAGTAAAGCTGCAATGCAGCTATACTGTAGCTCATGAGCACGGAACAGACGTTCGTTACCGTCCAGAGTCGGGGGGTTATTGCGATCCCGACGGCAATTCGGCGTCATTTGGGCTTGGATCAGCCAGGGGCCCAAGTCGAGGTAATCGAGCGTGACGGGGAGATCGTCCTCCGTCCACACGTTGCCATACCTGCAGATCAGGCTTGGTTCTGGACCGAGCGTTGGCAGCGATTGGAGCGCGAAGCCGACGAGGCTGTCGTCAACGGGAACATGGCGGTAGCCGGTGACATTGGTGCACTGCTGGACGACCTCGAATCGTGAGATTCGAACGGACCGATCCGTTCAAGGCCGACTACCAGGGCTTGTCCGAGGATGAGCGGCAGATGTTCCGTGAAGCAGCTCGGGCGTTCAACGCAGGCTGTGACCGATTCGTCGAAACCAAGGATTTGTCGTCGTGGCCGGCCGGCCTGCGGGTGAAGCCAGTTGTGAACGCCCCAGGCATTTTTGAGATGACGTGGAGCTTCAGCGGTCCGGACGGCCGGGCGACATGGCAATGGACGACGACGGTCGATGACACGGGGCGTCAGTGGCCCGCAGTTCGCTGGCGAAGACTCGGCAGCCACCGGATCTTCCGGGAACCTTGACCTGTTCGGAGCGCGACATCCCCAGAGGACGTGGAGCAAGAAGACAGCAGGTGCGTCACACGCTCTCTGTACTGTGACCATCGTGGCGCAGGACCTGGGACGGCTCATCGATGAAATCACCGTTGACGCCTACGGTCTCGACGAGCAGCTCATGGGATTTCTGCAGGTGTTCCTGGACGAAGTGACCCTACCGGCGTCCGGCGGGGTGCTGGGCTCCGCTGTCGAAGTAGTCGGCTTCGATTTCGAGGGGGACGAGCGGCGTGGTCTGGTCGCACAGTGCCGTCACGGAAAGGGCAAGGGAACGGTCTCACTGGTCGACGTTTGCTTCGAGCCGGACTCGATCGCCGGGTGGCTCCACGCCGCCTACCGCACCTGGCTCGGGCTTCCGCCGTTTCCAGCCCACCAACCACCTCACTGGACCTGGCCTTCGACATGAGCGGGCGCCGGCAATCGCCCACCCCCGCGCTGAAGAGTCTCACTCCTGACGAACGCGGCCAACTGCTCAACGAGCTGCTCCGTGCTCACCCCGAGCTGGTCGACGACGCCGAGCACCGCGCTCGTACCCATCTTGCAGCTGCCGACGCTGACGCCGTGGCTGCATTGTTCCAACAAACCCTTCGTGAAGCCGACGCGGACCAACTGGCGTTGCGTGCCGGACGAGTCCTCGGGCGCGGTTATGTGGAGGTAGGTGAAGCCGCCTGTGAAATTCTCGAGGAGCTGCTGCAATCCGAACTCGATGACCTGGCGCGAAGAGCCAAGCTGGGCCTGGATGATGCCGCAATCCAGATCGGACTGGGCCTCCTGCGGGGTCTTGCAGAGTGCCGAAACGCGGTCATCGATGGCACGGTCCTCGCCTACGCCGGCGAGGACGTGACCGACGGGCTGGCCTGGTCGGTGTGCAACGCTGTCGCCGATGCAAAGTTGACTATGCCAGGTGATGCGTTCGACAACCTTCCAAGCGACTGGGTCCGCTCGCTCAACCCATGACGTCCGGCCTGGGAATGGACACACGGGTTCGCTCACGTCGATGTTGTGGACCCAGGAGGACTCGAACCCCGTTCGATGGCTCATTCCGGACAGCCGATTCTCTCAAGAGACGGAGTCCCTTGAAGCGGAAGCCCTACCGGTCACCATCTCCTGTCCGTAGGACCCCGCTGGACGCCAAAAGGCCGATGGCTCCACCATCGATTTTGGCCGTGACCTGGCATTTTGTTCCCGGAGGGGTGTCCGTATAATGACACCTCAAGACCGGCTGGTGACCGCGCCGAGACGTGTCGTTATGCGCTGCCCGGTGATGATGAAACGTCGTGATTCGGTGCGCACGATCTGTGCGGAGGTTCCGTGCGGTCCGTGACCGCTGAGCGCCGACTCTGCGTGGCGACGCCGGGCTGGCGGCACCCCTCCGACCAGCCACCGGCAACCATTCTGAGTGCGCCGCGACCGTGCCATGCGGACTCCTTGCTCGCGAATGTCGGGATGCCCGGAACGGCACATCGAGGCGTGTGGATAGCCGCAGCTCCAGGTAGAATCGGCATGGTGAGGATGGCCCCCATTTATCAAAGCCTCGGGACTAAGGAAGAGAAACGGGCATGAAGAAGAGTGGGTCGCAGGAAAGCAAGTCTCCTTCTCAGCTGATAGACGAGAGAATCAAGGAGCTAGGTCTAGGCGACTGGCGGGGCAAGATGCTCAGCCGGCTCCGTACATTAGTCAAGGAAGCCGATCCCGCAGTCGTCGAGGAGTGGAAGTGGAGAGGGGTTCCGGTGTGGTACCACGACGGAATGATCTGCACAGGCGAGACTTACAAGAACGTCGTGAAGATGACCTTCGCCAAAGGGGCGGCTCTGAAGGATCCTTCGGGCCTCTTCAACTCCAGCCTTGACGGGAACACAAGGCGTGCCATCGACTTCCACGAGGGCGAGAAGATAGACGAGGAGGCGTTGAAGACTCTCGTTCGCGCCGCCGTGATCTTGAACAGGTCCAAAGCCAAGAACTGATCCACGGAATCAAACATTTTCCGTGGGATCCTGCAAGAAGTCACCGTCTTAGTTCCATTATCGAGTCAGGTGACAGAATCGCAATCCCGCAACAGGTTTGTCGCCAGCGAGAACAAAGTGCTCGCCAACTACGTCGTACGACCTGCTGAAGCGGGGGCTCAACCTGTAGCCCACTCGCTCACGGCCCGCGCCAGCCCCCGCCCCACCACCCGACGGCGTGCACTCGCCGTGCGAACGCCGATTGAATGGATCTTCCATCTCAACTGACTCTAGGGCGACGCCCACCCGCCCGTGCCCCGCAACGCCAATGGATGGGGGCCCATTCGCCCTCAGACCCGAACAGTGCTCGCTGGCCGCTAACCGCCCTCGACCGGCACCTTGAGGCGAACCGTCCGCATTCCGTCGGCGCGCGTTATCGGCGACTCGCCGAGAATCCGAACGCCGATTCGAGGTACGTTCGACTGCCCGTTAGCCCGGCTCGGCCCCCGACAATATGTGCTGGCCGTGTCTTTTCACTGCGCCAGGTCGTGGGCGATGTTGCTCGCCCAGGTGTCGATCTCGGTCCAGTCGCGGAAGTCGCCCTCCGGGAGCATCGTGCGGGCAGCCGGCAGCTTCCTGATCGCCCGTTCCGAAAACCCGAGCTTGCCCGGGTCCAGGGCTCCGAAGAAGACGCGATGGCCCTTGGGCCCGATGGCACCCTCGAACTCGGCCATCTCCTTGGGTTCGGCGGCGACGGTCAGGTCGCGCCCTTTGCCGTCGGTGGCCTCGGTGCCCAGCGGGCCGCTACTGAACAGCCAGACCGGCCTACTGGCCAGGACGGTGCGATTCCGCTGGACGAATGCCGATGCCTCCTTCTGCCAGTGTCCGGCGTAGACGGCGCTCCCGACCACAAATGCTTCGTAGCTCGTTAGGTCGTCTACTGCTTCCACGGGCCGCGCTTCTGCCTCTTGTCCAGCCTCACCCAGTTTGGCGGCGATTCGCTCGGCGATCCCCTGGGTGGCACCGTGCTTGCTGGCGTACACAACGAGTGTCGACATGGCTCACCTCCTGTCTTCATCGTGCACTCGGGGCGACACCCCGCCCAGTGCCAAAGGGCCTTACGCCGGGTGTGTGGCCTCGACCCGGGCAACGGACTCAATGAAGATGACCCGGGTGGGGCAGGACCTTTGCCTCTGGCGAGGGCCCCTCTGCGGCCGGAGACTGTGAAGAGGGCCGCTTTGTGCAGTCGGGAGGTGCTCGCGGCGTTCAACTCGATGTAGGGAGGTTGATGTGCAATCCGAGGTCGGAGCAATGCTCCTGGACCACTACCTTCCCCAGTACGACGTCACGGAGACGCATGCCATCATCGTCGACGCGGACCCAGACCTCACGTGGCAGGCGGTCCGGCGGAGCGACCTGTCCCGGTCCGCGGTTATACATGTGCTACTCGAGCTGCGCAGCCTCCCCAATCGGCTGCAGGCGGTCCTCAACGGGCGGCCCTCGGAGGCTGCCCGCCCGCCGTTGAACCTCGACGACATGAAACGCGCTGGCTTCCTGCTCCTGGACGAACGGCCCGGCCGCGAGATCGTGTTCGGCTCTATCGTGCAGCCGTGGAACGCTGTCACCGACGACAAGGCCGCGCCGCAGGTTGAACCCGATCGATTCACCGCGTTCGATATCCCTGGGTACGTCAAGGTTGCCTTCAACATCAGGGTGGAGCCGTACGGCAGTGGGCGCGCCCTCATCACGACTGAGACACGGACGGCGGCGACGGACCCTATGAGCCTCCGTCGCTTCGCGCGCTACTGGTTGTTCATTGGCCCGTTCAGTGCGCTGATCCGCCGACTGATGTTGCGAATCGCAAAATCTGATGCCGAGCGACGACCTGGCCTCACGAGCACCACCCGCCCACCCGACGCGTGAGCCTGGCGGTCGCCGGGGGGTCGGTCAGGTACCAACCTGCCGCCCGAGGCTGCCGATCACTGCCCACACAGAACGCCGGCACCGAACGTCGGGCTTTCTGGTGGAGGCGGCGATGCAGAACGACGGTTCTGCGCCACAAAGCCTAGGCGTGCGCCGTTCCTTGGCTCTCAAAGAGCATGGCGCGCTGAAGAGCCGCTGCTCGGAGTTCTTCTGGGATTTCGACTGGGCCGCCGATGCTGTCGGCGTTGATCCCCGCCTGAGCGGCCTCCTCGACGATCCCTCCGACCAGGATGGCCATCTCAGGGGTTCGGTGAAACACCAACACTCCATGGTTCGCCAGCAGGACCGCAGGAACGCCCGGGGTGATCGAGGCCCGGATGTTGGCCACCGCTTGGTCGGACCCCCGCGGCCCGTAGCCGGCCAACGGCACCCCGGTCGGCAAGCCGAACATGGCCAAGGCTTCGACCCAACATCCGATCGGACGGTGGGCCACGGCGTAGGCGGTCGCGTACGGAGAATGCGTGTGAAGGACGCAGCCGACGTCGAGGTGGTCCGTATACATCGCCGTGTGCATGGCGACCACGGCACCCTGGATGGGCGGCAGATCACCCTCTAGAAGGGTTCCGTCTAGCCCGACCCGCACGACGGCGGACGGAGCGTGGTTTCGTAACGACGGACCCGCGGTGAAGTAGATCTCCTCCGCCCCTGGGACCCGGAGGCTCACGTTTCCATGTCCGTTCGCAGAGATTGCTCCACTGGCAACCACCCGTTGAGCGACATCGATCACCTGATCGACCAAGTCCTTGTCCATGACACCTCCGAGCGTTGGTAGCCAGCGGAATCCGTGAAGAACGCTACCTTCGCCGACCTCACCATGTATTGCCTGAAGGCCAGTCCGCACTTTCAGGGCACCAGATCGGGAAGCCGATCGAGTCTGGGCAACGACCGCGAGCCATCCGGAAGAGTCATTGGGCAGCCAACCGCTCGGTATCGGCACCGGGAGCGAGCACGTAGCGGCGCCCCCGAACGACAATCCGAGCACAGGTCGCACCGCGCCAGATCGACGGTTATCGCGTCCCTGCGAGGTCGGCCGACGCAGGTCAGCCGGGCGTCCCGCAAGGGGAACCGCTATCGGTGTCCCACGTATCCCCGAGCTTCGGGGGCGGGCGGCGTCCCACAGGGGTGTGTCCGACGGGACGGCAGCTTGGCCGTCAGGCGAAGCGTCGGGCCACTGCCTCCGCCCGCGCGCGGTAGCCGCCGCCGAACAGCACCGCGTGGACGAGCAACGGGTAGAGCTGGAACAGTGCGACGCGCTCCTCCCAGCCGGGGCTCAGCGGCTTCACCTCGGCGTAGGCGCCGAGCAGGCGATCTGGCACCGAGCCGAACAGCGCGAGCATGGCGAGGTCCTCCTCGGGATGGCCGCCGTGGACGGACGGGTCAATGAGCCATGTCCGACCGTCGGCACCGAAGAGCACGTTGCCCCACCAGAGGTCGCCGTGTAAGAGCGCCGGTCCGCCTGGCGGGACCAGCTCCGCGAGCCTGGCGGCAACCGCGGTCACCGAATGCTCGAGCCCGCAGCGGGTGGACAGCTCGCGAAGCCGGGCGCCGTAGAAGCTGGCGGCATCGGGGAAGTGCGAGGGATTGACGCGGCAGGCCCCGATCCACGACGAGCCTCCACCCCAGTGCGGGAAGGGGGCACTGTGCAACGCAGCGAGTGCACGACCGAGCGACTCCTCGTGCCCCGCGGTCCGTGGCCCCTGTTCGACCCACGTCGTGACGAGAAGTTCGGCCTCGGTGAGCACGACCTCGGGCACAGGCGGCGCCCCGGGCACCGCTATGAGGCGCTCGAGGCCGTCGGCCTCGTCGAAGGCGCTGGCGCCGAGCTTGGCGACAAGGGTGCGACCGCCGGTCGACACCATCCAGACGCCGCCGCCGAGCTGTCTGGTCGGCCCAGTCGGACCGACGACGCTAGCGAGGCGCGTCAGCCAGTTCGCCGACGAGGCCACGGCATGCCTGCTCGATAAGGGCGAGTGTTAGGTCGAAATCGGTGTCGTCGCCGCCCCAGGGATCGGGAACCTCGTCGTCGCCGGGACTCGCCTCCGGATCGTAGGAGCGAAGGAGCCGTACCTTTGCCGTCCCTGCACCAGCACCAGCGAGTCGCCGCACGTCGGCGAGATTGGACCGGTCCGCGCACAGGACAAGATCGGCAGCCGCAAGGTCTGCCGGGCGCAGCTGACGAGCGCGGTGACCGCCAGCGGGCCAGCCCCCGCGTCGCAGCGTCGCATCGGCTCGGGGATTGGCGTACTCGCCCTCGTGGTATCCGGCGGTCCCGAACGACTCGAAGACCACCTCGCCGCCGAGTCCGGCATCCTCGGCCATCGCAGTTGCGACCGCCGCCGCCATCGGGGAGCGGCAGATGTTCCCAAGACACACCATCGCCACTCGCATGCGGCCATCTTGGCACGCGACACGGGCAATTGAGTGGGTAGCGGGTCAGTCCAACGGGACGGAATTGGCCGTGAACAGAACGCCACACTGAACGTGGCGCGTCTCGATAGTGGATCAGTTCAGACGATCATGAGGTGGATCCAGGTCCTCGAGGAGGGCCGGTGATGCGTCCGGTAGATCGAACCCGATGTGGAAAGCTGCATGTCGGAGACAGTGCTCACCCGAGGGTGTCCCGCAAGATCCGCCCGGTGAGATGCCCGGTCCCGCGGGCCTCATGCGGACCCCTCGCAGGGCCGTCCTTAGAGCTGACAGTCAGCGGGAGCGCTGACACCGACCACGGCCCCGAGTTGTAGACCAATTTGTAGGCAGTTCCGCCGCCTTCGGTGGCAAACATGGAGCCTGGGAGGAGAATCGAACTCCTGACCTACGCATTACGAGTCCGAAACAGGGCCGGAAATGGGGATATCAAACTGGGGCGAATCGAACGTTCTCCCAGTTCAGGAGGTCCGTGGTGGAAACAACCGGAAGGTACCGGATCCCGAGTTGTAGGGTAAAAAGCAGGGTAAGAGTTGGGCTGATATCCGTCCCCGCCCTCGACGATGCTCAACAGAGTGCCCTCGTCCGCGACGCGAGGCGTCGGCTCAGGGGACACGTTGGGTGGTTCGAACCACGATCAAGGTGAGCAATCGCGGCAACTTCGAGCTTGTGATGGTCGGCCGATCATCGAACCGCCTCGCACTTCCTGAGGTCCGAATCGGGCCAGTGCTGCAACCTGTCGACCTCCACTGCCCCCAATATCGCGATTACATGGGTGAAAGCGTCCCCTACCAGGCACGAGTGGGGCACCTCCCAGGAGCGGTAGATAGGGTGTTGACCGTGACCTCTGACGGGCTTCCAGTCGGGGCCGAACCTCAGATTTCGGAGGACCTACGGCAACGGGGGATCGTGGTCGTGCAGGGCCTCTTTGCCGATGGCAAGGTCGATCAGAACGCTTTCCAACGAGCGGTCGATGGGTTGTTGGCAGTTCAGTCCGAGGCGGAGTTCGCCTCGTTGATGCGCAGCCTGCCGCCCCCCGTCGCAGTCACGCCACCAGCTCTCCAGCGTCAAGAGCCGCTCGAGATCGCAACCTCGATGGGCGAAGTCCGCCTCGACGGTCGTTGGCAGGTAGGGCGCCTGACGAAGATCGACACAGGCATGGGAGCCGTCATTGTTGATCTGACCGAAGCAGAATTCGACGACTGGGACGTTGAGATCGTCGTCCACACTCGCATGGGTGCCATTACCATCATCTCTCCACCTGGCCTCGACATCCGACTTGTGGGCCGGAACAGCCCGGTCACCACCTCCCTTGAACCGCCGATTCCGGGCTTCCCTGTGGTGCGGCTCAGCGCAACTTCCGACATGGGCGCTATCAGCGTGGTGAATCCAACAGAGCGACCGCCACGACGCAAGAAATGGCGTCGGCGAGGCCATCCGACTCATGGCACCTGACTTCAGCTCGGCCTGCCCCTGCCGAATATGCGTGTCAGGAGACTGTGGGTCGTCCAGCGGTCGTCGCTTAGCGAACGAGGCGATGGACCTCAGTGATCGTCTCTTCAGGCTCGCCCATCTTGGACGGATCGAGGCCTCTTGCCGAGGCGACCTTGCCCATGGCTGGCACAAGCGTTGACTGGACGAACTGCTGATAGGCCTCGACCGAGTCGAACACGTCGACGCCGTGAGCACGGCCTCCCTTCTCGAAGTGCACATGCAGGATCCCACCGGGCGGGAGTTCGGTGTCGACGCCCATTTCGTCGGTGACAGCATCGAGCAACTCGTTGGTTACCCCGACCGGAAAGACATTCTCAATCAGAACCGCCATGACCGATACTCCTTTGTCGTAGTTCTGCACATCATGACAGAAGGTCGACTCAGACGCCGGGGGAAAGCAACCCGGAGATTCCGTTGCTTATTTGCTCCAGCCCCCGCCGACAACCTGTCCCCGAACGCTGCCGGGTCGGTGGGCACCGTTGCGGCGGCCTCCGATGTCCGAAGGCTTCACGAAGTGATACAACCGTGCCGTGGACGAGTTTGAGGTTTTCTGGCTTGACAGTACTGACCAGATCTCCCAGGCGGTAGGCGTCGCTGCTCGGTCGTTGCGGGACAGTCCGGACACAAGCGCAATCTCCGACGATCCGCTCGTGCGATTAGAAATGCTCTACAACACGTTCGGTGGCATGCTTGCTGGTGCAAGGATCGCCGGGGTCCGGCGCGGAGATTGCGTGCTTGGCGTCGCTTGTGCGGTTGAACCTGGCCACTGTGTCGAATCAATGCTGCCGCCGGAAGTCAGGACTCTGGAAGCTCCCCCTTCCACTGCAAACGACGCTGATCGTCTTCTTCACTTTGGATCGGTCTTGGCCGTGCACGACTTGGATGAACCCCACTGGCACGTCGGTCCGGTCGGGGTCGAGCCGGGCTTCCAGTCCATGGGCATGGGACGAGCAGCGATGAGGCTCCTGTGTGACGAGTTTGATGAGCACCGACGAATCTCCTGGTTGGAAACCGCCAAGCCAGAGAATGTGCGGTTCTACATCAACCTCGGATTCGAGGTCGTAGATGAGTCGCCAATGCTCACGTCACACCTCTGGTTCATGCGTCGAGAGGCTCAGTAAGTCGCGGATATGAGGGGCACCGGCTGGATCTGCGTAGGGTGCCCCCGAACAATGGGAGGAGGTCGCCCCGCGCCGGGGTGTTGATGCGGCCAGGTTGTACCACTCATAAAGGGAACGATCCTTTCATATATGAGTGGTACCCGATATGATCGTCAGCGTGGATTACACACGACCAGTCCAGGCGCTGATCCCTGGAGCGCAGGGGCACATTCTCGGTGTGCTGGCCGAGACTACGGCGCAACTGAATCTGACGACCATCTCTCGGCTGGCCGGTGTGAGCCTGGCGCAGACCTCGCGCGTCCTTCCCGAACTTGTCCATCTTGGCGTTGTCGAGCGAGTCGAGGCTCCTCCGTCCGCCCTATTTCGCCTGATGGGCGAGAGCCTCGCCGGGCGGCTGGTCCGCTCCATGACCGACCTGCGTTACCTTGCTCTCAGCACAGTCGGAGATTGCTCCGCCCTCCAGCAGCCCCGACCAGAGATGGCAATCGTCTTTGGGTCTTTCGCCCGGGGTGAAGCCGATGCTGACAGTGACCTTGACCTCGTCATCGTGCGGCCCGCCGATATCGACGATTCCGACTCCGCGTGGGCTGAGTCCACTTTCTCCTTGAACCAGGTGCTCAACCGAGCGCTCGGTAACCCAGTCAACATCCTCGAGGTCGGGGCACACGATCTTGGACGCCGGCTCAAGAGCCGCAGCGAGCTATGGAGATCGATCCGCGCCGAAGGCATCGTTGTCTACGGGGATGCGCCCGGGGACCTTCAGAGCATCTCCAAGTGAGTACCCGTGGACCGCGGACCAAGTCGACCACTCTGACTCAGGCGAACGCGTACCTGTCGAAGAGCGAGGAGTACCTGGTGGCCGCAGAGCGCGAGCTTGGTGAGCGACTCAATACCGCGGCCACGACTCTGGCCATCCATGCGGGTATCAATGCTGCCGATGCCGTCTATGGGATTCGGCTTGGAAAGCGCTCCAGCGGACAGAGCCACGACGAGGTCTTGGGACTGTTGAATACAGCTGGCGCCGACGGTAAGGAGCTCGCCAAAGAACTCAGACGAATACTTCCCCTCAAGACCAAGGCGGAGTACGACCACATTGACGTGTCCAAGGCAGACGCGGGTCGGGCTGTGGAACGAGCCCGCCGCTGCGTCGCGATCGCGCAGCGAGTGGTCGGTGCTCACACCCGATAGGCCCCTCTACTGGCGAGGAGGCGCCCAGCCACACCCCGGGAGTTCTGCAGACGTTTCGCAATCGGCTTCACCGTGGCCCCTATCCATGGTTGGGTGGGGCAGGTGTTGGCTGGTCTTCCACGATCAGGAGGAAGACCATGTCCATTCTCGACTCGCCCTCATCCGCGCTCTCGGCCATCATCGAGGACGCCCTCTTCGACGAAGCCGAGGTCGCAGCGGCTGCGTTCCTGGCCCGCTACAGTGGCAGGACCCTGGACGCCTACCGTTGCCCGACTCCTGGAAACCGTCACCGAGATGGCTGCCAGCAGCGACCGGAGCCGGCCTCTGAAGAGTCCTGTTATCACTGACCGGCGACCTCACCCGGTTCGCACGGATGAGGTGCTCGACCGTGTGCGAGTTGTGATTCGGCCGATCGCGAACAGCGAAATTGAGGCGTCGTGAGCGGAGCCAGATCTGCCGACCGGCTAAGCGAGCGTCGTCCAGGGACTCGTCCGTCAGGAGTCGCGAATCGAGCGGATCTGCATCACCCGTGTGAGATCCACAACTGGGCCCAATGGTTCGCCGGTTTGGAGGTGAGCGCCACGGAGGCGAGAGGCCGCCCGAGCCGGAGCGAGATTCGGCGGCTGCGCAAGGAGGTCAGGGCTCTGTGCCGATTGGTCAATGGCGAGTTATCCCGTAGGTGGTCACGCGGTGGAGGATCGCGATGAACCCGCCCAAGAACGAGGGCGCGGCCGACACGCTTCCAAGGCTAAGTGATAGGTCCTGGCGTTACGGGCACAACTTGCACAAAGGGGGCCGCTGGTGAGCCAGTTCTTAACGATGCCCGAGGCATCGCGCCACTGCGGTGGAGTGCCGAGTCCAGAGACGCTGTATCGGCTGGCCCGCGAGGGACACCTGCCCGTCCGCCGCATCGGTCGACGTCTCGTCATTTCTGAGCGACTGCTTGACGAGTGGATTGATTCGGTGGGCGACGTGCGGGCTACTCACTATCCCAAAGCCGATATGGCATCGCAAAAGACCGACAGCTCGTAGCCGGATCGAAATACAAGTCGATCGAGTTGAACGCTTTCGACTCAGTTGCCGGCGAGTTGGCAGTCGTCCGCCCGAGGAGCATCCTCGCCCAGCTGCATTCGAGGCCCGCTGGCTCAATTCGGCGCTTAGGAATTAGGCGGGGCCTGGTGCTCGCGGCAGCGAGCAGTTGAAACTACTCGGGCCATATAGTGCCCCACACATTGGCGTTATAGGGACCCCCGACCTGCGCCAGCGGGCACCAAGCGCACTGGGTTGCCACCGCCTACGGTTCCCCTCATGGCCAAGCCCAACATCCTGCTGATCATGACGGACGAAGAGCGGTACCCGCCGCCCTATGAAACCGAGTCAGTGAAGAAGTTCCGCAAGGAGCAGTTGACGGCCCGAGAGTCGATACGTGACGGCTCCCTTGAGTTCCACAGGCACTACGCCGGATCCACCGCCTGCCTGCCAAGTAGGGCCACCCTCTTCACTGGTCAGTACCCGTCACTGCACGGAGCGTCCCAGACCGACGCCATGGCAAAGAAGGTGGACGATCCGGGCATGTTCTTTCTCGACCCCGACTCAGTGCCAACGCTGGGCGATTGGTTCCGTGCGGGCGGTTACGAGTCGCACTGGCGTGGCAAGTGGCACATCAGCTACGCAGACCTCATCATTCCGGGCACCCATGAAGGACTTATGGCGTCGGATGAGAACGGCGCTCCCATCCCCGAGGCAGTCGCCGCCTACAAGGGGGCGGATCGGCTCGATCCGTTCGGATTCAGCGGATGGATCGGCCGTGAACCTCACGGGGCCGCCAAGGCCGATTGTGGCCAAGTGAAGGACGGGGTCTTCGCCGAGCAGGTGGTGGACCTCTTCAAGGACATCGCAGCGAATCGCAATCAGGGACCCTGGCTGGCGGTTGCGTCGTTCGTCAATCCCCACGACATCACCTTCAATGGCTGGGCTTGGGACAACATCCTCAAGGCGCAGCCACCGGACGACACGGTTCCGGAGATCCCTCAGCCTCCCTCGCAGTCGGACACGTTCGCAGGCCGCCCGTCCTGTCACGAGATGTGGAAGAAGACCTGGATCGAGATGACCTACGAGCAGTCACCGGACCAGACCTATCGACGCCTCTACTACTACCTGCACAAGGTGGTCGACCAAGCCATCGGGCGGGTGCTCGAATCGCTGCATGACAACGGACTCGCTGACGACACCATCGTCATCTTCACCTCCGACCACGGCGACCTTCTGGGCTCCCACGGGGGGATGATGCAGAAGTGGTACAACGCCTACGACGAGTCCACCCACGTGCCCCTGTACATCAACGGCCCCGGGATCACGGCAGTGCCTGGCGGCGTGACGGTGCCGACCAGCCACGTGGACCTGATCCCGACACTCATGGGCTTGGCCGGTATCGACCCCGAGGAAGCAGCAGCCGGCGTTGCTGCGCACCATGACGAGGCTCAGCCACTTCCCGGAAGGGACCTGAGCGGGGTCATATCCGGATCGATCTCGGCAGAGTCGGTCAACACACCGGTCTACTTCATGACCGAGGACGAGTTCTCCCGAGGCATCAGCGAGACCAACATGTTCAGCGGAAGGCACTACGACGCCGTTGGCTACCCGGCGAAGATCGAGTCGGTCGTCGCAACGCTTCCCACGGGCAAGGACGGGTCAGATGAGCTGTGGAAGCTCAACCACTACTACGAGCGGCTTGACGACTGGAACGCTGAGCATGGCATCCCGAAGAATCCATTTGCCGGGTCCGCAGCCGAGCCATTCTTCGAGCTGCACAACCTGACGATCGATCCGGAGGAACGCCAGAACCGATCAAGTGATGATCCTGGTGCCTTGAGCCAACTCACATCGGTCCTCGACAGCGAGCGAGAGGCGAAGCGGCTCCTGCCTTCCCTTCGGAATGCCGTCTGACCGGCATCCCGCATGTGCCTGGTACACGGGAGCAGTAACAATCGCGTGCACGAAGGTGGCCGGGACACCACCCCCGCCGAAATCCGAAGTGCCCTTAGCTCGCCGTAAGAGCTTGGCCCAGTGCGTTTGCGGCGTCGCGATCACGCTCGGGGAGGAAGTGGCTATAGACCTTGAGCGTCGTGGAGGCATCGTGGTGACCAAGCCGGCCGGCAACGGTCCGCACATCGTGACCACCACCGATCATCTGAGTGGCTGCGAAGTGACGGAGCGCATGAAGGTGGGTGTCCACGCCGGCGTTCTTGGCGATCTTCTTCACGTAGTGACTGGTCGTATCCGGCGAGATCGGACGCACCATGTCATAGGAGAAGACTGGTGACTCGGCGTCCAGCTCGATGCCGAGTTCAGCGGCCCGCTCGTCGTGCCGTGCCCGCTGGCGGCGAAGCACCTCCTCGGCGAACGGGTCCAAAGCGAGTACTCGGCCGGCATGAGTCTTGGTGTCCTTGGTGATCCATTCACCGTCGACGACGGTGATCGATCTCTCGATGGTCAGGGTCAGAGCATCCCAGTCGACGTCACCCCAGCGGAGGCCACAGAGCTCACCTCGCCGGGCGCCGGTGACGGCGGCCAAGGCGATGAATGCCGCCATATCGGCGTCTTCCTTGTCCGCCACGCCGATCATGGCCTGTACCTCCGCAGGCGTGGGAGCCGCCTTAGGGACGGTTCGAGCGGACGGTGGAGTAGTTCTGGTCGCCGGATTCGAGGCGATTGCCCTCTCCCTCACGGCCTGGTTCAGCGCCGCCGAGATGACCGCATGGACCCCTTCGGACCGAGGCGGGCGACAGGGGCCGCTCACGGCTTCTGAGGGCCACATAGAGGTCATCCAGGTGATTGACGCCAAGATCTCGGAGGGGGACGCCGCCGAGTGCCGGCTTGATGATCTTCTCGATGGTCCGCTTGTTCTCCCGAACCGTGGTGGGCGAAAGCTCCTTCAAGACGGTCATCTTTGGCAGCCAGCGGTCCAGGTAGGCGCCAAACGACTCGGCCGGGCCGGTGTGATCGGTGGTTGCTACTTCGGTGACCAGCTCGCTGAGCGCATCATCGGCCGACTTGGCAGGGGAGCCGTGGAAGGTCCGGGAGACGTACTTCGGCTTGCCTGTGACCGACGATGTGCCGGCATGGACACGTAGCTCCCAGACCCCCGGACGCAGCTTCCGGCGTGACCCCTTCATGGCCCATGGCTAACAAGTTTCGACAAAATATGGGATGAAATATGGGATGGACCTCGGGTCAGATGGTGAAAAACCACCTCTGACATGGAGCCTGGGAGGAGAATCGAACTCCTGACCTACGCATTACGAGTGCGTTGCTCTACCGACTGAGCTACCCAGGCGCGGGTGTACAAGCTATCCGAACGGAGAACAGGGCTCCGTCCGACGGGGGGACCGGGTCAGTCGAGCATCTCCGACAGTTCGACCATCAAGGCGTCCATCAGGAGCGACTCGTTGGCATTGCGGCCGAGCGCAGCCGATGCCTCGCTGATGGCGTCCACCTGGCGTGCCGCCCGGCGTCGCTCGGAGGCGCTGCCCGGGGACCCTGGCCCGGTGGCCGCCCCGACCGTGTCCACCAGCCGGTCGCGATAGACCTCGGCGAGGGTGGCCAACCCGAACCGGAGGTCATCGGTCCGCCAACGCCGCTCTTCCCGCTTGTGCCGGTCTTCCATCTGCTTGCGGCCCGGGACCCCCTTCGACCCACCGACCTCGGACTGCTCCACGAGCGCCGCGATCTCCTGGGCGTGCTGCTCCCGCAGGGGGGCCAGGGCCTCGTCGGCCGAAGCCAGCAGTTCGGAGGACATCGTGGCGGCCGCTGCGCCGGTTCCGTCCAGTCGGGTGGGAACCGACCGCCACCGCTGTTGGCGTGCTGCGAACCCGGCATCGTTGACCAGCAGGCGCGCCCGGTCGAGGCGCCCACCGGAGGCGGCTGCCACCGACTCGGCCAGAGCCACGTCTACCCCGTGGTCGACCAGCCAGGCCGTCATGACCGTCGGCGAGATCGCGTCGAAGGGGATCTGCACGCATCGGCTGACAATGGTGGTCAGGCTGGACGGAAGGTCGTCGGCCACCAGCACGAACACGGTGGACGCGGGGGGCTCCTCTATGGTCTTCAGCAGCGCCGGGGCAGCACGGCCGGCAAGGTGGATGTCATTCACCATCAGGACCTGTCGTGCCGATTCGAGAGGGCGCCGCTGGGCGCGCATGGTGATGACCCGGGCCTCGTCGATGTCGAGCGTGGCTCCGGAGCGCTCCACCGTCACCAGATCGGGATGGCTTCCCGCCAGGGCCCGGCGGCACGAGTTGCATTTCCCGCATCCCGCCGACGGACAGAGCAGCGCTGCTGCCAGGCCACGCGCCGCCGCCCGCTTGCCCGAACCAGGGGGCCCGTGCAGGAGGTAGGCGTGGACCGGATGACGGGCCGCCGCCATCAGCTGGGCCACCGCTCGGGGCTGGCCCACCACTCCCTCGAAGAGCTCCGGGGCGGGCAGCTCCGCGGTGCCAGCCGTTCCGCTATCTCCCATCGAGGCCCTCGGGGCCGACCAGGCGCCCGACGCCGGCCCACACGGCTGCGGCGACCTGCTCCACCGATCCGCTGCCGTCGACCACCAGCCAGGGGGCACCCGGCTCTGCGGCAAGGTGGCGGAAGCCATCGGCCACCCGCTGTTGGAACCCGTCACCCTGCGATTCGAAGCGGTCGGCACGCGTGCTGCCGCGGCGGTCGCTGGCCACCGCCAGTGGGACGTCGACGAGCACGTTCAGGTCGGGGGCGAGCCCGCCGGTGGCAAAGAGGACCAGCCGGGCCAGCTCCGACCGGTCGAGCCCGCGACCGAACCCTTGATAGGCCAAGGTCGAGGCCGTGAAGCGATCGCTGACCACCCAGGTCCCGGCGTCGAGCGCCGGCTTCACCACCTCGGCCACGTGCTGGGCCCGGTCGGCGGCCATCAGCAGAGCCTCCGAACGTTCGGCCACCGGTGCCTGGTCGTGGTCGAGCAGCAATTCCCGGAGTGACGCCCCCAGCCCGGTGGCCCCCGGCTCGAACGTGAGGACCGCCCCCAGCCGATCGGCGAGCAGGGCGGCCTGGGTGGACTTGCCGCAGCCGTCGATCCCCTCGAACGCGATCAGCCGACCCCGTGGGCTGCCGGTCACTCTGCGCCGCTGGTGCTCTTCGCCTCGGCGCCAGTGCCGCCGCCATCCGCGACCGCCGCCCCTGGGGCTGCTTCCTTCGTGGCTGCTGCCTTCTTGGCAGGCGCCTTCTTGGCAGGCGCCTTCTTGGTGGCAGCCTTCTTGGCAGGCGCCTTCTTCGTGGCAGCCTTCTTGGCAGGCGCCTTCTTCCGTGTGGACGGACCGGCCGCCCTGCGGTCGGCCAGCAGTTCCGAGGCCCGCTCCACGGTGAGGTCCTCGGCGTCGTCGCCCTGCCGCAAGGAGGCGTTCGTGGTCCCGTCGGTCACGTATGGGCCGAATCGGCCGTCCTTGACCACCATGGTCAGGCCGGTGTCGGGATCGGCCCCCATCTCACGGAGGGGGCCCTTGGCATTGCGCCCCCGCGTCTTGGGCTGGGCGAACAGGGCCGACGCCTCGTCGACGGTCACGGTGAGGATCTGGTCCTCTGTCAGCAGGCTGCGGGTATCGGTCCCCTTCTTCAGGTAAGGGCCGAACTTCCCGTTGTAGGCGACGACCTCCTCGCCGTCCTGGGGGTCGGTCCCCACCACCCGGGGGATCCGCAGTAGCTCGAGTGCCTGCTCGAGGGTGATCGTGGCCGGCAACATCGAAGCGAACAGCGACGACGTCCGCGGCTTCGGGCCACCCTCGGCCAACTCGCCGAGCTGAACGTAGGGGCCGAACCTCCCGGCCCGTACGTGCACGGGCAGGCCCGTCTCCGGGTCGTTGCCGAGGACGCGATCGGACGACGGGGCGGCGAGCATCGACTCCGCCCGCTCGACGGTCAACTCGTCGGGAGCCAGGTCCTCGGGTATGGAGACTCGGTCATCCCCGTGCTGCAGATAGGGGCCGTAGCGACCCACCCGGGCCACGATCTCCTGCCCGTCGCTGCCCGCTCCGATGGGGATCGAGTTGATCTCCCTGGCGTCGATCTCTCCGAGGTAGGTGCTGACTTCGCGCTTGAGGCCGAGCCCGACCCGCTGCCCGCTGCCCGCTGCCCGCTCCGCTCCGCTGCCGCTCCCGACATGCGACCCGTTGCCGTTGCCGTTGCCGTTGCCGTTGCCGCCGACCGGTGCCGACCCGTTGACCGGTGCCGACCCGTTGACCGGGCCTGCCGTCCCGAAGTAGAACCGGGTCAGCCAGGGCAGGGCCTCCTCGTCGCCGGAGGCGATGGCGTCGAGGTCGTCCTCCATCGACGCAGTGAACCCGTAGTCCACGAGCTCCGTGAAGTAGCGCTCGAGGAGACCGACCACCGCGAAGGCGGTGAAGGACGGCACCAGTGCGGTGCCCTTCTTCCAGACGTACCCTCGGTCGAGGATGGTGGCGATGACGCTGGCGTAGGTGGACGGGCGGCCCACCCCCAACTCTTCCATCGCCTTCACCAGCGATGCCTCGGTGTAGCGGGCTGGCGGCTGGGTGGAGTGGGAGCCCGGCTCGAGGTCGTCGACCGACGCCGGGTCCCCTTCGGCCATCGCCGGCAGGTGGACCTCGCGGTCCGCGAGCTCGGCTTCCGGGTCGTCCTCGCCCTCCACGTAGGCCCGGAGGTAGCCCGGGAACTGGATGACCTTGCCCGAGGCGGAGAACTCCGCCTCGCGGGCGACGCCCTCCGGCTCGGACGACACACCGGTCAGCCGCACTTGGGCGTTTGTTCCGGTGGAGTCGGACATCTGGGAGGCGACGGTCCGCTTCCAGATCAGGTCGTAGAGGCGGAACTCGTCGCCCGACAGCGACCGGGACGCCTGGTCGGGGGTCCGGAAGGTCTCACCGGCCGGTCGGATGGCCTCATGGGCCTCTTGGGCGTTCTTCACCTTGCGCTCGTACCGCCGGGGCTGGGCCGGCACGTACTCCGGCCCGTAGAGCGAACGGGCCTGGGCCCGGGCCGCGTCGAGGGCCTGGCTCGACAGCGTGGTCGAGTCCGTGCGCATGTAGGTGATCCACCCCTCCTCGTAGAGGCGCTGGGCCACCTGCATGGCCCGCTTGGAGCTGAACCGGAGCTTGCGGCCGGCCTCCTGCTGCAGGGTCGACGTCATGAACGGCGCCGACGGCGAGCGGCGGAACGGCTTGTGGGTCATCGACTTCACGGTGAAGGGGGACCCGGCCAGCCCGGCGGCCATCGTGCGGGCCTCGGCTTCGGCCAGCACGACCACCGACTGGGGCGAGGTCAGCGTCCCGGTCTCGTCGAAGTCCCGTCCCGAGGCGAGGGCCTTGCCGTCCACGGCCACCAGTGAAGCGGTGAACGCCCTCGGGGAGCCATCGGCGACATCGCCACCCTCGGCGGTGAAGGTGGCGTCGATCCCCCACCAGCCAGCCGAACGGAATGCCATCCGGGCCCGCTCGCGCTCGACCACCATTCGGGTGGCCACGCTCTGGACCCGGCCGGCCGACAGGCGGGGCATGATCTTCTTCCACAGGACGGGCGAGACCTCGTAGCCGTAAAGGCGGTCGAGGATGCGCCGGGCCTCCTGAGCATCGACCAGGCGCCGGTCGAGGTCACGCCATTCGAGCACGGCGCGCTCGATGGCCGGGCGGGTGATCTCGTGGAAGACCATCCGCTTCACCGGCACCTTGGGTGCCAGCACCTCGAGGAGGTGCCAGGCGATCGACTCGCCCTCCCGGTCCTCGTCCGAGGCCAGGTAGACCTCGCTGGCCTGCTTGACCAGCTGCTTCAACTTGGCGACCTGGGACTTCTTCTCCGTAGAGACGATGTACAGCGGTTTGAAGCCGTTGTCGACGTCCACCCCCAGACGTGCCCACGCCTCTCCCTTGTAGGCAGCCGGCACCTCGTCAGCCCGCCGGGGGAGGTCTCGGATGTGCCCGATGGAGGACTCCACCACGTAGCCCGGGCCGAGCAGTCCGGCGATGGTCTTAGCCTTGGCCGGAGACTCCACGATGACCAGCGGTCGCAGGCCGCCCCGGGGGCGCGGGCCCCCAGGGGCACCGTTGCCGGCGTGGGTGTCCAGGGACGTCTCTGTCAGGTTGGTGGTTGCCATGGCTGTGGCCAAGGGTGAACGGTGGGGAGAGCTGTTGTCAACCCCGCAGACAGGCCACCAGGGTCTCAAGGCCCCGGTGACCTGCGGATTCAGTCATGTGAGGATTCCATGCCCACCGCAGCGGCCTGGTCGGAGGCGGGGGCCTCGGTGGCCGGCAGTTCGGCGTCCATCGACCCGGTCTTCCGCTTGGAGAAGGCGATGGACGCAAGCAGGATGACCAGGGCCACCCCGGCGATGGCCAGGCGGGCTCCGGTGTGGGGGTGCAGGGTGATCACCGCGGGGAGGATCAGCAGGGACACCAGGTTCATCACCTTGATCAGCGGGTTGAGGGCGGGTCCGGCGGTGTCCTTGAACGGGTCACCGATGGTGTCACCGATGACGGCGGCCTTGTGGGCCTCGGAGCCCTTGCCTCCCTCCTTGCCGTCCTCGATGTACTTCTTGGCGTTGTCCCAGGCCCCACCGGAGTTGGACAGGAAGTTGGCCATCAGCTGGCCAGTGAGGATGGCCCCCACCAGGAACGCTCCCAGGGCGAAGTAGTTGATGCCGAAGCCCACGATGACCGGGGAGAGCACGGCCAGGAGGGCCGGCGTGGCCAGCTCCCGCTGCGAGGCCGCGGTGCAGATGGCGATGACCTTGCCGTACTCGGGCTTCTCGGTGTAGTCCATGATGCCCGGGTGCTCGCGGAACTGGCGGCGCACCTCCTGGACCACGGTGCCGGCCGACCGGCCCACGGCCCGGATGGCCAGAGCCGAGAAGATGAAGGCGATCGACCCACCGATCAGGACGCCGATGAAGATGGTCGGGTGGGACACGTTGATCGAGGTCTGGGGCAGGTCGAAGAGCCAGTTGACCGGGGCCCCCAGCGGCGCGTGCAGGTTGAGCTGGGTGCCGATGGTCTCGATGAACGAGGCGAACAGGGCCACCGAGGCGATGACCGCAGAGCCGATGGCCACGCCCTTGGTGACCGCCTTGGTCGTGTTGCCCACCGCGTCGAGGCTGACCATGACCCGCTCGGCATCGCCGGTGAACTCACCCGACATCTCGGCGACCCCAGCGGCATTGTCCGACACCGGGCCGAAGCTGTCCTCGGAGACGATCATGCCGGCGGTGGACAACAGGCCGATGCCGGTGAGGGCCACCAGGTACAGGGTCAGCTGGATGTTGCCGCCGCCCAGACCGATGGACACGGCGATGGCCAGCACGATGGCGATGATCGCCCACACCGACGACTCGAGGCCGAGGGCGATCCCTGCCAGGGTGAGAGTGGCCGGTCCGGTGCGGGCCGTCTCCGCCACCTCTTTGACCGGGCCCCGCTCGGTGGAGGTGAAGTGCTCGGTGATCTGGCTGGCCACCAGCATGAGCACCACGCCGGTGAGGACGGCGTAGAAGGCCTTCCAGTAGTGCAGGTAGGCGCCGGCCACCACGGCCGATCCGGCGATGGTCAGGATGGCGGCCGTCCACACCCCCCGGTTGATGGGGGCCATGGCGTTCCTGTCGTTCTTACCGGCCCGGACCACGAACACGCCGATGATGGTGGCCAGGATCCCGATGGCCGGGATGGCGATGGGGAAGATCACCGTCTTGGCCGCGTCCGCTCCCCGGTGGATGGAGTTGAACGCGGTGACCCCGAGGATGACGGCGGCGATGATGGTGATCACATAAGACTCGAACAGGTCGGCGGCCATGCCGGCACAGTCGCCCACGTTGTCGCCCACGTTGTCGGCGATGGTGGCGGCGTTACGGGGGTCGTCCTCGGGGATGCCGGCCTCCACCTTGCCCACCAGGTCGGCGCCCACGTCGGCCGCCTTGGTGAAGATCCCGCCGCCCACCCGCATGAACAGGGCCAGCAGCGAGGCGCCGAAAGCGAAGCCGATGAGCACAGAGGTGGCGGTGTTCTGGAAGATGAGCACGATGACCGTGGCCCCGAGCAGGCCCAGGCCCACGCAGAGGAGCCCGGTGATGGCACCGGTGCGGTAGGCCACCTTGAGGGCCGGGGCCATCTTGCCCTCGCGGGCGGCGGCCGCCGTGCGCACGTTGCCCCGCACGGCCAGGCTCATGCCGATGAAGCCGGTCAGGCCCGAGCACAGGGCCCCAGCCAGGAAGCAGATCACCCGGTAGATGCCGGCCTGGGCGAAGGTGAGGTCGGTGACCGTGTGGGTCACGCAGCCGATGTGGAAGGACGTCGTGGTCACCGCTCCCGCGCACAGGTATGCGGTGTGGGTCACCTTGGTGGCGGTGAAGAAGATGAACACCGCCAGCGGGATGATGATGATCCCGATGGTCTTGAACTGTCGGGCCAGGAACGCCTCGGCGCCCTCCTGGATGGCCTTGGCGATGTCCCTCATCGACGCTGTGCCCTGGTCGGCGGCCAGCACGCCGCGTACCAGGAGGAGGGCCACCACGATGGAGGCCACGGCACACAGGAGCGCGAAGTACAGCCAGGTCTTCTCGGTGCTGTGGAGCGTGAAGATCTGGTAACCCCCTTCAGCCAGGAGGTGGGTCATCGGTGGGGCTCCCTTCGGTGTACTGCTTGATTATGGTCGAGACAGTCCCGGCTTCGACGACCGCGACCGACCGGGGACGTCCGGAGACAACGTCCGCCCGCATGGTCTCGACCACCTGGCCGTTCGCCGAGGCGCGCCGTCAGGGCACGCCGTTCCCGGCAGTGGGGTCAGAAGATACCGACAAAACGGTGTGTCCGGCAAGGAAGCAGCCCACAGCCCCTCCCGGGAGTGCCTGTTCGTTCGGCGACGTCCGGGCCGATCAGGTCGGCTCGACGGCCGCCTCCGGTCCGGCGATGAGCTCGTAGTCGGGGTTGAGGATGGCCTGGCGGCGGGCCCAGTCCCCCACCATCCCCTCGACCACCAGCCGGGCACCGGGTTGGATCCCCGGGATCCGGCGCCGACCCTGGAACACCAGGAGCAGCTTGCCGGTGTCGTCCACCAGCATGCACTCGAGATTGGAGGTACCCGCCCGGGGCTGCACCCGCACCGACTTCACCCGGCCGGCCACTCTGACCCGATGCCGCCACTGGGCCTCGCCGATGGGCGTGGTCCCCCGCCTCTGCTCGCCGAAGGCCGATCGATCGAAGGACGCCTTGACCGCCGCCTCACGGTCGGCGGCCCGGTCGGCGGCCCGGGCCCCTCTGGCGGTGGTGGCCGAGCCGTCCGGGTTCCTCCGCCACTGGCGTCGACGCGAGAACCAACCGCCGGTCAACTGGTACGGGACCATGGTGGCGTTCACGTGGGGGAGCTGCGCCACGGCGGCGGCGATCTGGTCGGCGGTCGCGTCGTGCAGCACCCGCTGCCACCCGGCGGCGAAGCCGCGGCGGGGTAGCAGGATGGTCAGCTCGGTCTGATGGTCGGCGACCGTCTCGGCGGCCAGCTCGAGCGTGGCCCTGGTCAGCCGGCGGTCCTCGCACGCTTCGACATCGAGGGGGAGGTGGGCGAGGCCGAGACGCCGCCACTCGGCTTCGAGTTCCTCGGACTTCTGGGCGTCCAGTGCGAAATGGACCGCTCGGAGCTCATCGGGGTGCAGGGTGCGGGCGTACTGGAGGGCGCGGGCGCTGGCCATGTCGAGCTGGTCGACGAGGACCACCACCACATGGCGGTTGAGGACCGGCGCCTCGGCGGCCTCGGCGGCCCCTTCCTCGAGCTGGTGCTCCTCGGTCGTGTACTGGCGGTGCAGCCGGACCAGCCCGAAGTACATCAGCGGCCCCACCACGACGACCACCCATGCCCCCTCCTTGAACTTCACGGTGGCGAAGATGAGGACGATCAGGGCGGTGAGGAACGCGGAGATGGCATTGATGGCGACGTTGCGGCGCCAGTGGGCCTCTTTGTTGTCCCAGTGGTGCTTGACCATGCCCGCCCCGGCCATGGCGAAGCCGGTGAACACCCCGATGGCGTAGAGGGCGACCAGGCTGGACACCTTGGCCCCGGTGGCGATCAACAGGGCCACCGCCACCACGGTGAGCACGATGATCCCGTTGGAGAAGGCCAGGCGGTGCCCCCGGCGGGTCAGCTGCTTGGGCAGGTAGGCGTCCTGGGCGACGAAGCTGGCCAGGAACGGGAAGCCGTTGAAGCTGGTGTTGGCGCCGGTGTAGAGGATGAGGACCGTGGCGAACTGCACCACGTAGAAGAGGAGCCTGGCGACCGGGCCGGTGCCGAGGACGTAGCGGACCTCCTGGGAGACGACGGTCGGCGACCCGGCCGCGTAGGGAACGGCGTGGGTCCAGTGGGCGATGAGGGTCACCCCGAGCACGAGGAAGGCCAGGACGCTGCTCATGATCACCAGGGTCTGCCGGGCGTGCCTGGCCGTCGGCTCGCGGAACGCCCCGACCCCATTGGAGATGGCCTCGAGGCCGGTCAGCGACGAGCCACCGTTGGCGAACGAACGCAGGATGATGATGAACGAGGCCCCGTAGAGGAGGCCCGACCCGGCATGGCCGATGGGCAGCGTGCCTGCGTGTTGGACCGAGTGGACCTGCAGAGTGCCCAACGCCTCCTTGATGTAGCCGGCGATCACCACGAAGCCCAGGCTGAAGATGAAGAAGTAGGTGGGGAAGGCGAAGAACCTGCCCGCCTCGCGGATGCCCCGCAGGTTGCCGTAGAGGAGGAGGAGGACCACCGCAACGGTGATGGGGACCGTGAGGCGGAGGCGGAGGAGGGTCGGGAAGGCGCTGGTCAGGGCGGCGGTGCCCGCAGCGGTCTGGACCGCCACGGTCACCGTGTAGTCGATCAGGAGGGCGACGGCGGCGATCTGGGCCACCTTCGGACCGAAGTTCTCGCGGGCCACCACATAGGCCCCGCCGGCCTTGGTGTAGAGCGCGATGACGTCGAGGTACGAAAGGGTGACGAAGAACAGCACGCCCAGGATCGCCATGGTGATCGGGACCACCATGGCGAAGGCCGCCAGCCCGATGTAGGGGACCAACTGGGTCAGCATCTCCTCGGTGCCGTAGGCCGACGAGGAGATGCAGTCCGGTGCGAGGACACCGAGGGCCGAGGGTCGTCCCAGCCGCTCGTCGCCCAGTTGCTCGTTGACCAGCGGCGGGCCCAGCAGCTTGTTCTTGAGCCGGTAGCGGAGCGTCTCGGGGAGGTCCACCTTCACCACGGCCGCCGCGGCGGGCATCATCCGGGACACCGGACCGGTCATGGCCGCCGACACAGCCGCCGGCACAGCCGCCGGCTCCGTCACCCCTGATGGCGCCGGATCATCTGGACCCCTGACACCGGTGGCCGCTGGATCCATTCCCTCAGTAAACCATGGGTGCCCCCGCAGGCCCGAACCCGGCTCCGCAGGCACGGGAGGCACCGGAATCCGCAGGCGACAGGCACGAGACCGCGGCGGGTGAGTTGTGATCTCCCCACGATGCGTGTTGCATGGTTCGGGTGCACACCATCATCGTCGGTTGTGGCCGGGTCGGATCTGGCCTGGGGATCGGCCTGGTCGAGCAGGGCCATTCGGTTGCCATGATCGATCGCAACCCCAAGGCGTTCCGGAGGTTGCCCAGCGATTGGGCCGGCACGACGGTGGTCGGATCGGGCTTCGACCGCGACGCCCTCGAGCGGGCGCGCGCCGGGGAGGCAGCGGCGCTGGCCGCGGTGACGAGCGGTGACAACTCGAATATCCTGACCGCCCGCATCGCCCGCGAGACCTACGAGATCCCCCATGTGGTGGCCCGCATCTACGACCCCCGCCGGGCGCAGATCTACCTGCGCCTGGGCATCGCCACCGTGGCCACCGTGGCGTGGACCATCGACCAGGTCCAACGGCGCCTGAACCCCGCCGACACGGAGGGTCAGTGGTCCGACCCCACAGGAACGCTCTCCCTGGTCGAACGCGAACTGCCCGAGCGCTGGGCGGGCAAGCGCCTGGCCGACCTCTCGGTGCCCGGTGAGGTCACTCTGGTGGCGGTCACCCGGGCCGGGGTGGCCCGCCTCGACTTCAACGACCTGGTCGGCCAGGACGGGGACGTCCTCCACCTGATGGTCGCCGACACCGCCCTCGAGCGCCTACAGACGCGGATCGTCGGGACCCCCGCCGCCGGCTTCCGCGGCACGGACCGGCCTTCCGATGACCGTGCAGTGACCGAGGGCGGAGGGGCAGACGCCCCCGTTCCCGAAGGCACAGTGACAGGAGGACGCCCATGAGGGTTGCCATTGCCGGTGCGGGGAGCGTGGGGACGGCCATCGCCTCCGATCTCCACGCCAACGGCCACGACGTGCTGGTCATCGAGCGCGATCCCGATCTGATCGACCGCATCCGGGCCGACCTCGACATCACCTGGGTGGTGGCTGACGCCTGCGAGGTCTCGTCCCTGGACGCAGCCGGACTGGCCACCGTCGACGTGGTCGTGGCCGCCACCGGAGACGACGAGGACAACCTGGTCGTCTCCCTCCTGGCCAAGCAGGAGTTCGCCGTCCCCCGGGTCGTCGCCCGGGTCAACCACCCGAAGAACCAGTGGCTGTTCACCGAGAGCTGGGGAGTCGACGTGTCGGTGTCGACGCCGCAGCTGCTCACCGCCCTGGTCGAAGAAGCCGTCTCCGTCGGCAGCCTGGTGCGCCTGCTCCGGTTCGAGGGTGGGACCGCACACCTGGTGGAGGTCACCTTGGCCGAGGACTCGCCGGCCGCCGGCGTCGACCTCGCCGAGCTCGGGTTCCCCCGGGAGGCCACCGTGGTGGCCGTGGTCCGGTCCGACAAGCTGGTGGTCCCCCGGGGCGACACCCGCCTCGCCGTCGGGGACGAGGTACTGGCCCTGGTGACCGCCGACGCCGAGGAGGCCGTCCAGCAGCTGTTGGTAGGACATTGACGACCCGGATGCGCGCCGCGTTCTTCGACCTGGACAAGACGGTCATCGCCAAGGCATCCATCGCCGCCTTCGGCCTGCCGTTCTACCGGGGCGGTCTCATCAACCGGCGCCTGATCGTCCGTTCGGTGGTCTCCCAGATCGTCTACCTCCACCTCGGGGCCAGCGAGCAGAAGCTGGCCCGGGTGCGCGAGTCGATGCTCACCCTGACCAAGGGCTGGGACCGCGACCTGATCAGGGAGATCGTGCGGGAGGCGCTCGAGGAGACGGTCGAGCCCATCATCTACGCCGAGGCCCTCGACCTGATCGAGGCCCACCGTGCCGCCGGCCACAAGGTCTACCTGGTGTCGGCGTCACCCGAGGAGATCGTCCAGCCGCTGGCCGAGCACCTGGGCGTGGACGGTTCCATCGCCACCCGGGCGGTGGTGGACGCGGACGGCCTGTATGCGGGGGAGATGGAGTTCTACGCCTATGGCCCGTTCAAGGCCGAGGCGATGAGGGCGCTCGCCGAGGAGGAGGGGCTCGATCTCGAGGAGTCGTCGGCCTACTCCGACTCCTACACCGACCTACCCATGCTCGAGGCCGTCGGGCACCCCGTGGCGGTCAATCCCGACCGGGTCCTGGCCAAGGTGGCCCGCGAGCGCGAGTGGGAGGTCATGCAGTTCACCAAGCCGGTCCGCCTGCGCGACCGGGTCAGTGTCCCGCGCCTGTCGATCACGGCCACCGCCGTCGGTGGCGCCGCCGCGGCAGCGTCGGTCGGGGCGTTCGTGGTCTGGCGAATGGCCCGCAGAGCCCACGGCTAGTGAGGCGGGCCGGCGCAGGCGCCGGGAGTGCTCAGGAAGCGCGCAGCCGCTTGGCGGCGACGACACCCAGGGCAACGACGATGGCGAGGATCAGGAGCTTCTTCATGGAGAGAGATCGTACCCGCTCCCCGGGCCGGCTGCTCCGGCCGGTGGCGGTCCGCCCCGGGGCGTGCGCGGGGTGTGCGCAGACGGCGAGGAGATCCTCAGACCGTCAGGAGGTCGCGAGCGCCGGTGTCCGACGAAGGGTGCCGCAGCTTGGACATGGCCCTCGCCTCGATCTGGCGGATCCGCTCACGGGTGAGGTTGAAGTGCTCGCCCACCTCCTCGAGCGTGCGCGGCTCGCCGCGGTCGAGGCCGAAGCGGAGCCGGAGGATCTCGCGCTCCCTCTCGTCGAGTGGTGACAGGAGGCGACCGATCTCCTCAGGGAGCAGGGAGACCGCCGCAACCTCGAAGGGTGACTCCGCCGACCGGTCCTCGACGACGTCGCCGAGCTCGGCGTCGCCGTCCTCGCGCAGGGGCTCCGACAAGGAGAGGGGCTCGGCTCGGAACCGAAGGGCCTCCACCAGCTTGTCCTCGGGCATCTCGACTTCGGCGCCCAGTTCGGCCAGCGTTGCCGGCCGGCCGTACTTCAGTTCGAGACGCGCCTGCGCCTTCTGCACCCGGGCCAACGTGTCGCCGGCGTGGACGGGCAGCCGGATGGTGCGCCCGGTATTGGCGATCCCCCGGGTAATGGCCTGGCGGATCCACCAGGTGGCATAGGTGGAGAACTTGAACCCCTTGCGCCAGTCGAACTTCTCGACGGCGTGCATGAGGCCGAGGTTGCCCTCCTGGATGAGGTCGAGCAGCGGCAGGCCCGAGGCCTGGTACTTCTTGGCGATGGAGACGACCAGCCGAAGGTTCGACTGCACGAAGGTCTGCTGGGCCGACTCGCCCTGCAGCGTCGTGCGCCGAAGCTCGCGCTTCTTCGCCGGGGTCAGCCCCTTCGGGGCCGCAGCCAGCTGTGCGTCGGCTTCGCGTCCGGCTTCGATGGCCTGTGCCAGACGAACCTCGTCGTCCTTGGTCAACAACGGATACTGGCCGATGTCGGTCAGATACAACCGCACCAGGTCCTCGTCGTCTCGTTCGAGGCGCTCCTTTGCCAACTTCACCAGGTCCTTCGTTTTCCCCAACGCTGTGGGGGACGGCAAACCTACGCCAACCAAACCGCCGAACGGGTTCTGGGTGACTGAGGCCTGGCGTTATCGGGCGCAACGATTGCTGCCCTCGAAGTTTACCGGACGCGTCAACCCCTTCAGACGGATCGGGTCGCCACGCCGTCGTGCGCGGTCAGTCGGGAGGAACCGTGTCGGGGAAGACCACCATCCCCGTTCTGGCCCCCGCCGCCACCACCGTCTCCTCCAGGCGCTGTTGGAACTCGTAGACGGCAGCCACATCATGGGGTCGGGCGACCAGGCGCTGCACCAGTTGCTCCCCGGCGTACCAGTCCTCCATCTCGTCGTTGAGCACCAGCCGGAGGGTCCGACGGAGCGGTCCGTCGGTCACCGAGTTGGTGACGCCCAGATGACGGCGGTAACTCACCGCCAGGCGGGGGAGGACCACCCGGTAGAGCCCCGCCAGCCGCGGCAGCGCACCCGGCGGCCTCGACCTCCCGTCGCCGGCCGGTGGCCACGACGATCCCGGCCCCTCCCTCGCCGGAGTGTCGCCGTTGAGTACGGCGAACAGGGCAGCCGAGGGGGGGGACGGCATGGTCAGCCGGTCCGGATCGACTCCGGCGAGGACCGGCAGGCGGTCGGCCCATAGTTCGGCGTGCCACGCGTGGCGCATGCTCTGGGCGTCCAGGTGGACCTGCACGGCAGCGATGGGCATGTCGCTCACCCACGTACCGAGGGCGGCGTAGAGGGCGTTCTCGATCCAACGGTACTCACCGACGATCGCAGCCGTGGCACCGAGGGTGAGGGCGAGCGGCTCGGCACCGAGGTCTCCGGGTGCCGGTCCGTCGACGATCTGTGGCAAATCGAATCCGATCGGGGCGTCAGACAACGGCCGGGGCCTCCCCGCCCGGTGTCCCCGGCCCCGTGTCGGGCCTGGCCATCGCGGATCGGTAATGGTTGGTGATGGGCATCCGACGATCCTTGCCGAACGCCTTGGCCGATATCCGGACCCCAGGTGGCATCTGCCTGCGCTTGTACTCGGCGCGGTCCACCAGCCCGATCACCTGAGCCACCACGTCGGGGTCGTACCCCTCGGCGATCAGGTCGTCGGCAGACCGGTCGCCCTCGACGTAGCCGGCCATGACCGGGTCGAGCACCGAGTAGGGCGGCAACGACTCGTCGTCACGCTGGTCCGGGCGCAGCTCGGCCGACGGCGCCTTGGTGAGCACCGGATCGGGGATCAGGTCGAACCCGGCCCGGGCGTTGCGGTGGCGGCACAGTTCGTAGACGAGGGTCTTGGCCACATCCTTGATCACGGCGAACCCTCCGGCAGAGTCGCCGTACAGCGTGGAGTAGCCGGTGGCCATCTCGCTCTTGTTGCCGGTGGTGAGGACGATCCAGCCGTTGGCGTTGGACAACGCCATGAGCAGCACCCCTCGGAGGCGCGACTGCAGGTTCTCGTCGGTCAGCCCGCGGGGCGCCGCTCCGATCAGAGGAGCGAGGGTGTCGGAAAAGGCCCGATGCACCCCCTCGATGGAGGCGTTGGCGATGCCTATGCCCAAGTTGGCGGCCAGCGTCACCGCGTCAGCCACCGATCCCTCGCTGGAGTAGCGCGAGGGCATGGTCACGCCGTGGACGTGCGCGGATCCCAGCGCGTCGACGGCGATGGCCGCCACCAGCGACGAGTCGATGCCCCCGGACAGTCCGATCACCGCGTCGGTGAACCCGTTCTTCGCCACGTAGTCGCGTGTCCCGAGGACCAGGGCCCCGTAGACCTCTGCCTCGGGGTCGAGGACGGGGGCCACGGTGTCGGCCACAGGATGCGACCCCTCGGCCCGGGACGTCCCGCTGATCACCACCGTGCCCGCGGCGACCCCGTCCGGGGGAGCAGGGGCGCCGGCCGGGGGAGGCACGTCGACGTCGAGGTCGACGAGGAGGACTTCCTCCTCGAACTGGCGCGCCGAGGCCGAAAGGGCCCCGTCGGGGTCCATCACCAGGGAGGCACCGTCGAAGACGAGCTCGTCCTGGCCGCCGACCTGATTGACGTAGACGATGGGGCATCCCGTCTCCGCCACCCGGTCGGCCAGCACGGAGAGGCGCTCGGACCGGCGGCCGCGCGAGTAAGGGGACGCATTGAGGTTGACCAGCAGGCGGGCCCCGGCGGCGGCCTGGTCGACCATCGGTCCGTGGGCGAACCACATGTCCTCGCAGATGGTCATCCCCACCGGGACGCCGGCCACCACGGGGCGGGTCGAGGGTCCGTCCCCGGGGGCGAACCACCGCTGCTCGTCGAAGACCCCGTAGTTGGGAAGCAGGCGCTTGAAGTAGCGGCCGACCACGCGGCCACCTGCGCACATGGCCGCGGCATTGACCAGTCGCCCGGCCCGATCGGTGGCGACGTACCCGACCACGGCGGCACAGGTGCCCGTGGACGCGGCGATCTCGGCGAACACCGCCTGGTTGTCGGCCACGAAGGCCGGCCGGCCCAGGAGATCCTCGGGGGGGTACCCGGTGACCGTCAGTTCGGGGAAGACGGCCAGGTCCGCACGGCCGCGCTCTGCCTCGTCGAGGGCGCCGAGGATGCGCCGGGCATTGCCCTCGAGATCGCCCACCACGGTGTTGATCTGGCACGCGGCCACCCGCACTCGAGCCATGGGGCCAGCCTATCGGCACCACCGCCGGACCCCTCTGGACGAAGTGGCCACCCACGGGGGTACGGTTACGGCAGCGTGGCGCGCAGGTCGGCCTATTCATCGTCCGTTCACAATCGGGTAACGGGGGAGAAACGGCGCCCTGCGATAGTGGGTTGTCCCTCGGATTCCCACCCCCACCGGCATGGCCCCTGGGCCGTGCCGGTGGTACGGGCCCCGCATCAGCGGCGGGAAGCCAGGGCAGAGGGCGACCGAGTCAGAGAAAAAACCGAGCAATGGAAACAGAGGAGTGCGAGTGCCTTACCAAGCCGAGTACATCTGGATCGACGGAACCGAGCCTGCGCCGCTGCTGCGCAGCAAGACGAAGATCGTCGCCGACGGCGAGGAGCCGGGCATCTGGGGGTTCGACGGTTCGAGCACCAACCAGGCGCTGGGCCACGACTCGGACTGCGTGCTCCAGCCGGTGTTCAGCTGTCCCGATCCCCTGCGGGGGCCCGACGACAGGTTGGTGATGTGCGAGGTGCTGCTGACCGACTTCACCCCCCACCCGACCAACACCCGCGCCCGGCTGCGTGAGGTGGTGAAGAAGTACGGCCACCACGAGCCGATGTTCGGCATCGAGCAGGAGTACACCTTCTTCAAGGACGGGCGGCCTTTGGGCTGGCCGGCCATCGGTTATCCCGCGCCCCAGGGCCCCTACTACTGCGGCGTCGGTGGCGACAAGATGCCCGGACGCGAGATCGTCGAGCTCCACACGGCTGCGTGCATCGATGCGGGCATCGGCATCGAGGGCACCAACGCCGAGGTCATGATGGGCCAGTGGGAGTTCCAGGTCGGCGTCCTCTCGCCGCTGGAGATGTCCGACCAGCTCTGGGTGGCCCGGTGGCTCCTCTTCCGCATCGCCGAGGACTTCGAGGTCTACGCCACCCTCGAGCCCAAGCCGATCCTCGGTGACTGGAACGGCGCCGGGGCCCACACCAACTTCTCCACCAAGGAGATGCGGGCCGAAGGCGGCTGGGACGCCATCATCGCCGGCTGCGAGGCCATCGGGAAGAAGATCGACGAGCACATCGCCGTGTACGGCGTGGGCATCGAGAGCCGACTGACCGGAGCGCACGAGACCGCCCACTACACCACGTTCAGTTACGCGACCTCCGACCGGGGCGCCTCCATCCGCATCCCGTGGGCCACGGCCAAGGCCAAGAAGGGTTGGCTGGAGGACCGCCGCCCGAATGCCAACATGGACCCCTACCAGGTGACCGCCATCATGGTCGAGACCGTCTGCGGCGACGCCGAGGGAAGCTGACCGGCGCGGGGACCAACCGGAACCCGGGCCACCGCGAAGTGGGCCCGGCGGTCCCCGGCTCCACCGCTCTGCGTGCAACAGAGCCGGGCCCCTCCGGGCCCGGCTCTGTTCGCCTCCGCCGGCGCCACTTCGACCGAGCCCCCTGCCACCTGCGAGAATGGCGGCATCGACCCTGACACCCCCCACACAGAGACCCCGACTCGCCCGGAGGTGGCCGACCCGATGAGGAGTCAAGAGGAGTACGTCCTCCGCACCGTGGAGGAACGCGGCATCAGGTTCGTCCAGCTGTGGTTCACCGACGTGCTCGGAACACCGAAGACCTTCAGCATCACGCCCGCCGAGCTCGAGAACGCCCTGGGCGAGGGGATGACGTTCGACGGGTCCGCCATCGACGGCTTCAGCCGCGTCCAGGAGAGCGACGTCCTGGCCCGGCCGGATGCCAACACCTTCCAGCTCCTCCCCTGGCACGGCCACGGGCAGTTCGGGCCGAATGGCGAGGTGCCCGAGGCCCAGGTGGCGCGGGTCTTCTGCGACATCGTCGACCTCGACGGCTCGCCGTTCCAGGGCTGCCCCCGCCACGTGCTGCGCCGTTCACTCGACCGGGCACACGATCGCGGCTTCACCTTCTACGCAGCACCGGAGATCGAGTACTTCTACTTCGCCGACAGCGACCCCTCCCACGCGCCGCAGACGTTGGACACAGGGTCGTACTTCGAGCTGACAGTGGCCGACCGGGCCAGTGACATCCGACAGCGCACCGTGCTCACCCTGGAGGAGATGGGCATCCCGGTCGAGCACGCCCAGCACGAGGATGCACCCAGCCAGCACGAGATCGACCTCCGCTACACCGACGCGCTGACCATGGCCGACACCATCATGACGGTGCGCCTGGTGGTCAAGGAGATGGCCCGCCAGCAGGGGGTGTTCGCCAGCTTCATGCCCAAGCCCCTCGCCGGCCTGCAGGGCTCGGGGATGCACACCCACATGTCGCTCTTCCGCGGGGAGGCCAACGCATTCGTGGACCTCGAACGGCCGGGCGGACTCTCCGAGGTGGCCGAGGGGTTCATCGCCGGCCTCCTCCGCCACGCCGGGGAGATCACCGCGGTCACCAACCAGTGGGTCAACTCCTACAAGCGGCTGGTGTCCGGCTACGAGGCCCCCATCCACATGTCCTGGGCCCGCAACAACCGGTCCGCCCTGGTCCGGGTACCGGTGGTCAAGCCCGGCAAGGGCGAGTCCACCCGCATCGAGTACCGGTCGCCCGACAGCGCCTGCAACCCCTATCTGGCCTTCGCCGTCATTCTGGCTGCCGGGCTGCGAGGCATCGAGCAGGGGTACGAGCTGCCCCCCGAAACCGATGCCAACCTGTTCGATCTGAGCGCCGAGGAGCTGTCGGGCAAGGGGATCCTGCACCTTCCGGGTAGCCTCAACGAGGCCCTGGTCCTCATGGAGTCCTCCGAGCTGTTGGCCGCCACCCTCGGCGACCACGTCTTCGAGTGGTTCATCCGCAACAAGCGGGCCGAATGGGCCGGGTACAAGGCCCACGTATCGCAGTTCGAGCTCGACCGCTATCTCCCGCTGCTGTAAGCAGCCTTCGAACAGCCAGCACCTCGAGAGGAAAGGGGGAGCACCGCCATGGAGCCCTTGCTGTGTTTTCCCGCCGTGCCGCCCATCGCGGTGATCGCCGTCCTCGAACGGGCCGGCTATCCGTGGCGGGGCATCGACAAACCCGAGGCCGCCGAAACCGAGGAGCCAGAGGACGGGTGGTCGGGTGCGGTGATCTCCAGCGCCGCCGATCCGGTCGGGGCGTTCCTCCTCTGCCGCCACCTTCGCAAGCGTGAGGTCCCCCTCGCCCCGGTGATGGTGGTCGTCCCGGTCGAGCAGCTTGGCGAGCTCGAGCTCCGTGAGGATCTGTTCGACGACCTCTGCCTCGAGCCGGTCAACGCCGGGGAGCTCAGTGCCCGGCTGGCCCACCTCTTCTGGAGGACCGGACGGGGCCTGCGGCCGGATCTCCTCGAACACGGGCCCCTGGTGCTCAATCTCGAGACCTACCAGGCCGCGGTGGCAGGCAAGGTTCTCGACCTCACCTACATGGAGTACGAGCTGCTCCGATTTCTGGCCGCCCGCCCGGGCAAGGTGTTCACCCGCGAGACGCTGCTGTCGAGGGTGTGGGGCTACGAGTACTACGGCGGTGCCCGCACCGTCGACGTCCATGTCCGGCGCCTCCGGGCCAAGCTCGGCGAGGAGAACGCCCACCTGATCCAGACGGTCCGCTCGGTGGGCTACCGGTTCGGTCAGACCAGCTGGATGCCCTGACCCGCCTCGGTCACGACGGGTCGCGGTACGCCCACAGCTCCACTTCGACCAGGCCGCCCAGGGGGAGCCCGGACACGGCCACCATCGAGCGGGCCGGGCGGTGGTCGCCGAAGAACGCCAGGTAGGCGTCGTTGACGGCGGGGGCATCGGCCATGTCGACCAGGAACACGGTGGTCTTGACCACGTCGGCCGGCACGGCACCCTGGCCGCGCAGGAGCCCGTCGGCATTGGCCAGGGCCTGTGCGAGCTGGGCCGGGGCACCACCCTCCACCAACGAGGGAGCCTGTCCGGCCTCCGGCTCGCCCAGCCCGAGCTGGCCGGAGCAGATCAACCAGGGGCCGGCGATGACGATGGGGGCGTACGGGCCGATCGGGGTACTCATCGCATGCTCCTCGCAGGGGCTGGGGCTCGGTGGACGGTCCAGCCTACGTTCGGCCGCGGGTCCGGGGGGAGAGCCTCATCGGCGGCCGGCGCCGCCCCTGTCGAGAGGCCACTCGGGTGCCAGTCCGTCGGCCAGCCAGCGGGCGGCGGCCACCGCGGCGAACACGGCGTCGGAGCCGTTGACCGGGCCGGCAGCAGAGGCCGACCCGATCCGCACGGTGACCGGCGGCATGGCCCTGGCCTGCAGGACCCCGAAGGAGCGCATCGTCAGGTCGTGGACCGCCCCATCGGCATCCACGGCGATCCCCTCCGAACGGACCCAGCCCAACGCCTGGTGGGCGGCCCCGATGCAGTAGGAGCGGAGCACGACCTCGTCGAGGGGCGGGCCGGCGTCGACCGACAGTTCGATCGAGCCGTCGGGGCCGCAGCGGGCCACCGCACGCCCCCCGGACGGGCCGACCACCTCGATGGGGACGTCGTGGCGAGGCCCGGGACCGTCGGGCGCGGCCAGACGGGCGACAGCGGCCAGCACCGCCGCCTCCGCCCACACCGCGGCCCGCAGGTCGAAGGAGATCGGTGGCCCGGCCAGCGCCACCTGCTCGAGGACCAGCCCGGGGGCCACGGCCGCCGCCAGGGCGGACACCGAGGCCCACTGCTGCCCGGTCACCTCGCCCGCGGTGATCCCCACCCGGAGCACCCCGGTCCCCCCGGCGTCGATGCCACCGGCCACCGGTGGGCGCTTGGGCCCGTGCCGCACGACGTCCTCGCGTGACCACAGGACCCGCACGGGCCGGCCGTGCTCGTCGGCCAGACGGCGGGCGTCGGCCGCCACCGGTGAGTGCAGCTTCCCCCCGAAGGCACCGCCGTTCCCGTAGGGGGACGCTGGCACTCCCCCCGGGACGCACCAGGACGCGTCCGGCTCGACGTAGGCCGGCTCCACCCAGGTCGTACGCAGGCCGACCGTCCACGCTCCCGGCGGCACCGCGATCGGATGGCTCAGCGCGGCACTGGTGCTGCGACCCTGGACCCTTCCGGCCAGGGCCCGAGCCGCGGCCACCGACTCGGCCACGGCGTGTCCACCCCGTCCATCGGGCACGGCCACCAGCGCACCCGGCGGACAGGTGTCGTCGGCGAACCCCGCCCGGCCCATCACCACGTCAAGGCCGACCTGCTGGGGGACCCCTCCTTCGAGCTCGGCCCGGGCAGAAGCGGCACCGAGGTCGCGTGCCGGGCCAGCCGAGGGGTCGGACCCCGGTGACCGTTGATAGACCCGGGAGGCCGCCTCCTCGATGGTCTTCCAACCGGTGCAGCGGCACAGGTGGGCGACCAGGGCCTGTCCGACCTTCTCCGATGCGGCAGTGGCCGCGGCGGAACCATGGCCGCGCTCGGCGGGCTCCGGGGACAGGGCAGCCAGCCTCATCACGATGCCCGGGGTGCAGAAGCCGCACTGGCTGCCGCCGGTGGCCACCAGCGCCTCGGCCCACTCGGCGGCCCCGTCCCCGGGGAGCGACTCGAGAGTGGTCACCCGGCGACCCTGCAGCCGGCGGACCGGGGTGACGCACGCCACCCGCGGGGCGCCGTCCACCCATACCGTGCAACAGCCGCACTGGCCCTGGGGGCTGCAGCCGTCCTTGACCGAGTGCAGTCCGAGCCGATCGCGAAGTACGTCCAGCAGAGAGGCGCCGTCGTCGAGGACCTCGACGACGGCGCCGTTGACGTGAAGCTGGATCAGTGGATCAGTGGATCAGCGGATCAGCGGATCAGCTGAAGGAGGATCCGCAGCCGCAGGTGCGGGACGCGTTCGGGTTGGTCACATGGAACCCGGCGCCCTGCAGGCCATCGTCGTAGTCGAGGGTCGAGCCCTTCAGCAGGTCGGCGCTGGTCGCGTCCACGACCACCTTGACCTCGCCGAACTCCCTCACCACATCGTCGTCGGCCACGTCGGCGTCGAAGAACATCTCGTAGCTGAAGCCCGAGCATCCTCCGGGGCGCACCGCCACCCGCAGGGCCAGGCCGTCGATGTCCTCCTGGGCCAGGAGCTCGGCGACCTTGGCGGCGGCGTGATCGGTCAGCGTGACCGGATTCGGCTTCTTCCCGATACTGACGTTCTGCATCGTGGTGCTCATCGGAGTTCCTCCTGGGTCACGGGACGGATTTCGTGCATGCTCTGGCCGGATCCTTGCCACCAGCCGGCCGGCACGGGGCCGGTCGCCGCTGCTCCACCAAGCGTACCCGTGTCCCGGTGCAGGCGATACACCCCCTCGGGTGGCCGTCGGGTGGCCGTCGGGTGGCCGTCGGGTGGCCGTCGAGTGGCCGTCGAGTGGCCGTCGAGTGTCGACCGTTAGAATTGTCGAGATGACCAGGTCCGACACGCCCGAACCCGCGGCACCCGGCCTGACCGAGGACGTGGTGCGGGCCGCCCTGCGCGGCGTCGTCGACCCCGAGCTGCGGGCGGACATCGTCGAGCTGGGCATGGTGACCGCGGTGCGGATCGCCGAGGGCGGCGTGGTGGACGTCGAGGTGGCGCTCACCGTCGCCGGGTGCCCCCTGCGCACCCAGATCCGCAACGACGTGGAGACCCACCTCGGCGCGCTGGCCGGAGTGCGGGCGGTCTCGGTGAGCACCGGGGTCATGGACGCCGACCAGCGCAAGGTGGTGATGGCCCGGGCGCGTCTTCTGGCCCGGGACCCTGCGCCGGACACCGACATCCCCGACACGGCACGGGTGATCGCCGTCGCCTCGGGCAAAGGTGGCGTGGGGAAGAGCTCGGTGACCGTCAACCTGGCGGTGGCGATGGCCCGCCGGGGGCTGACCATCGGCGTCCTCGACGCCGACATCTGGGGGTTCTCCGTCCCCCGTCTGCTCGGCATGCAGGGCGACGTCGAGTCACGCGACAAGAAGATGGTTCCCCTCGAACGGAAGGTCGGGCAGGGGGTGCTTCGGGTGCTGTCCATGGGGTTCCTGGCCGACGAGGAGAACGCCATCATGTGGCGTGGGCTGATCCTCAACCGGGCGGTCCGCCAATTCATCGAGGACGTCCACTGGGGGGACCTCGACTACCTGTTGATCGACATGCCGCCCGGCACCGGTGACATCCAGATGGGCCTGGCCCGGATGATGCCGCGGACCGAGGTCCTCGTGGTCACCACCCCCCCGGTGGCCGCCCAGAAGGTGGCGGCGCGGACCGCCGACATGGCCCGCAAGGGATACCTCCGGGTGGTCGGGGTCATCGAGAACATGAGCGACTTCACCTGCGACCACGGCACGTCGTATGCACTGTTCGGTTCCGGCGGCGGTGCCAGGCTGGCCGCCGACGTGGGCGTCCCGCTGATCGGGCAGATCCCCCTCCATCCCTCGGTCGCCGCCGGCGGGGACGCCGGAGCCCCGGTCGCCCTCGACGTGGACCAGCCGTTGGCCGAGGTGTTCGACCGGATCGCCGAGTCGGTGATCACCACGAATGCGCCGGTGGTGTCGATGGAGGGGTGCAGCGCCCGGATGCTCGATCGGGTGGAGGCGGCGGTGCGGGCCGGTGCCCCCGAGGACGGCTCCACCGACGGGCCGCCGGCCCCTCTGGAGCCGGAGCGGAGCCCTGGCTAGGTTCGCCACGTCGCCCCGTCCCGGCGGGCGGCACCTGTGCCCTCAGACCTGGCCGGCCTTCGGCCCCCAGGCCGCACGGGCCGCCTCGGCGAGATCCTCGTGGACGACGGTCGGCCCCGACGCCTGCCTGTTCTCCAGGGCCTCGTCGTAGCCCTCGTCACCCGGTCGCAGGACCAACAGCTGCCCGTCCGCAATGAGGACGATCGGCAGGATGGTGGGCACGTCGGTGACGCTGCGGGCCCACGTCATGACCTGGCGGGTCGAGCGGAAGGGGGCGAGGCTCTCGAGGTTGGCGATGGTCGGCGGGAGGAGCTCGATCTCACCGGCGGCGTACCGGGCGAGCGCGTTGTCGGGGCGGACCCAGATGCTGGCAATGGTCTCCGCCTCGTCGTGGTGCGCCACCTGGCCGGGCGGGGCGGCGGTCACGAAGAACCGGGTGTCGAAGCGCTTCGGGGCCAACTCGGGCGTGATCCAGTGGCTCACGTAGTGCACCGTGTCGGCCGCCAGCACCAGACCCTCCTCACGACAGACGTCGAGCAGCCGGGTCCTCTGGTCGTTGACAGCGCTGCGATGGGCAGCGAAGCGCCTCGCCACCACCCGGTCGCTGGTGTCGAGCAGGGTGCCGTCGCCCCGCTCGGCGTCCTCGTGCCGCTGGGCGACGAGCACTCCGGCCTCCTCGAAGCACTCCCTCAGGGCGGCCACCCAGAACGCCAGCCCGCCGGACTCGACACCCAGCAGGGCGCTGGCCTCGGCGTCCGTCCTCCCCCGACACAGGGCCTCGGCCATGGGGCCCCGGTCGTCGGGGTCCACCGACCCTCCGGGGAAGACATAGGCACCGGCCACGAACTCGGAGGCCAGGTTCCGGCGCAACATGCACACTTCGATGGCGGGTCGGTCGGCCTCGTCGCGTGCGTCGCGTATGAGCATCACCGTGGCGGCATCACGGACGGTCACGGTCATGGGGTCAGGCTACTGCCGCAACCTCGAGGCGTGCGCCCGTCCCGGCGCCGGCTCCGGGGTCGGCTCCGGGGTCGGTCAGCGTGCGCGCACGGATCGGGTGGTGAGGGCACCGGAGTCGACCAGGGCGCTGATGGCCAGCTCCCGGAAGCCGGCCGGGTCGGCGATCAGCCACGAGTGCGCGCCCTCGACCACCACGCCGTCCACGCCGGCCGCCCGGCGGAGGTCGTCGAAGGCCGAGCGCGGCACCAGGCCGTCACGGTCCGACCACGCCACCGTCACCGGAATGCCGAACCGGGCGATGGTGCGGACCTCCTCGACCAGGTCGGCCCGGCGGATGAACTCGCCGGTGCGGAGCATGCCGAGTGGGTTCTGCAGCAGGTTGGGGATGAAGTCCTCGAGGATGGTCGGCAGGAGCCGGATGAGCTCCGGCGAGGAGAGGATGTCGGACCCCAGGTGACGGCCCCAGTCCCAGAACGGCCGCTGCATCATGGTGCGGACCTCGTTGGGGAAGAGGGCCCAGGTGGGACTGCCGATGGCGTTGGCCAGCAGAAGGGCGGACGTACGGTACGGCTGCCCGTGGACGAACGCGGTGGCCACACCGCCACCGAAGGAGTGGCCGGCCACCAGGGCGACCCGGCTCTCCCCGACCGAGTCCAGGAAGTGCCCGACCCACCGGGCGTATCCGGAAAAGGTGCGCTGCTCCGGGTCGAGCTCGCGGGTGCCGCCGAATCCGGGCAGCGCCGGCGCGTAGACGCGGCACCCGGCCGAAGCCATGGCCTCGATGGCGCCGCCGTAGGAATTGGGCCGGAGGCCCCAGCCGTGGAGGAACAGGGCGGTGGGTCCGGAGCCCACGACGCTGTACTTGACCCGGTGCCCGTCGAAGGAGGCCGTTCGGCGGACGACGTGTGAGCTCGCACCCGGTGCCGGCGGGATCGGGTCCACGGGAATCGCTGGTCCTGACGATTCTGTGAGCATGGCGGGTCAGTGTAGGCCCGACACCCACCCGGGTGCCCGATGAGGGCGGTGCCGAGCCCGGCGGCGGGAAGAGCGGCGGGCGGGTCGTGCCCACCACGGACAACCCCGGGCCGCCCCGACTCCCTTCCTGGAGGCGGACCAGTTACGCTCACTCGGACGAGTCGACGAATCGGAGACTGCGGAACGATGGCACAAGACCAGGACAGGACCACTGTCGGGGGGAACAAACCCAAGCCGGTGAACGGCCCGGGTGGCGCAGGGCAGAGCGCCAAGGATCGGAGCAAGGCCCAGAGCCGGTCGGTCTCCACCAAGTCCCCGGCCGGCAAGGGCGGCAAGCCCGGTGCCAGGCCCGGTGCAGGCGGCAAGGGCGGTGCGGGAGGCAAGGGCGGGAACACGCCCCGCTCCGGTGCCCGCCCGGCTCCGGCAGCACCCAAGCGCAGGGCGTCCGGCGCGCTCGTCGCCTGGGGTGCGGTGGGCCTGGTCGTGGTGGTCATCGCCGTGCTGGTGATCGTGAAGCTCACCAGCGGCTCGACCAACAATGCCAACGCTCCCTACACGCCGGTCACCCCGGCCTCCACCTCGGTGGTGCACGACGTCACCAATATCCCGCTGTCCGTCTACAACACGGTCGGCGTCACCTCCCCGACCGTGCAGGTGACGCCTCCGATCGTCACGAGCGGCCAGCCCCCGATGACCCTGAACGGCAAGTCGCCGGCGATGTTCTACTACGGCGCCGAGTACTGCCCCTACTGCGCCGCAGAGCGCTGGTCCATGACGGCGGCCCTGTCCCGCTTCGGGACCTGGTCCGGCCTCAAGATGACCGCCTCGTCGCACACCGACGTCTTTCCCGCCACCAACACCTTCAGCTACTACGGTGCCAGCCTCACCAGTCCGTACCTGGAGTTCAGCGGTGTCGAGGCGGTGAGCAACGTGCCCACCGCCACCTACTACAGGTCGCTGCAGAATCCCACCAAGGAGGAGCAGAACATCCTCACCAAGTACGACTCGCCGCAGTTCATCCCCGAAGCGACCGCCGGCCAGGTGGGCTTCCCGTTCATCAACATCAACAACCTGGCCCTCATCTCCGGGCCCAGCTACAGCCCGGGGGTCCTCTCCGGCCTTTCGTGGACCGACATCGCCGCTGGCCTCAACGACCCCACCAACCCGGTGACCCAGGCCATCGTGGCCACGGCCAACTACATGACCGCGGCCATCTGCGTGGGTACCAAGGGCCAACCCGGCTCGGTCTGCTCGAGCCCGGGCGTGGAGGCTGCCGCCAAGGCTCTCAAGCTGAGCTGAACCCGGCGCCCAGGAGACGACCATGCCCAACCTGCGATGGCAGCCCGTCGCCACGCTGCTGCTCAGCATCTTCGGGCTCGGCGTGTCCGTCTACCTGACGATCACCCACTTCGACAAGGTCGCCCTGGTCTGCGTGTCCAACGGGACCATCAATTGCGAGAAGGTCACCACCAGCCCGCAGTCGGTGATCTTCGGGATCCCGGTGGCGATGCTGGGGCTTGTGTTCTTCGTACCCATGATCGTCCTCTGCCTTCCGGCGGCCTGGCGGTCCGCCGACCGGCGGATCCACCTGGCCCGCCTCATCCTGTCCCTCGCCGGCGTGGGCATGATCGTCTACCTGATCATCGCTGAGCTCTTCATCATCAAGGCCATCTGCCTGTGGTGCTCGTCGGTCCACCTGATCACCTTCATCCTCTTCGTGATCATCGTGACCGCGTCCCCGATCGTCCTGGCCCCCGACGACGGGCTCGCCCTGGCCGATGGGGACGATGCCTACGATGCCGGGTAGTCGCATCCTGGGGCGGACAGCCGCGTGACCGATGCCGGTCAGACCGACCCCGACGCAGACGACGCCGAACCTGACGGTCGACCCGGCACGTCCAACGCTGCCCCTCCTGGCGACAGCCCGGCGCCGAACCGCACCGCCCGCTTTGCCTGGGGGGCGGTGGCCGTCATCCTCATCGGCGTCATCGCACTGGTCGTCTACGCCCTGACCAGAACATCGACCCACCAAGGCGTTGCCCTCCCCCCCACCACATCGAGCGGCGTGCTCTCCGCACTCTCCACCGTCCCCGCATCCGCCTTCGACACGGTCGGCGTCAGCGCACCCACCACCCCGCTCGCCGCCCCCACCGTTCTGGCCGGGCAACCACCCCTGACCTCGAACGGGAAGCCCGAGGTGCTCTTCGTGGGTGCCGAATTCTGCCCGTTCTGCGCCTCGGAACGATGGCCGTTGATCGTGGCCCTGTCGCGGTTCGGGAAGTTCACCACGCTGCACAACGTGCAGTCGGCCCCACTGTCGGTCTTCGCCGAGATCCAGAGCTTCACCTTCACCGACTCCACCTACACGAGCCGGTATGTGACGTTCACCGGCGTCGAGCTGTACTCCGACGCGGTTGACGCCGAGGGGGTGTTCGCACGGATCGCCACCCTCGACCCCGCACAGTCGGCCCTGGTCACGCGATACGGGGCAACCGGAGCCACCGGTACCTATCCGTTCGTCGACATCGGCAACCACATGGCCGCCACCACCTCGGGATTCAGCCCTGCCATCCTCGTGGGACAGTCGCAATCGGCCATCGTCGGTGCGTTGACCCAATCCGACCAACCAACCGGCCGGGCCGTCGTGGCGGCAGCAAACGAGCTGACTGCAGGGATCTGCCTGGCCACCGGACAGCAGCCCGGCGCCGTCTGTGCAGGAAAGGGCGTACGTGCCGCGGACGCGGCCCTCGGTATCGGCTGACCTCCAGCCGGCCTGCGGGCGGGGCCCTCGGCCCGGGGCCCGGACCGCCGGGTCAGCCGGCCCGGCGGTCCGCCAGCTGCTTGCGCTCCATCTCGTTCAGGCCGCCCCAGATGCCATGGGCCTCGTGGATGCGGATGGCGTAATCAAGGCACTCGACCCGCACCGCGCAGGATCGGCAGATCGCCTTGGCCCGCTCCTCCCGCTGCAGCTTCTCCTCCTTGCGCTCGGCGTGGGCGGGCGGGAAGAAGATCTCCGCCTGTGGCCCACGGCACGACGCCTTGAGCTGCCATGTGTCAACGGCCTGCTCCACTGCCCGGCTCCCCTTTTCAGATCCATCCCCCAGCAAGCGAACGTACTCGCACCTGTGTCCCGAAACAAGAGGTCTGACCAGGATTTCCCCCCGGATCATCCCGAGGCCCCGCGTGGCACGCACCGCGATTCGGCCACTCCGGACGGACCAGGGGCCCCGTGGAGTGGAACGAGGGGAACCGGACACTACGCTCCACTGCGTTATGGACGTCCGTGCCTTCTGCAGCCAGAGCCGGGTCCTGATCGTGGCCGGCAAGGGTGGCGTCGGGAAGACCACCATGGTCGCGGCACTGGCCCACCTCGCAGCCGGGGCCGGCCTGTCGGTGCTGGTGGTCGAGCTCGAGGGGCGCTCGGGCGTGGGTGCCGCGTTCGGCCAGGAGGAGGCACTCGGCTACGCCGGGTCGGTGCTCCGGGCAGCCGGCGCGTCGCTGGCCGGCGACGGCAGCAATGCCGGTGACGACGGCGACGGCGACGGCAACGCGGTCATTCCGCCCGGCACGGTGCAGGCACGTACCATCACCCCCGACGACGCGCTGCTCGAGTACCTGGCCGACCACGGGCTGAAGCGGGTCTCCAAGCGCCTGATGTCCTCGGGGATCGTGGACATCGTGGCCGGTGCCATCCCCGGTATCCGGGACATCCTGGTGCTGGGCAAGGTCAAGCAGATCGAGCGCAGCCGCATCGCCGACCTCGTGCTGGTGGACGCGCCCGCCACCGGCCACACCATGACGTTCCTCTCGTCGGCCGGGGGCCTGCTCGATGCAGCCCGCGGCGGCCCGATACGCGCCCAGGCCGCCGATGTCGTGGAGCTTCTCTCCGATCCGACCCGATGCCAGGTTGCGCTGGTCACCCTCCCCGAGGAGATGCCGGTCAACGAGGTCATCGAAGCCGCCTACCAGCTCGAGGACAGGGTGGGCATCGCCCTCGGCCCGGTCATCGTCAACGCCTGCTACCCCCCCGTTGCCGGCCTGGACGTGCCCGCCGAGGATGCCGTCGCCGCGGCAGGGGTGACCATCGACCCGTCCATCGTGTCCTCGCTCGAGGCGGCGCGCCGTTTCCGCCAGACCCGCCACGAGCTGCAGGAGGAGCAGCTCCAACGCCTGGCCCACGAGCTTCCCCTCCCCCAGCTACGGGTTCCGTTCCTCTTCACCTCCGCCATCGGTCCACATGAGCTGGACCTGTTGACCGATGCTCTCGCCACCGGCGTGAAGGAGCTCCACGACCCGGCCCAGGTGCCGTCGTGACCGAACCGGCCACCATCGACGAGGTCGCCCTCGACCGCTCCATCATCATCTGCTGCGGCTCCGGGGGAGTGGGGAAGACCACCACCGCCGCCGCCTTCGCCCTGCAGGCGGCCCGCCTCGGCCGGAGCGCCTGCGTGGTGACGATCGACCCGGCGCGGCGACTGGCGAACTCGCTGGGCCTGGACGAGCTCACCAACCGGCCCACCCGGATCGAGGGTGCGTGGCCGGGCGAGCTCTACGCCCTGATGCTCGACACCAAGGGGACGTTCGACGACTTGGTCCAGCGCTACTCGGACACCGCCGAGCAGGCCGAGGACATCAAGGTGAACCGGATCTACCGGAACCTCACCGGCACGCTGTCGGGCACCCAGGAGTACATGGCCATGGAGAAGCTCTACGAACTCGTGGAAGAAGGCGGCTTCGACGTGGTGGTGGTGGACACCCCTCCGTCGCGCAACGCCCTCGACTTCCTCGATGCCCCACGGCGGCTCACCCACTTCCTGGAGAACCGGGTGTTCCAGGCCCTGATGGCCCCCACCCGCATCGGCCTCCGAGTCATGGGGGTGGCCGCCCACGCACTGCTGCGCACCATCTCGAAAGTGGCCGGCGCCGACATCGTGAGCGACGCGGTCGCCTTCTTCCAGGCCTTCGAGGGGATGGAGGAGGGATTCCGTGTCCGGGCGATACGCGTGCGGGAGCTGTTGGCCAGGCAGGACACCGCCTTCGTCCTGGTGGCCTCCCCCCGTCCAGACTCCGTCGACGAGGCCGTCCATTTCGCCGACAAGCTGGCGGAATCGAAGATGTCGGTCACCGCCCTGGTCGTCAACCGGGTGCAGCCGCGGTTTGTCGAGGACGAGCAGCTGGCATCCCTGCCCCGCGGTGCGGAGGGGGGTTCGGGGACTGTCTTCGACGAGCTGGTTGAGAACCTCCGCGGCTACACGGCAGCCTCGGACCGCGAGGAGCAGGCCTACGCCGACCTGGTGGTCAAGGTGGCGCCGGCGCCCGTCTACCGGGTTCCGCTCCTGGACAGCGACGTCCACGACCTCGACGGTCTGGCCACCATCGCCGACCTCCTGTTCACCACCGCCTGCGACTGAGCAGTCCCGGGTCCCCAGGTGAGCCACCGTGGCCGGGGACGCTAACCTTGTGGTCGTGCGCACCATCCTCGTGGCCAGCGATGCCCCATCGGTACGGGCCGAGGTTGCCGCCATCGCCACGACTCCCGACATCACCATCCGCGAGGCCCGGTCGGGCCCGGAGGTCATGGCCGAGGTCGCCGACTCGCTGCCGGACCTGGTCGTGGTCGACCTGCAGATGGGCAACATGGGTGGGATGGCGGTCTGCCTCGAACTCCGGCTCGAGGCCTCCTACGGGAGCCTCGAGCACGTGCCCGTCCTGATGCTGCTCGACCGGCGCCCCGACGTCTTCCTCGCCCGCCGGTCCGGAGCCGAGGGATGGGTGGTCAAGCCCCTCGACCCCATTCGCCTGCGGCGTGCCGTCACCGCACTCCTCGACGGGGGCACCTACTACGACGAGTCCTACCAACCGCTCTCTGTCGTGTCCACACCCGCACCCGCCGGCGCCTGACGGCTCCGTCCGAACAGACCGGGTACCGCCGTGTCCGTGTTTCGACGCCACGAAGAAGAACCATCGAACAGCCAGGGACGCCGGGGTAGACGCCGCACCGCCCCGACCTCCGAGGCCGAGGCCGAGGCACCCGGGCTGCCCACCGACAGCGGGACGGACGCCCAGGAGCAGTTCATCATCGATGCGCTGCACGAGCTGCGCGACACCGCGGTCCGCGAGGTCATGACCCCTAGGGTCGACGTGGTGGCGCTGTCCATCCCCCTGACCGTCGACACCGTGTCCCGAGCGGTGCGCGAGTCGGGCCACGGCTGCTTCCCCGTCTACGGGGAGAACCTCGACGACCTGATCGGGGTGCTCTTCGTCAACGATCTCTTCCGGGCAGGCTGGAAGGTCAGCGGCGGACGCGAGGTCGGAGCCGGAGGAATCGCCGAGGGCGAGCCCCCCCTTCCGGCAGACGCAGCGAGGGTCGAGCCCGATCAGCCCTCGCCCGGCCCGATCGACATCTCGCGCCGGGTGCGCCAGCCGTTCCTCGTGCCTGAGTCCCGGCTGGTCCTCGACGTGCTGGCCGAGATGCAGCGGCAGCGCAGGGCCTTCGCCGTGGTCGTCGACGAGCACGGCGGGGTCGAAGGCGTCCTCACCATCAAGGACCTCCTGGGGGCCCTGGTCGGTGATCTCGCCGACGAATTCGATTCGGACGACGAGCCCGACCTGGTGCGGGTGGACGGCGACAGATGGCTGATGGACGGCCGGATGAGCGTCGACGACGTCCGGGACCGTCTCGGGATCAACGTGCCCGAGGGCGAGTACGTGACGCTCGGGGGGTTCCTCTTCGACCGGTTCGGCCACATCCCGGCGGAGGGCGAGACGTTCGATGTCGGCGGTTGGCAGCTCCGGGTCTCCGAGATGGACAAGCGCCGGATCGCCAAGGTGGTGGCCAAGCGGGTCGGGCCCTCGCCGGTCGCGGCGGACGGCGGGGTACCGACCGGCGACGCGGGGAACGACCGCACCGCCGTCGGGTAGCATCTCCCTGTTCTGGGAGCGGCCGAACAGCCGGTTCCGGTCGACGGGCTGTGGCGCAGCTTGGTTAGCGCGCTGCGTTCGGGACGCAGAGGTCGCCGGTTCAAATCCGGCCAGCCCGACCACTGAAGTGCAGGTCAGCCGGGGTTCAGGCCCCGGCTGACCGGCGTTTTGGGGCTCCTGTCGAGATCCTGTCGAGATCGCCAAATCCCATGGCCGTGGCAAACCGGTCCCCCACCGTGTCGGCTGCCGCCCGGTCCGCTTCGGATGTTGCCTGCGCATAGACCGCCAACGTCAGCCTGGGGTCTGAATGCCCCAGCCGGGTCCCCGCTGTCTTCAAATCGACGTTGCCCAGCACCAGTTGGGTAGTGGCCGTCCGACGCAGATCATGGAATCCAACACCGGCAAGACCAGCCTTGGTTGTCGCTGGTTCCCATATGCGGCGTCGGTAGTTCGCATAGGACCAGTGGGCTCCACCAGGTGCGGGGAACACGAAGGAGTCAGCGTTGGCACCAGTCAGTCTGCCCCGTGCCAGGTGTCCGGCCAGAATGTCCACTAGAACCTGAGGCATCGCCAAAGTGCGAATCCCGGCTTCGGATTTCGGGGGTCCGAGGGTCGGTCGTCCATGTTCGTCCCTGGTTACAGTTTCGGTGACTTTCAGCGAGCGGACCAACAGATCGAGACTTCCGATGCGTAGACCGGCAACTTCGCCCCAGCGGAGTCCGAGTAGTGCTCCCACCCAAACCATGGGTGCGTAGCGAGGGTCCATGGCGTTCGACAGCTTCACCACGTCGTCGGGGCCAACCACACGTCGCTTACGCTTCACTGCCTTGGGCAGGTTCACGTCATGGCATGGTGAACGACCGATCAGTTCGGCGGCAACGGCGTAGGCGAATGCTGCCCGCAGGGTGCCGTAAGTTCGATCAACCGTCTTCGGGGCCAGCTTCTCGCCCCATCCGTTGACTAGTTGCTGAACGTGATCCTGACGGATCGTGCACAACTGACGTTTGCCGATAGCCGGGCTGATGTGGGCACGGAGCGCTGACCGGTCCCGGCCCACGGTGCTCCCTCGTTTGCCAGGGTCCGATGCCAACCACTTCTCCGCCAGTTCGTCGACGGTCATCCGTCCACCGGCGGGGTCCACGGCGTAGCCCCTGTCTTGCGCCGACTCGACTTCCGTGGCACGAGCTTCTGCCTCACGCTTTGTATCGAAGGTTTCGGAAGCCAGCCGGCCATTGACCTTGTATCGGACGTCATACTTCGTTTGCACATCGGCCATATCAGCCACGAATGCGTTCTTCTCCGAGATGCCTCCCCGGTCATTGCGGAAGATCGCCCGCACCCGTTTGGGCTTCGGTGTTCCAGAACTACTGGCCCTGGGTCGGCCAGTCACTCTGATCTCGATGTAGGCCACTAGTTCCTCCCGGTGTACAAATCGCAATCCTCGGTCATGGGTGTGACAAGTCAGCCCTTCACCTGGGTCGAATGCCCATTGAAGGCTCAGTATGGCCACCAACGGATTCATGGCGGCGTGTATCGATACTGGTGAGCGGGCGGTCGACCGACCAGGGAACGACTTCGTGTTCGGACTCAGGCGGTCTTGTCCGTGGTGGTTGATATGGGCACGTCCTGCCCACCTTGCACCGCCACCACGGCCTGTGCGGGTGCACCGAGGCCGGTGCCGTCTCCGTGGTTGAGATAATCGACTATGGCGTCTCGGGAGATCAAGACCTTCGCTCCATCACGTGCGGCACGTAGACGACCCTCCCTGATGGCACGGTGAAGGTGCGAACGGGAGCACGGGATCACCTTGCAGGCTTCCGCAACGGTATAACCCAGGCGCTCAAGGGACTGCGGGACGGGGGTCTGCCTGTTATCCATGACAGTCTTCCTCCCCGAGGATCTGATCGAACTCATCTGTCTGCACTTCCGGAACGCTCATCACGACACCTCCCGAAGGAGCGGCTCAGTTCTCGTTCTGGTGGAATCGGCCAGGTCGGAGGAAGGGACGGCTCTTTGCGAAGAATGCCTCTCAATGACCTGGGTGTTTGTGGCGATCTGGGACCCCCATCCACGTAGCCTGGCGTCAACCTTGCGCCGGACGAATCCGAGATGATGACGGGCATCTTTCGGACGACCTTCATCCTCTGCTTCGATGAGCTTGGCGAGTCGCAAGGTGATCTCGTCATCCCGATAGCTGCCTACGAACTCGGAGGCCAAGCTCAGGGCGTAGTCCTGAACCGGCCGGTCATCAATGGAGCCTTCGCTGTGAAAGCACTGGGGATCCGAAAAGACGGCTTCGAGGTCGTCCAGCGCCTCTTGGATTTGCTCAAGGCGTAGTCGATGCATCATGCCCTCCGCTCGATAGGGTCGGGTGCGTTCGAAATCACACGCCAAAGGAGAACCTTCTCGTGGGCATCACTTCCGGCACGTTCGATCCGCAGACCTTCATCGGAGAACAAGCGGTTCTTGCGGTTCGACAGCGCCTTGCTGAGGCGTGTCACTTTTGAGTTATCTCCACTGGCACGGTCCAGAGACTCCGCAAGACTGCGTGGCAACTCCTCTGTTTGGCTGTAGTGAACGAGGCTTAGCCACAATGTCTTGCTGGAAACGGGGTGGCCATCGTGTTCCGTGCACCAATACTCCAACAGCCGAGTCCAAGCGACCATGTCAGGATCGGCTCTCAGTTGTAGTTCGTCCAGATTGGCGAGGAAGTCACCAACCCCAGCAGCTTGGAGGATGCCGCCGACGAACCGACGCCACTCATCGAAGGTCGCCCACGGAGCGCCGTCTGACTCTGGTTTGCCTTGGACGAACCAATGACGTGCCAGCGTGAAGCAAGCCCCCAGAAGCTCGCCTCGATGCTCCCTTGCCCAGTCCATCAGGTCGGGGCGTTCAAACTTCCGCTGGGCTGGCTGAGCGAGTTTGGGATCGAGCCGGATCTTGTAGCAGCGCCGTGGAAGGTCACCGCTAATCTCAACGTTGTTGCCGGTGGCAACCCAAACTGCGTGCTGGCTGAGGTCGACGTTCTTCGAGGCACCAAGGATTCGGTCCGTCCACGTTTCGCTTGTGATCGCCTGAGCAAGGACTGGCGACTTGAGTTGCCTGTCGACATTGTCAAAGACGATGAGTGGCTCATCGGTCATCAGGGCCGCTGTGAGGCGTTTACGAAGCTCCTCGTCGTTGCCGTTGGGAGCAGAACTCAGGGGTGCAGGGCGACCGGTGGCGACGACTGATGCCAAGGACACGAGGAAGGTCTTCCCCGTTCCGGCAACTGGTGCATCGATCACGGCCATCGGGATGAGTCCCGGAATCGAAGCCCTCAACACGGTCGAGAGGATCAACCCGAGCGCATTCGCCCGTGAAGCCTCATCTTCGAACGGGAACTCGCTGATCGCCTCTTCCAGCAGTCCAATCGCCCGATGGACGTCATCATCAGTCGGATTCTCTGGGATCATCGGAATGACAAGATCCTCGGGAAGGTCCATCCAGATCCGGGATTCAGCATCGTAACCATTCGTTGCGAGCATTGAGCCGCCTGGTCGGAGAATAGGAATCTCAGATACTCCGACAAGCGAAGGTACTGAATCCCAATCCCTAGCCAGAAGATCCTTCATGACTGTTACAGGCGGATACGCATTCTTCTTCTCCACCACCGGTCGACCATCTTCGTCCTCACCTACAACCTCAATCTTCACCCACGTCGCCCTCTGTGACAGATGGTGGCGCAGCAAGTCTGTCGGTATGCCCTCGATCCGGGTCCGTCCGTTCTCGTCCGAGTGAACGGTCACCTTCTCGCCGCCTCGACGGAAGATGGTCGGTGGATCGTTCGTCTCGGTCAATATGCCCAATGACTCGTCGGAGATGTCGCTGAGTTGTCGCCCATTGACGACGATCTCGGGTCGGTTGTCCGAACAATCGGAGCGGCGTGGTTCCTCGCTGAAGGCCGAGTTGAGACTGGCCAGAGCTTCACTCCACTCGTATGGCGTTTCCATGCCGACCGGGTTGGTCGGAGGAACACGCTCGCAGTAGATCCGCATGACGGCCTCGGCATCTCCACAGGACATACCGGCGTCTCTCAGTTGACATGCAAGAACGAAACCTGCGTCGTTGCGACCACGGACCGAATCGTCCAGAGCATATTGGAGGAGCCTTGCGACGGCATCCGTGTTCAACGGCAGCGATGATCCACCAATGCCATTGTGTGATCGAACGGAGGGGCTCTTCGGCGTCACCAGAGAGGTCTCATGCCCCGAAATCAGAGCCATGAGATCTTTCGGCACGAGCGCAGAGTCGTAGGGTGAACGGTCATCCGTCAACCACTCGTACTGCCCGTTGGCCGTGCTGCCAATGACATTGATGTAGCCACCAGCGCCCCTGCTGTCCATCCCAGGATATGACTCCCACAGTGTCTTCTTAGTCTTGCTGTTCAATGTCAGCACTTTGGAACCTGCCCAGACGAAATCGACGTGGTACCCACCTCTCGGTGTTGACCTGTGAGGGTCCCAGCCAAGCGTTTCCAGCGTCTCCCTGCCAGGCTCACCATCGAAGTCGAGTGTGAACCTCTTGCTCACCTCACCTGTCGGGGCGCCCCAAACGGGAGGGTTGAGATCTCGGTCCCACCGCTCCACCTGTTCGAGGCTGGGTCGTTCGGACTGATAGGGAATCCATGTCGGAATCATCGGCCTCTTATCGCCGTTGACCGGGATGAGGGACCAGCCTTCGTTGTGAAGGTCAAAAGGTGTCGGCTGCATTAGTTGACCTCCTTCGGATCGACGTGAGTGCGGCTGAGGTAGCCATCGAGGTCTTCCTCACGGAACATCAGAAACCGCCCTACTCGGCAATGACCGAGGGCCCCTTGCTCAATGAGCCGCTCGATGTGCCGCTCGCTCGTATGCAGGTAGGTCGCCGCCTCCTGCTTGTTGTAGAGCGCCGGCTCAACGTCGGGGATGAATGATTCCTCTGCCATTTTCTTGAACCTCCAAGAAGACAGAACCTCTGTCTTCACTACTTAGCTGGACTTGGACGGAACTAGACAGGGCCCAGCGGTACCAATTCTTGAGAAATACGTTCGAATGGCTTCGAGCAACTAGTTACTGGCTCACAGTCGTAACTAGTTATTGAGTCGACAACTCTCATCCGGACAATCCCTCCTTTCACCTATTAGTTGGATGTAGACGGGTTCCGGCAGCGACGAGTTGCTGCTCTTCGGAGCAAGATGGCTCTAACCGGCTTCGACTGCGTTTGGAGTCGTGCATGGACGGCCAAAACGGCGGCGGGTCTGTGTCCCCGAGGAGAGCCGAACGCAGATTGCACCTGCGGGGGTTGCGGGGGTTGCGGGGGTTCCCACCGCCAAGCCCAATTCGCTGATCGGCAGTGGATCGCAGTCAACACTTTTGCTTCCGCCTCGGCCGCCACGTCGAGAGTAAGTAGTTACTCGGCTCGAATGCGATTGAGATCGAGCTGCAGCACCACCCGCACCACCCGCACCACCCGCAAGGGCTGCGCTCCCTGTGCTCGGGCTCCTGACTCCTCCTAAGAAATGGCAAGCACAGTGTGAAGGAGTGCCAATGATGGATGACCACGAGACCAGACGGCCTGAACCCAAGAACTTGCCCAACGGGCCAAGGAGTTGCAAGGCCGTGAAGTCGTGAGGGTGAAGGAAGTGTCTCTGTACGGAGCGGCGCTGGACAACTTCAGGTCACGCTTCTTCCTCGTGGTCGACCAGTCCGGGGAGGGGTGCTGGCCTTGGCTGGGACCCCGGCATAGCAGCGGACGTGGAAGGTACCTATGGCGTGCCAGGGATGGAGGAAGCGATAGGTACGTCCTCGCTCACCGTGTTGCCTACTTTCTTGCCACTGGCGAACTCCCTTCGTATCTTCGCAACCTGTGCGGCAATCAGTTGTGCTGCCGGGCCACTCACTGGTGGACCAAGCCCACTGGACGATGGAAGCCGAAGGTGCAGCGGGCGATTAGAGGACGAGTTAGGCAACTACCCCCAAGCGACATCGAGAGGATTCGACTGCTCGCCACTCTGAGTCACGACGAAGAAGACATCGGACGACATTTCGGGCTGACCAAGAGACAGGTGGCGCAGATTGCGATGGGTAAGGTCCGTCCCGAAGTAGGAGGCCGAATCCGATCCTCTCGATTCCGTGGCATCCGCTATCACCACGAACAGTTCGAGCAGGAACTCCTGTCCTTGCGACCCGACGAGCCGGTGCTCCCTCAGCCCCAGGCTGTCTCCCAACCCGAAGTGGCCCGCACACCGAGCAACCCATCAACGGGCTGCCCCGTCCCCACGGGCAGACCCTTTCCCTCCAAGTCCTACGGCCAGCCAATGGGCCGAAGAATCCCTCGCTATGCAAGCAGGCGGTAGTCAGCCTGCTTCTCCCCACCAAGAGCCCGATTGATAGTCACGGGTTTCTACGTCCTCCGCCCGGTTGCTCGTTGGTGCAGTCCCATGAAGATGCCTTCTCCACGCCCGTCACAGGCACTCGTGGAAGCCCCGTAACAGTGAGGCTGGCCGATATGTGAGAATGCCTCGCTAGTGGTTCCTAGGGCGGCTGTGAGGATCGGAGACATTACGGTTGCAGTCGTGAAGCCCAAGGCTCAGTTGTACGTCGTGGATGCTCTCTCAAGCACTCGTGGTGGTGCGAGGGGAACAGCAAGTGCCAACTCCTAGAGATCACTATCTTCCAGCAGCGTTCATCGCAGGATTCGGGTCCACTGTGCCGGTGGTCCCTGTAGCCAGGCAAACTCAAGTGCGTGTGAGGTTCACGCACAATCCCGAGCGGACGTTCCCCATGGTGGCGAAGAAGATCGCCAGGGAGCGAGATGTCTATCGACTAGAAGATCCTCCCGTGGGGATGGATGCGAATATCATTGATGACATCTGGAGGGGCTACGAGCCGAAGCTTCCCCTAGCCGTCAAGGCATTCGAGGAAGGGACCTGGGGAGATACGGAGTGGTCCACTATCTGGTTTCACATATGTGCGCTCGGAGTGCGTCATCCTGCCTTCACCGCCTACGCAATGAAGACCTTGGCTTCAAGGGGTGACGACGCTGGACCCGACGATGCCCAGCGTGCACGGGTCAAGACTCTGAGCGAATCGCAGGCGATCCTCAGCGCTTGGAGGTTTGCCGTGATCGAACGACCACCCGACAGCCATCGGTTCATCACCAATGACAAGGGCTATGCGTCCGTGACGGAGCTTGATGAACGGAACGCCGTGTTCTTCCCACTGTCCGCCAACGTCGGCATCTTGGGCGCAGTGGGTGCCGGGGACAACTCGTTGCAACAGCCCCCGCCTCCCCACACCAAGCGAGTTCTCACGCCGTCGACAGTCGAAGCACTGAATGAGGTTTCGTGGCAGGTGGACGGCGTCAGGTGTGTGATCGGACATCCAGATGACCACGTACGGCTCCTTCGGCTGAAGGATCGAGGCGAATGGAGACAACCGCAACTCGGCCCCTACAGGGGAAAGGGGAGGGAGGGATTGCTGGACTGGGCATTCGGATGACGCCTCACGCCGGTCGTGCATCGATTGATGTCTGCCCATTTCTAGCTGTTGGACTTTTCGAAGGCGACAGGAAGTAGTCTGTAGTCGACATCCAGAGGAGTCGAGGGACCTGGCCCTATAACGCTCCGCCAACCAGCCAAGAGGCACGGTGGCAATGCCGGGATCGATGAGGAGAGAGACATGACAGACTTAATCGACGGCGCCTTCGATACCCCGGAGGGCAGGAGACTGTACGTATCCCTGAGGCCGGGTGAATCCTCCGACGAGTTCGCTACCAGGGCAATAGGCTTCATGTACGCCATGAGCGATGGTCATGTCCTAGACGGGGTGCTGGCTACGGCATCCAGCGAATGGGAGACCATTCCCAGTGCCAAGTGGATCGAGGCCGTGAACCAATCCGAGCCGAAGCTCAGCCTGCGAGTCACCACTCTCCCGTCTGGTGACGGCGGTTCAGTCGGGCATCTCGTCGTCGAGTGCGAAGACCAACTCGTAGCCGATGACTGGGCCGACCTCCAAGACGAGTCGATCCTCCTGCCGAGAACCAGGCATGGCCAGATATGGCGCTGGCAGGCGACACTCTGGTCCCTGGTCCACGAGATCCGAGGGCTGGGCGACCAGTACGAGGCCGCTCTCGCACGCAGCGGCGTCATCGTGGAGTGAGCCGACATGGCGACGAAGTTCGCACTCTGCCCTGACGGCGAGTGGAGGTCGTACACGTTCAACGACGACATCGCCATCGTGGAGGTGCGGGGTTACCAGGTTGAGGGGAAGGTCACTGAAGAGGGAGGCCTGACGAGGTTCCGACAAGCGGCCAACCACCATGGCGCCCATCTCATGTACTACCCAGCACGAGCGGACTAGGCGAGGGGTGATGGTGTGAGACTGACGTGAAGTAGAGGCTGCCTCCTCCGGTTGCACCCTCGCCCCGAACGGCACATTCGGGGGTGTGGATTAATCCCATTCCGGCGAGCCCTTGGTCGACATGGTAGGCGACCTACCTTGCGTACATGCCCTCCCTTCGATTGACGGTGGGAGGTATACCGTACGTCTAGTGCCGGATTGGGCGTCAGCATTACGGTGATCCTTGTGCGAGTTGCCCTCTATGCCAGGGTGTCACTCGACAGGGATGGGGACGCCCGCACGATTGAGCGCCAGCTCGACTCCTGCAGGCAATACGTCGAGAACCGTGGGCACGAAGTGGTTGTCGAGTTCGTGGACCGCAATGCGAGTGCCTACAACCGCAGAGTTGAACGACCACAGTTCGAGCGGATGAGGACGGGACTCCGTAATGGTTGGTTTGATGCCGTCTGTGTCTGGAAGCTTGACCGGCTTGCCCGCCGAGTCACGACGGCCTTTCTTATCGCTGCCGAGTTGCAAGCAGCCGGAGCAATCCTGATGTGTGTCGAGGATCAGGTCGATACCTCTACAGGCATGGGTCAGGCCATCTTCGGTCTGATGGTGGCAATGGCTGAGAATGAAGCGGAGTCGATAGGCAAGCGGGTTAAGGCAGCAAGGGCACAGGAGGCTGCACTCGGCAAGCCGAGCACGGGAGGTAGGCGGTGCTTTGGGTACACGCCCGGATTCAAACAGCAGGTTCCAGAGGAAGTCGCCCTTGGTCGTCGAGCAGTAAGTCTCATCCTGCACGGCTCCAACGCCCCAGCGGTCGTAAAGATGCTCAACGACGAGAACATGTCGACGACGGCGGGGAACCCGTGGTGCATTCGCACCTTCACAAGATGGCTTTACTCACCGACCATCGCTGGCCTGCGTGTCTACGAAGGTAGGCAGATCGTTGGCATTTGGGACCCAATTATCACCATCCATGAGCGAGAGCGATTATTGATCCGAGCGGGCTCCATGCGCCATAACGGGTTACTTCCTCCGCAACGACGGTGGATGCTGTCCGGTCTCGTACGGTGTGGAGTATGTGGTGAGGAGATGCGTGTTCTGCGAATCGACCCACCTTCCTATCGGTGCAGGGCGTCGCCAAACTCGTGTCGTGGAAGGGTCGAAGTGACTCTGCACAACCTCCATGCACTCGTGGAGACAGAGCTATTTCGCTTTCTTTCGACAATGCGACTGCAGCCGGTTCGCTCAGATGACTCTCCCGAAGCCTTTGCCAAGCAGGTGAAGAGAAACAGAAGGCGGCTAGAGGATCTTAAGACCACCCGATTCATTCTCGATGAGATCACCGCTCAGGAGTGGGCCGACACTAGAGACCAGCTGAGCGAACGCATCGACACGGCACGACTGGCAAAAGCAGTTGCTGAGTGTGAGCGATCAGGGACCCTACTCCCGGGGCGAAGGGATCAGCTGGAGGCATGGTGGGAAAGGGCGAATACTGTTCAGAAGCGGACGACCTGCGTTCATGCGTTCTCAAGCATCGTCGTGGGTCAGCGATCAGTCAGGACGTCCGGCTTCGATGTGGATCGAATCGCTCTCAATTGGAGCCCGGAAGCGAAATGCCGAGCCGCCATTGCGTCCGCTAGCTGAGTTCGGCGATAGGGCACTCGGTGCCTCGCTTGAAATCAGACGCCGCAAGGCGAAATGGGAGTGTCCCTGGTGCGCCGAGGAGATTCTTGCCGAGGCGAAGAAGTGCAAGCACTGTGGCGAGTACCTGACGACCGAAGTTCCTGGTTCGGTCACCTCCTCTGAGTCAGCGCAAGTTTCGCCCGCCCCGGCTGAGGCTTCCCCGGCACTGGTCACGCCTGAGGTTCTGTGGCGCTACGGAGGTGCGTGGCCCCACAACTGGCGGTGCGTGAAGCACGACAAGGTGATCTGTACGACCTGCATGAAGGTGGCGAAGCATCCCACTCGGGGCAAGGTGGGCCAGGAAGTGTTGGCGACCCCGTCTGCTGGCGAAGCTTCCTCTGAACTGGTCTGCCCTCATTGCAATACGAAGGGTGGCGTGACGACCAAGCAGGTGAAGGCGAAGAAGGGGATAAGCGGCGGCAAGGCCACCGCCGCTGTTATGACCATGGGAATCTCGACAGTCGCAACCGGACTGTCCCGCAAGGAGAAGGTGACCGAACTCACTTGCTCTAACTGCGGAATGACTTGGCAAGTCGAGTAGCTCATCGGTCGGTTCCGGGTGTCCGATCGCCGGTTGGGTGGGGCACTGGTCTGTGACCGCAAACGACCGATTACAAGACAGACATGACGAAGTCGGCCTCAGGCGTGAACTATCTGTCACCCATCCGTCTCAGATTCACCGTCGAGTAAACGGCTGAGTTGCGATCCGAGACTATTGCCGCTCGCTGAGCCATCATGATCGAGTGCCTAACGAGACATTGTGGTCCGCCGAACCCCATACGCTCGCAAAGCACGAGCTTCTTCGGCGCTACCTCGGCGCTTGGTATCCCATCCTGACGCAGCAGGGCTACAACGAACGGGTCGTGTTCATCGATGGGTTCGCTGGTCCCGGCGTGTACCGAACTGGTGAGCCTGGGTCACCCGTGGTGGCGTTGAAGACCCTTGTCGAACACGACGCATTCGTATCGATGAAAGGAACGTTCGTGTTCTTGTTCATCGAACAGGAGCACGAACGGGCAGAGAACCTCAAAGGCGAGATTGCCAAATACTGGTCGACGTTCGGTGGCCAGCCCAGGAACGTGGTCGTGAAGGTCGAGCAAGGTGACTTCGAGCACGTAACGGGCGATCTCCTGGACTCGCTCAAGGAGGGTAGTCATAGGTTGGCCCCAACGATTGCGTTTGTCGATCCCTTTGGGTTCTCGGGAGTGTCCCTCGACGCCATCTGTCGTCTCACGTCCTTCCCCAGGTGCGAAGTCATCTTCAGCTTCATGTACGACAGCCTCAACCGATGGGTCACTCATCCTGACGACACGATTCACCAGAGCCTCCGCAGTCTGTTTGGAACCGATGCTTACAAAGAGGCGGATGGTCTTCCGCCTGATGACCGCAAGAGGTTCCTGCACGACCTGTATCAACGACAACTGGTCGAGGTCGGCCACTTCAAATACGTCTTGGACTTCGAGATGATCGACTCACGGGGCAAGAATGTCTACTCACTCTTCTTCGGGACTCGCCACATCAAGGGCCTTGAAGCCATGAAGAGAGCAATGTGGTCGGTAGATCCCAGCGGCGAGTTTCGATTCTCTGACAGACATGCTGGCCAGACCAGCCTCTTCGGAGAAGCTGACAATGTAGAGCCGCTTCGTCAGGCGATCCTGAGCGAGTTCGGTGGCCAGGAGGTGTCCGTCGAGCGACTAACCGAGTTCGTTCTTGCCGACACGATCTACGGACCTTCCCACTTCAAGGTGAAGGTGTTGAAACCCCTACAAGCTGAAGGATTGCTGTCTGCCGTCTCGGGTCAGAAGCGCAAGGGCACGTATCCGCCAGGAACAATCGTTCGCTTCGAAGTACCCGAAGCGTAGTGTTCTCGGCATGGGAGATCGAAGCTCCATCGAATGGACCGATGCCACATGGAACCCGACCACGGGGTGTGACAGAACATCGCCCGGCTGCGATCACTGCTACGCCTTGACGCTTGCAGGGCGTCTCAAGGCGATGCACCAGCCGAAGTACCAGCGGGACGGGAACCCTAAGACCAGCGGGCCTGGGTTTGGCCTCACCTTGCACCCGGAGGCGCTGGATCAACCCCACCGATGGCGCCAACCCCGCACAATCTTCGTCAACTCGATGAGCGATCTGTTTCATCCGAGTGTCCCTGCGGATTACATCCGTCGAGTCTTCTCGGTCATGAGCGAGACTCCACGACATACATACCAGGTCTTGACGAAGCGCTCGAAGCGACTTGCCTCCCTCGCATCAGAGCTTGATTGGCCCGGCAACCTCTGGATGGGTGTGAGCGTGGAGAGCGACAAGTATGCCTTCCGCATCGAGCACCTCCGTACGGTTCCAGCAGCAGTTCGGTTTCTCTCGTGCGAGCCGCTCATCTCTTCGCTTGGCGCTATCGACCTCGACGGCATTCACTGGGTTATTGCGGGAGGGGAGTCTGGAACCGACGCACGGCCCATGCAGCTTGAATGGGTGACGGAACTTCGTGACCAATGCAGGCTGGCTGAAGTGCCCTTCTTCTTCAAACAGTGGGGAGGGCGTACACCCAAGGCCGGAGGGCGTGAACTTGACGGTCGAACCTGGGACGCCCTGCCCCAGGCAATCGCTCAGTAGGTCCGTGGCGCAAACGGTCGGTAGTGAGAGGCCCACTGGGGTAATCGATCACCGGACGGGATCGTGCCTGAAGCCGGTTCGCACAACCCATTGCAGAAACAAGCTCGCATAACCTCCCGACCTCTTGGTTATTGATAGACTGACCGGGTGACCAAGACATTGATTGGGTACGCCCGGGTGAGCACCGACGACCAGAACGCCCAACTTCAGGTGGACGCCCTGAAGAAGGCGGGCTGCCTCAAGGTCTTTAACGATCACGCTTCAGGCAGCAAGGCGAGCCGACCCGAACTTGATCGGATGCTCGACCAGCTTCGCCCAGGTGACGTAGTGGTGGTCTGGAGGCTGGATCGCCTCGGTCGCTCCCTCAAGAATCTGATCGCCCTCGTCGAGGACCTGGCGGATCGGGGGGTGGGCTTCCGGTCCCTGTCTGAATCGATCGACACGACCACAGCCAACGGCAAGCTCTTTTTTTCCATCATGGGCGCATTGGCAGAGTTCGAGAGGGATCTGATCCGGGAGCGGACCATGGCTGGCCTCGCCGCCGCAAGGGCACGGGGTCGGGTCGGTGGTCGTCCATCCGTGATGGATGCCAAGAAGGTCGCTACCGCCCGCAAGCTCTACGACTCCCGGCAGCACACAGTGGCCGAAATCGCTGAGATGCTCAATGTCAGCGTGGCCACCATCTATCGGCATCTCGGGGCCAGGGCTGCTTGATCACGTTAGCCACAGCAGAGGGACATAGGCTGATGAATCGTGGCGAACGGACAGTTGACGTTTCTTCAGGCGGCGGAAGAGGTTCTTCGTAGTCACTCGCCCGGTGCTCCGCTCCATTTTCGGAAGATCACCGAGTTGGCCCAACAAGACGGGTTGATTACATCCCAGGGGCTGACCCCGGATGCGACGATGGGCGCTCAGTTGTACTCGGACATCAAGCGGCGAGCGGGGTCCGGGAAGCCGCAACGCTTCCGGCAATTCGGGCGGGGGCTGTTTAGCCTGGCAACCCCGATGGACCCTCTCGGCGGTGCGATTTCACAACACAACGAGAAGGTCCGCACCAAGCTGCGTGGCATACTCTCCGAACTTGATCCTCAGGCGTTTGAGCATCTCATCGGAATGCTCCTCGCACGCCTGGGCTTCGAGGATGTCTTGGTCACCAAATACTCGGGCGATGGCGGGATCGATGTGCGGGCGACCCTAACGGTTGGGGGCGTCACCGACGTAAAGACAGCGGTTCAAGTGAAGAGATGGGCCAAGAACATCGCTGGGAGGACTGTCCGTGAACTCCGGGGCGGTCTTGGGCCGCACGAACGAGGGTTGATCATCACCCTTTCGGATTTCACGCCAGATGCTCGACAAGAAGCGGCTGCGCCCGACAAGACCCCCATCACGCTGCTGAGCGGAGAGCAGCTTCTCAGCCTATTGATTGAAAATGAGATCGGAGTGAGCAGCAAGTCCTGGGAACTCCTCGAACTGGACGAAGAAAGCCTTGCTCCGACCGAGACGGAAGCTGTGGAGGACATCGATAACCCCGGTGCCCCTCACGGCTCGCCGAATGCCAATCACTACACCGGGGCAAAGGCCCTAGCGATCTGGCCCTTGCCGGGCGGTCGCCATGCCTGGATGTCCGCCCTTGAAAAGATCCTGACGTACATTGCCGAGACCGCCCCATCGCTTGATCAAGCGACAGAGTGGGTGATTGAGCACTTTGAAACGGTGTCTAGTCCGAAGGTCGCACGGTCGTATCTCAGTACCGTCCTCAGATCGTTCAATCTCATCGAGACCCAGGGCGAACAGATTACTGTGACCGCCACCGGTGCCACCTACCTCGAAGACCCTTCGCCTGAAGCACTCTTGGTGATCGCTCGTAGCAATGTCGCCGGATTCGACGAGCTTCTCGACGCAATCGGCACCGGCCCAAAAACCACCGCTGAACTTCTCGATCATCTGCGCAGTGAGTTAGGTGTGTCCTGGGAGACAGATGCCCAGGTGCAGTTCCGGTTGGGCTGGTTGGAGAACATGGGGAAGATCAAGGGACAGCATGGAACATGGACGCTTCTCACAAAGGAAGCGGTCCTCCTGGAAACGGCTTCGACTTCCTGAGGAACCAGGTCGATCCGTCAGTAGCGTCGGCGGCGGTAGTTGGAATTGCCGTAGTTGTGGCCGCCAGGGCACGAGGCCGAGTCGGAGGCCGCCCCCCAACGATGACGACAGAGAAGATCAAGATCGCCCGACAGATGTACGACTCCAGGGTGCACACTGTCGAGGCCATCGCCAAAACCCTCGAGGTGAGCAGGAAGACTATCTATCGGCACCTAGAGCAAGCGGTTTCGGCCCAGTAGCCGCACCTAGTCCGTTGGTCTTGATCCGAAGTTGCCTCACTGTGGCTGCGACTTCCTCGGTATTTTCGCATTCGGACACTGTGGTGGCGCAGCGAGGCAGTCTGTAGAGATGGAAACTGATCTCCCCCGACCCATCATTGAGCTTGCAACTGAACTGTACGCCAGAGAATACGGAATGTCAGGTCCCGAACTACACAGCTTCTTCGGGGCGTACACCGAAGCTCTCGGCTCGTATCCCATGGATGACAAGCCCTCTCGGTGGATGATCTTCCAACGTGCAATCGAGGCCCTGGACGTTAGGGATCAGCACATTGCCTTGCGAGCACTAGTTGACGGGGATAGTCGGGAGGACCCTCGTCTCGACAAGCTGAAGGCGTTCCTTCGGACAGGACTCGCACCGGTGTCGCAGGAGATGCTTGCCGGCTTGGACTGGGTTCGGGTGCGCTCGTCGTGGGCAGAAGCCTTGGAAAAAGCGGGCGGAGAACCTGCGGCAGCCATTCGTGCGGCCCGGACAACGTTAGAGAGCGTCTGCAAGCACATTTGCGACGAGCGAGGACAGCCCTACCCAAACAATGGGGAACTTGGCGACCTCTACAAGGCGGTGCAGAGATGCCTGAACCTCGGGCCTGAGTGAGCGAATGAGCAGGTTGCAAGGCAGCTACTCAGTGGAGTGGGAACTGTGCTTGGTGCGTTAGGGGCGTTGCGCAATGAACTTGGCGACGCACACGGTGCTGGTATCTCTGCCCCGACTCCTCGACCCCTCGATGCGCGCCTCGTGGTCAACCTTGCGTTCGGTGTCTCTCAATACTTCATTGACTGCCATCGCCTGACACCGCAGTAGGGGCCGAGTTCTACGCCACTTCGGCGGTGTGACGAACCTCGGCCAGTACCTTGACGAGATCATCGATCTGGTCCGACGTGAATAGCTCCTCGGGACCTTGCGGGCTGAGGTCCGTGAATGGCGACTCGTAGAACCGGCGCACCTCGATCACCCCGTTTTGACTCAAGTCATCGATAATGAGGTTGACGAACTCGATCTGATTAGCCGAATAGCTCTTATCGTCGAGAAACTTCCCGAAAGCTTCCTTCGCAGCCGCTCGATCCAAACCAATGAGTGATCGGATGAAGAGGCCGAAGCTGCCCGCCTGGATGCGTGCCTGTTCGCAGTCTTCCAAGGTCCCAACGTCGCTCTCGATAAGGATGCGTTCAAGCTCGGTCATGTCTTCAGGAGTTATCGGCCAGTTCCTGTGGACCTTTTCCACGGCCATTTCGCCTTTGTGTTCCTTCAAGAAAGCCAATGTTTTCTTGCGGAACTTCTCAAAGTCGGAGGGCGGAGCAATGCCAGTGAACTCATACTCGACGTGTTCGCCCATCTCATCGACGAAGTCCGTGTAGATGATCTTGCGCTTGTTCTTCTCGATGAACTGCACGAGCAGCCGAAGGCGCTTCCTGACGTTCTCAAGCATCGGAAGAGTGACGCCCTCCCACCACTCATCCGTTTGAAGCTCAGCGAGTAGATCCATCTGCTCAGCCACTCCTGGGATGGAGGAGTAGTCCTCCAAGAGACCTGCAATCGTTCTTACCTTGTTACGGACCTCGGCAAAACCTGGCTCTGTTCGAAGGATCGCCAACTGAAGACTAAGTATCAGCAGATCGAATCGCCTCGCTTCTTCGGGTTCCGCCGGTAGCTCCCTAGGAAGGCTCGCCACAGAATGGGCGAGGGTAATCACGTCGCTCTCGTCTATCGCCGCCCATGACTTAGCTTTGCCGTACTTCTCAACCAGTTTCCGATGGGGACGCACCACGAAGTTCTCAGTATTCATCGAGGCGACCTCGCTTTGGAGGATGTCGGCTACTTCATTTCGAAGCTCAGCCTCCTCATCCTCATGCTCCAGTAGTTGGAGCATCTCTAGCCGTGCACAGAATCGCTTCTCACTCACCGATCGGACCAGTGGCACATCGTTTACGGCTGGGTGCTGATTGAAGAACTCGAAGTTCTGACAGAAGTCGAAGATTTGGAAGAACTGTTTGTCTTCGTCTGGTCCAAAGAGGTCAGGACAGAGTCGGGTCCCTCGACCAATCATCTGCCAGAATTTGGTCTTCGACCGAACTTGCTTGAAGAAGACGAGGTTGACTACTTCGGGAATGTCGATGCCAGTATCAAGCATGTCGACCGAGACGGCGATGTGGGGAGCCTTCTCCTTGATCGAAAAGGCGTCGATCAAGCTCTGCCCGTAGTTCACCCGATGTGTGATGACTCGGGCGAACTCGCCTTTGAAGTGCGGGTAGTTGATGTTGAAGCGCTTGGCGATGAAATCTGCGTGATCCTGGTTCTTGGCGAAGATGATCGTCTTGCCGAGTCGGTCACCGCCGGAGACGTTGACGCCCTTCGTCATCAGTGTCTCAAGGACCTTGTCCACCGTGTCTGCGTTGAAGAGCCACTTGTTGAGACCGGCTGCGTCTACGTGATCGGGTGGATTGTCGTCGTAATCGTCCCAGTCGAGTTCATCCCAGATCTCTTTCTCTTCGTCGCTTAGTTCGTCATAGCTGATGCCCTCACGGGGGAACTTCAGAGGTACCGATACGGCCCTAAAGGGAACTAGGAACTTGTCGCCCACTGCCTCCTCAAGGGGGTAGGCATCAGTGGGAACGCCAGTCTTCAGATCGAATAGCCCGTATGTATTGTGGCTGATCTCTTCACGAGGCGTCGCCGTCAGACCGACCAGCAGCGAATCGAAGTAGTCGAAGATGGCCTGGTACTTCCGAAAGACCGAACGATGAGCCTCGTCGATGACCACTAGGTCGAAGTAGCCGACCCCAAAGCGCCGTTCACCTTCTGGATCAGCGTTGATGAGGTTCATCATCGTCGGATACGTCGAGATGTAGACACGACCCTCTTCGTTCTTGTCCGTCACCAGGTTCACGGGGGCCGAATCAGGCAAGAACGCCTTGAATGCATTCACTGCTTGGTTGACCAGTGCCGTGCGATCAGCGAGAAACAGAATCCTCTTCGCCCAGTTAGCTCGGATCAGGACATCAGACAGTGCGATGACAGTGCGTGTCTTACCCGCACCCGTAGCCATCACCACCAGTGCTTTGCGGTGGTTCTGGTCGCTGAAGGCCTCACCGATGCGCTGGATACAGCGCCGCTGGTAATAACGCTCGACTATCTCAGGGCTAACCGGGGTCTCGGCCAGTGACGCCTTGCTGGTGCGTCGCTGGACGATCAGTTCCAGTTCATCCTTCCTATAGAACCCTTGGACCGGTCGAGGAGGATAAGAACAGTCGTCCCAGATCCAATGCTCAAACCCATTCGTGTAGAAGATGACTGGCCGCTGGCCATATATCGCCTCAAGACGGTCGGCGTAGAGCTTGGCCTGTTGCTGGCCCTCTTGTGGACTCTTCCGAGTCTTCTTTGCCTCAACCAGTCCGAGTGGCAAGCCATCGTCACCCCACAGGACGTAGTCGACGTATCCGAGGCCCTCCTTGTTGGGCATCCCCGTGACTTCAACCTCGATGTCCTTGTGCTCATCGATGACCCAGCCCGCTTCCCCAAGCAGCAGATCAATGAAGTAGTCACGAGTCTCCACCTCTGTGTAGTCGTGTTCGTCAGGCGTGGCCGCAGCCAGCTTCTTCGCCTCATCTACCTCGGCTCGCAGTTGTGCAAGTTCGGCCTCAAGCGTCGACTTGCCCTCTAGTTTCTCCAACGCACGCCGACGTTCTCGCTCGCTCAGTTCAAGGGCCTCTTCAAGTTCCTTGAGTTGATCGACCGTTACCTCCGGCACCTTCTTGGGCACTGGAAGGTACCTGGGGTCGAACTTGAGGTCCGGAGGTGGCTTGGCACCCCGGCAGTAGGTGCGTGCGAACCAGTAGGTGAACTGGAAGAGGGCGGACAGAGATGTGATCGAATCCCGCTGGGTGACACGTCTCGATTCGTGCACGGCCCGATTCCCCTGGCGGACAACGCCCCTAGCCAGTTGGAAGATCCGGTCTCCCATCAAGCTCTTGAAAGCCGGATCGTTCAGAAGATCGCTCAGCGTGTCGTCGTAGGACGGGTGCAGGGATGGATCACTGTTGAAGGCCCACCGTGTCGACTGCTCGACCACCCGACGTGCGTAGAAGCAAGAAGTTCGTGGATCTGGCAGAGCGGTGTTGACCGCCTTATCCGCCTCGGCGTGGATCTCAGGGAACTCCGATGCCATGAAGTCGAATGCCGTCACAGTGCACCCTGGAATGCCCGCTGCTGGAGCGAGGCGAAGAGATCATCGAGTATCTCGGAATGCACACTAAGTCGGCTAGCAACCGAGTGAGTCAAGTTGAAGTGACGGGCAAACTCTTGTTGTAAATGGAATGGTGGCAATCTCAGTACGAATCCCCGGCAGGCTGGAAGCGGCAGATGCTTGACAGTGGAACCAGATCCTTGGATATCAAACTGAGATCGAAGAAATGGACTCCTAAATGATTGAAATAGAAACTCGGGCGTCATACGCTCCGGCTGCGCACGGTAAAGCATCAACCTCTGCCCTAGGAATACGGACTGACTCCCTCGAAGTATTCCGGCCTCGCCGACTGGTGCCTCTCGAGTGAGAAGCACGTCTCCGTCACGGGGCGTCGCTCGCCGATTCCACCGTTCATACGTTTCTTTCGATACATATCGCACGCTATTGAGGTTGACTTCACCATTCCGAACGTTGGTAGTTCTGATCATCTTGTACGGAGTCGGACTCTCGACAATGGGAGCCGTTCGATTGACGCAATCGACCACAAGCTCGCAAACTTCCTCGACGCTCGCAGTCGGCCATTCTCTTTGATTCGATAAGAGATCGCCGAACATATTGACGAAGATCGATTGTGTCAGTGTTTCCAGTGTCTCGAACGCTTCCCGTCGCTTCGTCCGCACCTCATCGGCCTTGTCCAAGATTGCGGCGATGCGTCGCTGCTCTTCGATGGGCGGGAGAGGGATCGGGAGGAACTTGAAGAACTCCACCGGGACCCGTCGTTGTCCACCGCTCCCCGTCATGCGCTGTTCGCCTGCGTCACGCACCCATGGCTGCCGTAGAAAGTGCAAGAGGTAGCGAGCATCCGATACGCCTTCAATGGCCCGGATTACATGAAACTCGGTCGATCCCATGCCAACGAGAGTTGGCAAGATCGCCTGTGCGGTCTTTCCGTTCTGGAAGCAGGGGGTGATCTTCGCAACGAGAACATCACCGGACACAAGTGGGGTAAGGCCAGAAGAAGTATCTTCGTAGCGCAGTTGATCAACTTCGCCCACGCTTCCGGTCACTGCATTCACCGAGGCCATCGGTACATAACTGACCTCAGTGCCTCCGCCAATGGGCATCGGGAGCTTCGGGTTGATACTGCACGCTTCAGCAAGCGTCGTGACGTTCACGTCAGCATCGCATCCAGGTCAACGAGGCCTTGCTGGATCTCGTCCTCCAGCGCCATCAGGTCGGCGATGATGTCCTTCGGTGCCCGGTACACGACCTCCTCATGGACGACCTCCTTGTACCGGTTGATGCCGAGGTCGTAGTCGTTGGCCACGATGTCAGCCTTGGGTACGCAGAAGCTCTGATCGGTGCGGACTCGGTCCCGCTCAGAACCATCACGCTCGTTCCACCGATCCAAGGCATCCGGCAAGTTGTTCTTCTCGTGCTCCTCAGCGCTGAGTGCAGCTTCGGGAGATGGTCCCAGTTTGTCTGGAGGGAGCAGTTCGGTGCGCTTGTCATCAAGGCTCCGACCATCTGCCCGGAGGTCATAGAACCAGACGTTGCCAGTGCCGCCCGAGTTGGTCTTGGTGAAGAGCAGGATTGCGGTCGACACTCCGGCGTATGGCTTGAACACCCCACTGGGAAGAGATACGATCCCATCGATCTTCTGGTCCTCGACCAAGATGCGCCGAATCTCCTTGTGGGCCTTGCTCGATCCGAAGAGGACGCCGTCGGGAACGATGACCGCTGCACGTCCGCCTGGCTTGAGAAGACGGATGAAGAGTGCCAAAAAGAGCAACTCCGTCTTCTTGGTCTTGACGATCTGGAGGAGATCCTTGGCGGTGTTCTCGTAGTCGAGTGATCCAGCAAATGGAGGATTGGCGATCACGAGGGAGTACACCTCTTCTTCGCCAGCGTGCTCCTGAGACAGAGAGTCCTTGAAGCGAACGTCGGGATTCTCGACACCGTGGAGCAGCATGTTCATACTCCCGATGCGGAGCATTGTGTTGTCAAAGTCGAAGCCGTGAAACATCTCATGGTTGAAGTGCTGATTCAGGTCCGGGTCGAGCAAAGCATCGCTATGGTGCTTGCGGACGTACTCCTCAGCGCCAACAAGAAAACCACAAGTTCCACAGGCGGGATCGAGGATCTTGTCGTCGGGAACCGGGGCCGTCATCTCCACCATCAGTTGGATGATGTGACGTGGCGTGCGGAACTGCCCGTTCTGACCAGCACTGGCGATCTTGGCCAGCATGTACTCGTAGACATCACCCTTGGTGTCTCGATCCTCCATCGGCACGTCAGAGATGCCATCGACTGCTTTGACGAGCAGTGAGGGAGTGGGGATCGTGAATCGGGCATCCTGCATGTGCTTGGCGTAGTTGGATCCCTCCCCTCCGAGCGTCCGAAGGAAGGGAAAGACGTGTTCACCTACAACCTCAAACATCTCGGCTGGAGCGAAGTTCTTGAAACGTGACCAACGGAAGTCGGCATAGGGACGGCCCTTCTCGTCGCTACCCGCAGGAAAGATTGGCGATTCAACGGCCCCGCCTAAGCGGTTGGCCTTGTTCTCCTTCAGTGTCTGGAGGTCGTCGAGGCGTCTCAGGAAGAGCAGGTAGGTGATCTGATCGATAACTGCGAGGGGATTGGCGATCCCACCCGCCCAGAACGAGTCCCAGATGGCATCGATCTTGGACCTCAACTCACCGGTCAACATCAGCTTCTCCTCACTCCACCCGATGCCTCAACGGAACGAAACACCGGTTCATTAGGCGGATTGTCGCCATGACGACTCTGAGCAATCGCTCCAGCCGTGCTTCGATGACTCTACTGTCGGCCCGTCCAGTCCTCTGGCTTCTTCGCATTCACCTTGTTGCATGCTTCATGTTCGTGAGTCCGGTGCAAGGGAGGTCGGAACTGGAAGCTCCCGTGCCGTCGTCGGGTGGTGGCTCGGGATTCTCAGTCGCCGGTCTCAGACGACGGCTGGCCAGGTCCGGCCATCGTTTGGACTCTTTGCTCGCCCGCCTGAGGGCATCACAGGGACATGTCGGCGTGCAACCACGGAATGCGTCGCCCACCTCCTCGGTGGATCTCGTGTCCGCAGTTGGGGCATTGAGAGAAATCGAGGTTCCAACAACGGGTCCGCTTCCCGCTCCGCCACCCGACTACCTGCACTCTGCTCCCTCCACCCACACAGACTTCATCGGCTCGCAGGGCGGCTGACTTGAGGGTTCGACCGACCGAACCGGAATCCGAGGGTTTGCTTTCAGCGCCGTTAGGTCAGAGCCACCAATGGCGCCATAGCGTGCTTTGGTCGCTTGAATCACCAGCGTCATCCTCCGATCCAAGGAACGACCACATCCAACTCGTGAGCTACCGCTGCGGATAAATCGGTCCGTTGGGCGCCCAGCGCCGACCTGGCTTGCCTGCGAACGTCGGCTGCCGACGCATGGGCTTATCTGCAGATCGACCCTTCAGTCTCCAGTGAACTCTCTCCAGGCGTAGTCGAGTGCTGACGGATGAGGTTGGTGTGGAAGGTGGGCTAAGGAATCCCTCGTGATGCGGAGGTTGTGCGCGATCTCTGAAACCCGCGTTCTGTAATCACCGAAAACCGCGATCGGCGATCAGCGAAACCCGCGATCTGTAATCAGCCAAACCCGCGTTGAGCTGACTCCTGCGTTCCTCCTGGCCGGGA
>JBKQMB010000046.1:0-3245 GCA_052326605.1 Acidimicrobiales bacterium | reverse complement strand
GTTCTCCGCGTGAGCAACCCGGGGGCCGCCGGACCAGAGGGTGTCGATGTTAAGGTCGGCTCTTTCCCTGTGAGGCTGGCCCCATAGCATCGCCCCGAGGCTGCCGTTGCCGAGGGGGAGCGCTTCGGACCACTCGTGTGCGGGTTGGTCATACCAAAGGCGGAACTCCTTACCGGAGACCACTTGCGCCCCCTCCTTTACAACCGCCGAACAGTGCGTCCAGGACAGGCTGGCCGGGCCCGCACTTCAGCCGCGCCTCGACGATAACCCCGCCACAGCACCCGTTGCTGACTCCGCGACGCCGACCCGAAGTACCGCCCAGAGCACGGCCCTTTCGTAAGCAGCGGCGATCGGCTCCACGACCCAAGCCACCGAGATGGTCGTCTTGCAAGCGGCTGTGCACGAAACGGCGTACCGGCTTGGACTGTCACAGTGCGCGCGCCAGTGGACGGTATGAATCGCCCTGAGTCTGATGGAGCCTCCAAGAAACTCAGAGCGGTTCAGCCCCGCCGTGGGAATGTCGCTGGGATCCAGCGCAGAATCGGCAGGGCGTGGGTCGGTGGTCGCCATGGCCCGCGAGAAGGAACGCGTAGCCTCGCCGCTGGGCGCAGGGCCGGATCAATCCCCGCTGAGTTTCATTGTGGCGCGCCCGAGGCGGTCGCAGCGCGGCTGACTGAGCCGGTAGCCGGCGAACAGCTCGACCGGGGCTGGCGTATCGCGATGGGCACAGGCGCTCGCCCCGATCGCCGAGGACGTCGCCCACAACTTCGGCCGACCGATGGAGGTGATCGACTGTGGCTACTCAGTGTGGTCGGATGGCTGGCGACCATGCCCGCGTACCCGTAGTAACGCGTGTTACTACGGGGCGGATTTGGCAGCACTTCCTGGACGAAGAGACGGACGGGGCCCACGTCGAAGGACGGAGCAACACTGGATGCACTGAAGGGTGCCACCTGACAATCGGTGACTCTCTGTGACTATGGTGCTCACTTCCATGACCAGTTGGATCCGCCTCGCCGATCCACGAAGGGCATGGCGCGAGAACATTGCCGCGTTCAGCCCGGTAACTCCGAGGGCGCCGGTTGAAGAGACCGGCGATCAGCCAGTCCGCGATCGAAAGGTTCAGGCAGCCTTTCGGTAGTACTCGTGGATGAGCCCACCGAGGCGATCGCGGCGTCCGATCTCGCTCGGCTCCGGGCTCAGTGCTCTTAAAGGTTGTGGCCCTCCGGGTGGTTCGAGCCCGAGGCTTCGGTGCGGGCGCTCCTCGTTGTAGTGCTTGACATAAGTGCTGAGCAGGTACTCGAGATGGCGTCGTCCGAGGACCATGACGCGGTCGAGGCACTCGGCTCGCACGGTGCGGATCCATCTTTCGGCATATGCGTTCGCCGAAGTCGTCAACTACATCTGATGGAGACGGTCAGGCCAGAACCGTCCGAGTGACGCACCCATTCCATCCGTGGTCAGGCCGGGAGTTCCTGTTCCTCTCCGTCGGCCACAACTGGGGCGAGGACAGGGTGTTCTTCCTCGATGATGACGGCGTCAAACACTCGTTGCCCCTTGGCTGGACCGACGCGGCGTCTGTTGACGTGTTCGTCGCTCTCGCCACCGGGCGCAGCCCGTTTCGCGTCGACGACCTCATCGTGCTGGCGGATCTGGTGGTGCGGCTGTCTCGAGCTGCCGACGAAGACGTGTAAGGCGAATTATGCCGGTGATGTAAGGTGAATTACGCCGAGGCAATCGAAAGGTTCACCAGTAGCTTCGGTGTAGATCCACAGATTGCCCAGTACGAGGGCAGTAATAGAGAACTGATGCCTTGACATCGTCCGATGAGAAGGCATAATGATACTTACACCAATGTGGTTCGGAAGGAGAGCCGGTGGCCAAGAAGGCAAGTGACCCGAAGATCGAGGCGCTTCAGGCGCAGCGGTGCTTGAACCCCCATCCTGAAGCGGTGGTCGACGAAGCGTTCTCGGCCTCGGAGTTCCTCGATCCCCGGGACCTCGTGCAGGTGAAGTACGAGATGGTGCGCCGGGTGCGGGTCGAGGGCGACACGGTCGTCTCCTCGGCCGCCGAGTTCGGGTTCTCCCGGCCCTCGTTCTACGAAGCGGCGGCGGCATTGGACCGCGGTGGCCTGCCCGCCCTTGTCCCGGCCCGCCCCGGGCCCCGCCGGGCGCACAAGTTGACTGACGAGATCGTCGCTTTCGCAAGGGCCGCCATCGAGGAGGACCCGACGCTTCGCGCAAGGGATCTCGTCGTGAGGATCGAGGAGCGCTTCTCGCTCAGCGTGCATCCACGTTCGATCGAGCGGGCACTGGCCCGCCAGCCCAAAAGCCCCGGCCGGTGAACCGGCTTACCAGGACGGCGCGGATCTGGCCCGCCGCTACGAGGAGCTACGACGGCGTGTGCTTTGCGGGGAGATCGACGGACACCGGCTCGGTCTCTCTGTGCTGTTACGCCAAGGCGTCACGGCGTGGATGCGAGCCGCTTGCAGCATCCCCACAGCCCCTGCCCCGACACCCCCAGCACGCCCAGACGGCGTCACCGAGCCCATGGTGGCTGTGCTCGTCTCGATGGCGCTTGCATGTCACCGAGTCTGAGCGATGAGCATCGAAGTCGCCCACAAGGTCAGCGCGACACACCTGTCGCGCACGGCCTACCTTTACGTGCGCCAGAGCACGCTTCGCCAGGTGATGGAGAACACCGAGTCCGCCGCCCGTCAGTACGCGCTGCGCCAGCGGGCGGTCGCCCTGGGCTGGGCCGTCGACCAGATCGTGGTGATCGACACCGACCAAGGCCAGTCTGGCGCGTCTGCGGCCGACCGCGAAGGCTTCTGTCGCCTCGTCGCGGAAGTCGGCATGGGCCGCGTGGGGATAGTGCTCGGCCTCGAGGTATCCCGGCTCGCCCGCAACAACGCCGACTGGCACCGCCTGCTCGAGCTGTGCTCGCTCTCTTCCACCTTGATCTGCGACGAGGACGGGCTCTATGACCCGTGCGACTTCAACGACCGGCTCCTTTTGGGGCTGAAGGGCACGATGTCAGAGGCTCTATGCCGACATCGGCATAGGGCTTCTTATGCCGCACTTGCCGTTATGCCACCTTGACCTCCAGATCAGCTGCTGCGACGTGAGCAGCTGATCTCTCCGGTCGGCATAATCACAGCGGAGTCACGGCGCGCCCTGAGCGTATTGCCAAGATGGTGGTGGAGGCTTCTGACCGGGATAGACGGACTGATTCCGAGAGGAGCC
>JBKQMB010000045.1:0-90324 GCA_052326605.1 Acidimicrobiales bacterium | reverse complement strand
TCTTCACCCGCCTCAACCCGGACAAGGCCAAGCACCGTGCGCTCGACCAGCTCCACAAGATGGGCTATTCGGTGACACTCGAGCCCCTGGCGGTTGCTGGGTAACAGCGAATCTTCGCCTCAGAGGGGGGGGCCAACCGCCGCTGGACGCCAGCTTCGCAGGGACATCGAACAGCGGACTGACGAACTCGCCACACAGCCCTATCGTCTACTCGCCAGCGACGAGGTCGAAGAGATGATCCGACTGTTGAGCGCAATCGGGCGCAGGATCGTCACGTCGGGGGAGATCCCGTTCCCGAATCCAATGGGCTTGCCCGAACCTGGCGCAGCCGAATAGCCCGAGAGCCCCGGCATGCTATCGAGCCGGCGGCGCTCAGTGGCACCCACTCCGGCCGACCATGGGCTCCCGGACCATGCCGACAAGTACGTCTATCCAGTGAGGACCAGGACGGGGTTGTCGATGACGGGCGACTCAGTCCCCGAGGTACTGGTGAGACACCAGCTCAATCCACGTGACGCTCGAGGGCGGTCCGGTGATGCCACCCTTGGCAAGTGCCTCGCCAAGGCGCTCCTCCATGAACTTGGCCTGATGCTCCGGCGTGTCCCATACCTCAATCACCACGAGATCACCCGCATCATTGAGGCCGGCAGAATGAGCCACCATCCCGTCTGGCCAGTTGCCCTCCCGGCTTTCAGGGTCGATCCCGAGCTCCTTGTTGACGGCGTAGTACTGCTTCTCTGTAACGCCCTCGAACTCCAAAATCAGTTCAGCTGCCATAATGCCCGCCTTTCTCATTCAATTCCGGTCGACTTGCTCATCCAGCCTTCCAGATTTGTGGTGGTGACGCCACCGGTTCGGCACTCATGGTTCGCCTCATCGCGATCCGCCACGCGACGGCCCCAGGCCCGATCGGGCGGTTGCCGTCAATCCGGCAAACGCAAGCCCGTCACCCCCTCGCCGGGCCCGGCCCGTGGATCCACAGGACCACTGCGCCAACGCCGTGAGAACCGAGCCGGGACGCCCATGGGGGTAATGAGGTAGGCCGCTGGATCGACAGACTTCCGCTGCGGTCGAGGCCCCATCGGCCCCTCCCCCACCTGAGAGGGGCACCCTTCTGGCAACCATCTGCGCATCCTGCCGCCGAACTCAGACTCGAACGATCTCGAGGCGTGCCACTTCCACGTACACATCGTCTTGCGTGACGAGTGGCCAACCATGGGAGACCGCACTTGCCGCAATCCACGATTCGTTGACCGACATCCGCAGACCAGAGTCTCGCCGCATCACCCGCAAACGCGCCGACGATTCGGCGACCGACCGGTCTATCGGCAGCGGATCAGGTGCGAGCGCTTGAGTGAGCGTCGCCAGCCTCCGGTCACGGGTCTCGATGTTCGCTGCGGCCAACACGCCGACCTGGAGTTCGCCAACCTTGATGACGGAGATGGCCGACTGGGCCTGTAGATCCTGTTCGACGAGGGGACGGCCGGCCTCCCGTGCATCGCAGACACTGGTGTCCGCGACGCCTCGGTTCACCGGAGGACGTCGGTCGTATCGGACGAAAGCTCACGCAGCTCGGCGGCAAGGGCAGGTTCCGCCTGATGGCCGATGACCTGACGCGGGAACTCCCTTCGCTACATCCACTGTGGTCGGGAGCCGATGGGCCCGAGCACCGCTCCCGGGCGGCCGTCAACCGTGATCACCACGTATTCGTCCGCCTGGGCTCGCATCAGCAGGCCACGAGTGTCGCTTCGGAGTGCACGAGAGGCGATCCCGACCATGCCACAACTGCCGCATCTGCGGTACGGCTCCCCTCTCATCGGCTTGCCGGCGGCAGCGTGCGCCTGCGAGTGAGCGACCGGTAGAGCTCCATCGTGCTCGGGTGGACGGAATCGAGCGGTTCGATGTCGTCGGCCACCAGCCTGACCAGCTCCGCCATTACCGCTTCGACTCCGGCGGGATTGCCCCCGAGGTCGGCCGCCCGCAGCAGCATCCGATAGAGGCGCTCGTCGTATGGGCTGACCAGGAGTCCTCTTCGCGCCGCCCACTCCGCTCCTCTCGGATCACCCGCGCGCAGGCGGACCCCGGCCAACCGGCCACTCAGGTCCACCACGGTCGACTCGATGGATGGGCCGATGCCCTCCAGAACCGGCCAGTCCGAGGACCGGAGTCCTTCGAACGGCCGCCCCCTCACCAGTTCCAGCGCTGATCGCCAGCTGTCGGTTTGATCGGTGGCCGCAAGCAGCACAAAGCGATCCCAGTCAGTTCCCACGGTGGGAGCCAGAGCCAGTCGTCCATGCGACCGAGGCAGGTGGTCGTTACCATCACGCCCTTGGCCCAACGACCGTCTGGCCACCGATGCAGTCGAGTGAAGGCTCGAAGGGGCCATGACCCTGTCGGGCCAGAGAGCAGTCGCCCAGGCGTCACTCGAGGCTCCGTTGGGATGCAGTGCCAGGTACACGACAAGCTCCTCCGCCCATGCCCTGGTGAACTCCCGCGCGGCTCCGCGGATCTCGATCGGCCCGAGGACGGCGACCTCCACTTCGTAGGTTCCGCTCTCTCCGTCACGCGGGATTGGGGGTGGCTCTGCAATCACCGGAACGGGAACGGTGACCTCACGCACTTCTACTCCGGTCGCGCTCTCGAATGCGACCGAGGGGTCAGCTGCTCGACCTGGTCGTTGCGAGCCCACCTCGAATCCCGCGGACGAGGCAACCGACTCGCGATCGTTCGCCGCACCCAGGATCGCGTCCAGATCGGCAAGTTCCTCGACCGCTATCTGCTGGGGAAAGACCACGGAACCGATCAGCTCGAGCAAGGGCGAGTCTTCGGATGTGGAGAGTCGCAACGTATGCGACGCCTCGCCGCTGCCTCCAGCCGCGATCACGGCCATCCCTCCGACAGCATGCGAGCCGACGTCGATCAGGTCCACGACCTGGCTCTCCGGTGTCGACGGGCCACAGATCACCACGAGTGGGTCCCAGGTGCCGTTGGGTTCGAGGCATCTCGCCTCGGCGAACGAGCGAAAGTTCGCGTTCCGCAAGAGCGCCTCGGCCCTGAAACGACGGCACCACAGCTCATGGGTGAGAGCGGGAACGTCGGTGACCGCTCTCACCCGGTCGAAGCGTCCGAGCTCGGCCCCGAAGCCGACCAGGACCACATCGAACTGATCGGCCCAATGTGACGTGGCGAGCTCCAATGCCAGCGCCCGGAGCACTCCGTCACTTTCCGAAGGATCGCCTTCCACAATCAATGATCCCAGAGCCTCCAGATTGACCAGGACCAAACCATCAACTGCATGTCCAGCGGTCACCAGCGTCGGAATCGGGAACCTCCCCTGACGTGGGCCGCTGCCACGATGCAGCGGGCGGCTCAGCGCCGACCGTTCGACCACCAGCGACATGCCACCGACACCGATGGTGAATGGATCGGGTATCCGAGGAACGGTCCCATGTCCGTCCACCACCAGTTCGACCACGTCCGACGACACTTTGACCCCTCTGACCGTCGGACCTTCGATACCCTCACCGCTCCAAAACCGGGCAAGCAGCCTGATCGAGCGGTCGATCGCGTCGAGAGAGTCCCTTCCATCGCCAGTTCGAAGTCTCTGTTCGAAGAAACGACGAGACTGATCGGGCATCCTGATGAACGAACCCGGCTTGCGATGGCGTTGTTGGACGCGCCTCAGTCGATCGATGAGGTCGACGACTCCCACACCGACTATCCCGCCTCCCACTGGGACAGCCGGGACGGTTGGGACGGTTGGGACAGTTGGGACGGTTGGGACGGTTGGGACGGTTGGGACGGTTGGGGCCACCGGTGCACCGGAACCATGGCCCTCCGGAGGTCCCGAACCCTGGGCGCTGATGGTGTGAGGTACTCCGTCGGTGTCCAATGGCATCCGGCGAACCCCCGTGTGCGATGCGGGCGCGCCACTCACCGTTTCCGCGACGCTCTCGCTCGGCCGAGCCGAAGGACTGGTGATCGGGTTGCCTTCCGGCCTCGGGGGTCGGTCCACGCCGTTCGGATCGCCGTGCACCTGTCCGCCGGGCAATCTGAGCTGCCAACCCGGCTTGATCCAATGATCCCCTGTCAGGGCCTCCCCGTCGTGTTGCTCGACCCCGTAGTTGAGAGCCGCAAGGTCCTTCCATCGCAAGGCCGACCCGAGTCTCTCCTCGGCGATCGACCACAGAGTCTCTCTGGGGATCACCGTGTGGACCGTCTCCGTTTGCGAGGGCCCCTCGGATCTCTCAGACCCTGGCGGTCGTTCTCGTTCTCGTTCTCCTCTACCGTTCGCCGGAACGGGTGCGAATCCATTCGACTCGCCACCCATCGGCCAGCGGTCCAAAGCGACGCCGTGTGCCTGGCTGGAGCTCTTCGTCTCGATGCCACGGGCATGCGATCGCCCGGCGCGACCGACATCTGGGACCCTGTCGGCATCCGGAGCCTCGACGGAAACCGAGTCGTATCCCTCGGTTGCCGGCAATGCCGCTCCAGTTGATGCCGCACCTCTTGACGCACTCCCTGCCTCGCCCGTCGCCTGCTTCCATCGTTCGGCTCCCAGGGGTTGGCGAGCGAACGGGCTGTCCGTGTTCCGGACGAGTTCCGGAAACGGCGACAAGGTATGGCTGCTCGAGGAGTAGTCGTCGATGACCCGGAGTGCGTAGACGCGGCCGGTGCCGGTGCTACCCGTCACTGGTGCTGGTGTCCGTGGACTCGGGGTCCCCCGACCCGTGCCAGCGAACGCCAATGCCGTACCAACCAGGCAAGCGGCGACCGCCTGCATGGTTCTGCTGGCGGGCAGGCGTGTAGACGACCGTCCCGTGATCCGAGCCCTGACCTCGAGCACGACGCAGACGGCCATCCAGGCCCAAAGGATCCACGCGAGGACCACTGCCCCCCGTTCGAGCCAGTGGGCAACGAGCACAGGGTCAAAGGGCTGTCGCGACGTCATTGCCTTCCGACCTTGTTCGTAGGCGCCATGACCGAGTGGAGGGCCAGCTGCGGTACACAGGGCTATGGGCACGGCAACAACGATCGCCGCCAGCACGAACGTCGAAAGAATCGACCAGAGCCACCGCTGGCTCCTGGCGGCACCGGGCAAGATACCCCTGCTCATCTCGAGCCCTCGGTTACCCCTTGGACATCCACCGCTGATGCAGATGCAGAGACCTGCAGGGACTGGATCCCGATGACCCCCAGGATCACGGTGGGTAACCGATAGTGGATCTGAACGTTCACGACTCCTGATGACGCTGTCGCACTGCCCGGGTGTCCAGAAATGACGGTGAACGCCTCCGCTGCGGCGACTGCAGCCTGATCATTGAGCTCGACCGAACCGGACCTCAGCGCATCCACCGACAAGGCACCGGCGCCCGCCCGAGCCGCCTGTTGTGCTTCGTCACTGGCAGCCTGTTGGGCGGCCAACGCCGAACCACCGTCGAGGACCAGGCCCATGAGAGCGAAGATGGCAACAGCCAGCAGCACGACGAATGCGCTGACAGATCCATGCTCGAACTCCCCTGTTCGAGACAGTGTCCGACCGGGACCAGCGGCCGACTCCTCAGGCGTGGCGATGGTGGACGATCTCATCCCATGCGAAGCCATCACGGTTTCACCCGATCGCGCGGTACGGGTCGATGGGCGCAGTGGCCGATGCAGTGACCGTCGTGCTCGTGGGAATCCCGGGAATGGAGACGTCGGACAGATCGACTTGGCATGCGACAGTCACCGTCACGTATCCACCGGGATAGAAGTGGCTGGTGTCGGTATCGATCTGCGAATGGGCACAGGTGTGATTGCTGGCGAAGATTCCCACGGCGGCGGTCGCCGCAGCGCCCCGCTGCGCAGACCCTGCGTTCGGCAGGACGGCGGCCGCCTCCGCTCCGGCTCTTGACGCCTCGACCACCTGTTGGCGAGCCTCGGACACACGCCCGAATGCCAGGGCCGCCAGTCCGAGAGCGAACAGCACCGGCGTGAGGACCACCAGTTCCACGGTGAGGCTTCCCAGTTCTCCACGTGTCGGCCCCATTCTCATTCGGACCCACGGAATTCCTGAATTGGACCGACCTGGACAGCCGATACCGGAAGTGACAGCCCCGGGAACACCGACGTTGCCCTAGCGGTGACGCTCACGCGAACCAGGTCCCCCGGCATGATGTCGACGACCACCACCGAGTCGGCCACGTCCGAGCCAGGTCCGCTCAGTACTGACTTCGCCTGCACCAAACCGGCAGCGGACCCACCTCCCAGCGAGCGCGCCACCCGGTCACCCTCGGATGCGGCCAACTGGGCCAGCTGGGCGGCATGTGCCCAGAGGGCGAACTGGACCACTGCCAACAGGACCACCATGATCACCGGGATCACCAGAACGGCATCGACGGTCACCGACCCGTGCTCTCCTTTGACCCGTGCACCGGTACCGGTCGATCGAAACGGTTGGATCCGAGCGCCGAGAGACGTGTCTGGGTCGGCAATCCGATCGACGGTGCAACCACCTCCGTCCTCGACCTCCCGATAGGCACAGCGGCATACTCCGGCGTCAGACTGCCGATCGACGTCCACCATCAGCCCAGATCGATCGAGTTCGCTTTCGTGGTCACTTTGGCCACGATGATGGCTCCGACAGCAATTGCCAACGCCGCGAAGATCGCCGTCAGGATCACCTTCTCGACCACCGAACCCGCTTCGTCCCATCCGCCCGCAACCCGGGCTCGAGCACAGAGATACGTCCAGACCATCCCCAATTGAGTCGAAATCATTGTTCCTCTCTTTCATCTTGACGGTTGACCGAACACGAAGGACCGGACGCGGCCGGCTGCAGCCCCGGGTCGCATGGAGTTCCCCTTGCCCTCCGGCTGAGCTGCCGACCTGGCGAACCTCGACCGCGCCGCCATCAGAAGCCGCCGAGGATCCGGCTGAAAGCGGGGTATCCGATGAAGAGGAGGAACCCCATGAGCAGCAAGGCACCAGGAAGGAACAACCGCTCCGTCATCGCATTGGCCGCCGACTCCTCTTCTGCCTGTTCATGCCGGCGGAGCGATGTCGCACGTGCACTCAGTGATTGCCGCACCCTCGCTCCCTCCGTGCCGGCGAGTTGAAGTGTGGAGGAGAGCTCGACCAGTTCGGTCACTCCGAGTTCTTCGCCGAGCTGACCCAGTGCCGCCCAAGGGGACCTTCCGCTCTCCCGCGCACCCAAGAGTGCCGTCGACAAGCGTCTTGCCGCCCAATCAGGACTGACCTGGGAGGCGGCGAACAGGGCACCCTCGACCCCGACTCCACCGGCAAGGCCCAGTACCACCATGTCGACGAAGGTTGCAACGACGGTTCTGAAGTGACGACGACGTCGCTTTGCCTCACCGAACAGCACCACGATCGGCCAACAGATCCCAACGCTGACGAGGAGAAGGGACAAGACGGCCGGCACGGCAAGTGGAACCCCCGCCCCGGCCACCTGGCAACCGATCCAGAGAAGTGGCGGGGTCAACAGACCAAGTCCACCCCCCGCTACCACCTGGAATGCCAGCGTCTCCGGGGACTCGCCGGTCACGGCCAGGTTGGACGAGACCACTGCCGCTCTGGGATCAGCCGAGAGGCTGCTGCCACCGACCCAAGCGATCACCGATCTGCCCACTCGCTGTGAGATGTTCGGTGCCTCCCCGGGAGGTGACCCGGCATCAACCGGTCGATTCAAGGTGCCGACGATGGCATCGAGTGTCGGGGGAGCTGTCCTCAGGCCGAAGAAGGCCCCGAGGACCCCGACGCCGGCTATGGCACCCAACCCAATGGCAAGAGTCATGGCTCGACCACTTCCCGACCCAACAGCCGCACTGACTTCGGGGGCCGGGACAACGAAACCATCAGAGTCAAACCGACTGCATACAGAGCTCCGACAAGGGCCAACGTCAACTGCCCGGAGACCGATCCGAACGGCGCCAGATAGTGATGAGCCAGGAGCACAAGGCCAACTGCAAACGCGACGGAGAAGGCCATGACCGTCCGAACGCCACTACGGATCGACGCTCTGCTTGTCTCAATTCGGAGTCGGAGCGCCACTTCCTCCCGGGTCGAGTCCGCCAATGCCGACAAGAGGTCACCCAGACGTTGCGCGCGAGTTGTGACTGCCAGCAGAAGTGCGCACACCACACGATCGGCACAGGGATCCCCGACATCTTCGGAGAACTGAAGCAGTGCGTCACGGGGGTGCACGCCGGCAGTGAGCTGCGCCGAAAGCCGGGTGGTGGCACTTCGGATCGGGGCGGGACTGAGCGCAGCGGTTGCAATGATCGCCTGCCCCAAGCCGGCTGAAGCAGCAAGAGTCCCCTGGAGCATCTCGGTCCAGGTTGCCACTGCCTCCACCTTGGCAATGGACGCCGATCCCGACGTCCGGCCGAACAACTTGGGCAACCCATAGACGGCGCCAGCCGCAATTGGCAATGCCATCGGCCAGCCGGTTACCGCGACGAACGCCACCCCTGTAAGTCCGGCCAGAAGGAGCAATGGCGCGTGACTTCGAACCTCTGTGAGGAACAGTCCTCTGCGCGCATTCGACTGACCGCCGTCCGGGTCGTTCCTCCACGTTGCCGCAATGCCGACGATCCCCAGACCGAAGGCCGTTCCACAGAGGATCGACACGAAGCCCTTCATGCCAACGCCCCCGAAAGCACGGCGCCCGAAGGCTCGTATCCGAATCGAGCCAATTCCCGAAGGGTTTCGGGGCGAAGAGGAGATGCCGCCACCGCACACCGATCGGCGCCGGGACGAAAGATCTCATTCGAAATGACCTGCACGCCCTCTGCATCGACCACTTCACGTATCGACGAGACGAATCGCCGACGAGCCGCTCTCGACGGGAACCGACGCAAACTGTGAGGATCGTCCGGCCATTCCGCGTTCTGTGGATAAAGCCCGCCTGAACGGTCCGCCACCGACTCGGCCCCATCGTGCATCTCGGTGTCGAGATAGACGACGAAGTGAATCGCACCCGCAATGAGCAGGTTGCTCGCCTCCAGAGGAAGACGCTCGGGAGCCTGCACCGCATACGAGGCGATGCGACGGAATACCCCTGACGAGGAGTCGGCGTGGATCGTGCACATCGAGCCGGACCGGCCTTGGCTCATCGCATTGAGCATCGGGAGCACCTCGTCGCCCAGCACCTCGCCCACGATGACTCGGTCCGCGTTCATCCGCAGCGCCCGCCGCACGAGGTCGGCAACGGATATCCGTCCTTCTCCCTCGACATTCGAAGGCCGAGCCTCGAGGGCGACCATGTCGGGGTGACGCCCGGACGCCGTGTCGAGACCCAGCTCAAACGCTTGTTCGATCGTCACGATGCGCTCCCGAGGCGAGATCTCCGCGGCCAAGGCACGCAACAAGGTGGTCTTGCCCGAGTTCATCGCCCCGGCGACGACGATGTTCTTCCTTGCCTTCACCGCCGCTCCGAGCAGCGAGGCCAGTCCGGCGTCGATCGAACCGAGCGTGGTCAGGTCCGCCAACGAAAGATCCGCGTATCGATGCCGTCTGACGGAAACCGCGGGCCTGGCCGAGACAGCCATCAACGCGGACAATCGGCTCCCGTCGGGCAGGCGGAGGTCGAGCTCGGGTCGAGCCAGATCGAACCGACGTTCCGAGAGTCCGAACTTGCTCGCTGCTGACCGCAACACGTCGACCAGCTCTTCGTCCGAGTCGGCTACAGGAGCCATCTGCATCTTGGAACCATCGGCAAAGGTCGCCCATACGCAATCGCACCCGTTGACATCGATGTTCTCTATTTCCGGATTGTCGACGAGGGTTTGAAGGGCGCCCAGGCCGAAGAGGGCATCGAGTACCGATCGTGCAAGGTGCTGCTCGCTCTCCGGTCCGCCGATCGACTGCAGCAATCCATCGTCATCTGCAGCCAGCCTGTCCAAGTGGGAGAACACCCTCTGGCGGGCGAACTCACGCCGGTCCTCACCGAGAAGGTCAATGGCAGCCGGTGCGGAGAGATCCTCGGCCACCAGCTTTCGGATGGTCGTTGTCAGGGAGCCGGTCACGTCGGCACTTCCTGCAGCCGTGCCCGGGGACCGGCCCCGGGGGGTACGCCCGGGTCGAGTGCAGCGACGGAATCCTCCGGACGTTCGCCTGCAATCCCTTCACTCGGACAGTCCGGATCTGCTCGTACCCATGGACGCTTCCGCTGATCTGCACCCGAACCACGGAGCGAGTCCGAGTTACCCCCTGCATCAGACGCCAGATGCCTGGACAGCCGAGAGACTGAAGCGACCAGGAGCGATCGCATCAGCCGGCGCCCACCACCCGCTGCGCCACAGGCAATGCCCGCTGCTACCGGATCGGACGGCAACTCTCCGAACAGGCGGATTCCCGTGAATGCCTCGATCTCGACACTCCGGTGGGGACCGGAACCGACCACCACCAGGCCAAGCCGGTCTTCGTATCGGGAACGCAGCGCAGGGGCTCGCTCCCGGACCTGGACCACTGAGGCCGCATCGCTACCGGTGACCACCACCACGGAGTCCGATCTATGCAGCCACGCCTGTGAATCCTCGCCTCCCTGCCGCAGCCGACCGAGGTCGACCAAGGCATCCCAGGGGTCATCCGGTGCGGACCAGATGCTCGACAGCAGAGAGACCTCCGCGCTCTGCGCCGGCGGGAGATCAGAAGGCCTCGTGCCGACCAGAACATCGAGGCCTCCGGGCAGTTGTTGGAGGTGCGGCGTGATTGTCGCACCGCCCCCCTCACGACGAGCAGATGCCGCCAATGTCGGCCATCCGCACCTCGCCGACAACCCAAATCGTGTGGCGAGGTCCCCTCCACTCGGATCGCACTCGACCACCATCACCCGGCGGTGAGCCGGCCACGTGCCTCCCACCAGGCAGCACAGTGTCGTCACCCCCGGCGCACCCTTCACAGACAGGAACGACACGACCGTCATTGGGCACCGCCAACCGGAGCGCCGCTGACCGGTGCGCCGCTGACCGGTGCGCCGCCGAGCTGGTCCCCACTGCCCTGCGGAAGCAACACCAGGCTCACCTCGCCTGCGCTTGCCGCATTCGATACCTCCGCAGCCAGAGTTGTGGACACCTCGACGGATACCAACAGTGATGCGCCGCTGCTGGAGTTCGCCGAAGGCGGACCGACGTCGAACACGGTGGCCTGCGGCACCAGCACGCCCGAGGCTGAACCCCCGGCATTCTGTGAGCCAGAGCCGGTGTCGGTCGCCGTCGCCGATGCCGATGCCGTCGCCGGTGCACCGGGGCTCGCCGATTGCACGATCATCACCTGGTCGCCGGATTCCACGCCTGCCGATGGGTACTCACCGTCCTTCAATGCCATGCCCACCACCGCTTCGCCAGCGGCTATCGGAACGGACCCGGCGACATCAGCGAGGGTGAGGAGAGAGCCCGCGGGAATTGTCACAGCGGCCCGCTTGCCGGCTAGAAGCGGAGCACTGGAAACCGGGATCGGCGAGACACCTGCCGAAATCGCCACACTTGCCTGCCCGAGGTCGGTTCCGGATATGCGTTGTCCCTCTTGAATCGTCTGGACCACGATGAGTGCAGGTGTCTGGTGGTTCGCCGAGGAGTAGACACTGGCGAACACCGCAATACTGGTGAACACCAGCAACGCCGAGACGACCGCAACCAGCGGCCTCCGACCGCGAGAAGTGACCGGTAACCGGAACTCGGTCTTCGATTCGCCACGGGTAGGCGCTTCTCGCGGTTTCCCTTCCATCAACGACGTCATGACGTAGGCCCTTCGCCGAGGGGCGCGGCCGCAGGCGCGGCAGAGAAGTTCGAGTTGATGCTCTGCACCTGCTCAACCCGAACTGTGCTCCTGCTCGAAGTGGACAACATCGGCAATTCGCCTCCGCCTGCCGTTCCCTGAGCGGACCACGAAACGGCCCAGGAGACCGTTGCAGAGACAGCGAAGGCGCCGTCGTCCGGATTGCCGTTAGGAGAGGGCTGGCCAGCAGATGACTGCAGGTAGCTGTACTCGCACTGTGTTGACTGGCCGGACGAAGGTTGGCCCAGGTTGTAGGAAGTGCCCGGTCCGGGGCATGTCACCTGGCCTCCGTCACCCATCGACCAGGTGACCAGGGTCGGGTTGGCCACAGCGGTTGCGCTCACCGAACCCACTGATGCGGTGATCGAGTAGGAATGCCAGATGCCGGCGTCGATCCACAGCCATGTCGGCAGATTGACCACGGACGCCGCCGTGGGATTGAAATGGCTACCCGGCGCGGGAAGCGCCAGCGAGCGCTCAGCCTGCAGGGCGACAGAGCGGGGGTCAACGGCGGGCGAGCTCGGGGTGGACTGATCGGGAATCCATTCGGTTTGCGTGGTCTGCGTCCCGGTCAATCGATCGTTGCAAGTGACCGAGTACCACGCTCCCGGAGTGGGGCCGCCCGGGGCAATGCCACCCTCGTTGTTCAGTACCAGGTCCGTATAGCTGCATGTCCAGGGGTTGATGCCTTGCCCGGCACCCTCTCCCCCACCTCCCGGGGACCCGGGGACACCTCCTTGTGTCCCGCCACTACCCGCGCCCACGTTCACCGTCCCGCCCGGACCGTCACTCCCACTTGCCCCCGCATGCGCCGGTTCCGCTGTGCCGGTCAGCAGCGCCGCGGTCGCTGCGAGTGCCATGGGGAAGATCAGCGACCGGTGCATGCGCCGGCTCCCACGGTCTGAGTCATCAGTTTCCATCCGCTGGGTGTCGACTCCATTGTCGACTCGAAGAGCTCGTAGTCCACTTCGCCCAGGACTCCTGCGACCGGCACGCCGGACGTCGCGGAAACCACGATCTCCGCATCGTGCACGCAGGACCGCACTTCGGCCAGAGTTGCCTGCGCGCTCACCACGTGCGGGGTCCCGAACCGGACAACACCTTCGGCACGCTCATCTGCCTCGCTCATCTGCTCCAGCAGCGATCGGCTCGCGTCGATCTGGGGTGGCACCGTTGTCGCAGCCAAACCTGGCGTGCTGGGGTCAGCGGAGAGTGCAGCGGAGTCAAACGCCTGCTGGGCTGCGATCCAAGCCGCCACCACCTGTTGGGATTCACTCGAAGAGTTCCCGGGCGTGCCTGCCAGCGTGCCTGCCACCGCCGACGTGCCGGCTGCGGAGATTCGTGCGTGGCCGGCAAGAGGAGCGACGCCGCAGGAGGTGATGAACAGGCCCACGGCCACGGACACGGACACGGCCACTGGACCGACCCGCTTCGTGGATCTTCTCGATGTCAGCCGATGAGTGGCCTGCCCCTGCATAGGACGGGAACGGTATGGATGGTCGCAACGAGGTGCACGGTTGATTGCACGACGTGTGCAACTTGTTTGGCATAGCGGAGACGGATCGACTTCCTGGCCGACATGAGGTCTGGGCACTTGCATCGGCCGCTCGTCCACGTCAGCAGCGTTGGGCATGCACCTTGCCGATCGCCTTGCCGACGACCTTGCACGCGGTGCCCGAGACCGACGTCGCTCCTTGTCGGAACCCCGCAACTGCCGGTTTTTCCTTTCTCTGCAACGCTTCTTGGGAAAAGGATCACGGTATACCGCCGACCACCAGTCCGATGCGCCACAGCGAATCCCCCTGCGGCCACGAGGAAGACCGGCAGTTCGGCTGCTGACGCGCTCGGAAGAAGAGGTCTTCGGTGCACCCGATCTCCGATGGTCGGTTGTGATTACCCTAAGTGACTACTTGACCACCGTGAGCTTTCGCTCTTGATTCGATAGAGCACCGATGCCAGTGCAATCCGGGCGACGATGACGAAGGCCGGTCCGACCACGGTGCGCCTCTCAGCCGCTCCATGTGGGCAAGCCGGCGCCAGAGCTCCATGCGGGTACGGCCGCCCCCTACGGGTGGGACCGGCGCCTGGCTCAGGTCAGACGCCGTCCAAGGGAGCCGCAGCTTCGCCCGGAGAAGCGCCGTGGGCGCCGAGGGCGCTGTCGCCGGCGGCTGCTGCAGTGGAAGTGGAAGTGGCAGTGGCCGTGTCCGGTCTCGCTGGGTCAGCGGCTGATCCCGCGGCGTCGGGTGTGTGCCCGGTGACCAGCTTGGCGCTCATCTTGATGGCCTTGACCGCACTGGTCGCGCCTGTCTGCAGCACGATCGCCACGGCCAGGAGGATGATCGCCAGATAGCGGAACGTGTGGGATCCGAGCATGAGAAGCGCCACCCGTCCCAGGACGTAGGGCGGTGAGCACACCATGGCCCCGATTGCCCCCCCGATCGCCGTTGCGGCCAATTTGTCGCGGCTCGAGCGCTCAGACTTGACGCCGACGAGCCTGGCCGGCACTGCCACGTACACGAGCATCATCACCGCCACCACGATCCCCAGGGACACTCCGAACCACCCGAGGCCCCAACGGGTGGCCACCACGGTCGCGAATCCGAGCGCCAGTCCGACCCCGAACCCCCAGGCGAAGATCGTGCGCAAATGCATCCGTGCCTTGGCGAACGCAGGGCGGATCTCCGGTGCGCCGGCCTTTGCGATGGCAAAGGCGAAGACCGCGTTGAGGAAGAAGCTGCCGGCGGTGATGGCGGCGATTGCCAGCACGACGGGGATCAGCCACGGCCCCCTGAGGATGTGGAACTCGTCACCGTGGAACACATGGGCCTTGAGGTCGAGCATGGCGCACCAGATCCACATGGCCGGAAGGATCTGCACCAGGGTCAGGCGCCAGTTGGTGAAGAGGAGCTTGACCCCCTGGAAGAGCATGGCAAAGGCGCCGACCACCATGGCGAGCGGTGCCAGCCAGCGGCTGCGCTGACTGAGCGCCAGCACCGCGCTCTCCACCATCTGCTCGTCGCCGTCCCGGACGGCGGTGACCAGGCGGCCGATCAGCGCACCCACAGCCTCCCGGCGGGACTTTGGTGGTCGGACCTTGTTCGGCTCCGAGCCGACGGCTGGTGCGCTCCCCGCCTCTTCCGGCTCCGAGGGCCCGGCCGTCCCGGTACCGGCTGCGCCTTCGGGGTCAAGAGTCATCCGCACACCGGTCCGACTCGATTGCGGTATGGCCCGGGAAGTGGTGGCAACTGGCGATCCCCCTGTGGTGCTGCGCCCCGTGCGTCATCCTCGCCCAGGATACTTTCATCGCCCGTCCATGCCCCGACCCACGGCTGGGACGCCCACCGGGGCCCCGGAGGTCCGCGAGCCCGAAAGGTCTGGGAGCCCGAGTGTGGCCCAGGGGACCGCATCCAGGGCGACCTGCCAGGTCGGTGCGGACGGAAGCCGTCCTCCGGGCTGGCACACTGGTCGCCATGGCAGCCCAGTACATCTACACAATGCGTGACCTGCGGCGGTTCTATCCGCCCGACCGGGAGGTGCTCAGGGGCATCAACCTCTCCTTCTATCCGGGGGCGAAGATCGGCGTCATCGGATCCAACGGCTCAGGTAAGTCGTCCCTCCTGCGCATCATGGCCGGAGAAGACGACGGTTTCAGCGGCGAGGCCCGGCTGACCAGCGGCTTCACCGTCGGGTTCCTTGCCCAGGAGCCGCAGCTTGATCCCGCCATGGACGTCCTCGGCAACGTGTCCGAGGGTGTGGGCGAGGTTAAGGCACTGGTGGATCGGTTCAACGCGGTGTGCTCGGCCATGGGCGAGCCCGACGCCGACTTCGACAAGCTCCTCGCCGAGCAGGCCGAGCTCCAGGACAAGATCGATGCCGCCGGCGCATGGGACCTAGATCGGACGTTCGAGATCGCCATGGACGCCCTCCGCCTCCCGCCCGGAGACGCCGACGTCACCACCCTGTCGGGTGGGGAGCGCCGCCGGGTGGCGCTCTGCCGGCTCCTCCTCTCCAGGCCCGACCTGCTCCTCCTCGACGAGCCGACCAACCACCTCGACGCCGAGTCGGTGGCCTGGCTCGAGCGCACCCTGCAGGACTACCCGGGGACGGTGGTCGCCGTCACCCACGACCGATACTTCCTCGACAACGTGGCCGGATGGATCCTCGAGCTCGACCGGGGTGCGGGCATCCCCTGGGAGGGCAACTACTCGTCGTGGCTGGAGCAGAAGCAGGCCCGGCTGGCCGGCGAGCAGAGAGCCGACAGGTCCCGCCAGGAAGCCCTACAGCGCGAGCTCGAGTGGATCCGGATGTCCCCCAGGGCCCGCCAGAGCAAGGGGAAGGCCCGCATCAACGCCTACAACGACCTGGTGGCCGAGTCCGAAGCAGCCGAGCGACGGGCCGACAAACTGGAGATCACCATCCCTGCCGGGGCCCGCCTCGGCGACCGGGTGGTGGACGCCGAAGGGCTGGTCAAGGGCTACGGCGACCGGCTGCTCATCGACGGGCTGTCCTTCCTCCTCCCGCCGGGCGGCATCGTCGGGGTCATCGGCCCCAACGGCGCCGGCAAGACCACCCTCTTCCGTATGATCGTCGGTGAGGAGCAGCCCGATGCCGGCCGGCTCGAGGTCGGGGCCACGGTCGAGTTGGCCTATGTCGACCAGTCGAGGGACGCGCTTGGCGCCGAGGCCACCGTCTTCGACGAGATCACCGGCGGCCATGAGCACCTGGTTGTGGGTCACCGCGAGCTGCACGGGCGGGCCTACGTGGCCAGCTTCGGCTTCACCGGCAGCGACCAGCAGAAGAAGGTCGGGCAGCTGTCCGGAGGAGAGCGGAACCGGGTCCAGCTGGCCAAGGTCCTGAAGAGCGGCGGCAACGTCCTCCTCCTCGACGAGCCCACCAACGACCTCGATGTCGACACCTTGCGGGCACTCGAGGAGGCGCTGCTCGGGTTTCCCGGCTGTGCCGTGGTCATCAGCCACGACCGGTGGTTCCTCGACCGGATCGCCACCCACGTCCTCGCCTTCGAGGGTGACTCCGAGATCCGGTGGTGGGAGGGGAACTTCAGCGACTATGAGGAGGATCGCAAAAAGCGCCTCGGCGTGGACGCCGACCAGCCCCACCGGCTCCGCTACAAGCCGTTGGTGCGCGACTGATGACGACTGCCCAACGCACCTTCGCCAGTGACAACTTCTCCGGCATCCACCGTGACGTCCTGGCAGCCATCGCCGGTGCCAACGTCGACCATGCCCCTGCCTACGGCGACGACCCGGTGACCGCCGAGGCCGACCGCCTCTTCCGGCAGCACTTCGGTGACGACGCCGAGGTATTCCTCGCCTTCAATGGGACCGGGGCCAACGTGGTCGGCCTCCAGTCGTTGCTGCGCCCCTTCGAAGCGGTCATCTGCGCGGAGAACGCCCACATCAACGTCGACGAGTGCGGGGCCCCGGAGCGCTTCCTCGGGAGCAAGCTGATCGCCGTGGCCACCCCGGACGGAAAGCTCACCCCTGAGCTGGTGGAGGCCGCCGCAGTTGGAACCGGCGACGAGCACCACGTCCAGCCCCGGGTGGTGTCGGTCACCCAGTCCACCGAGGTGGGGACCTGCTACACGGTGGAACAGGTCACCGCCCTCGGCCGATGGGCCCACGAGCATGGGATGTGGCTGCACCTCGACGGTGCCCGGCTGTCCAACGCGGCGGCATTCCTCGGGGAGGGACTGGGCGCTTTCGGCTCTGCTGCAGGTGTCGACGTGCTGTCCTTCGGAGCGACAAAGAACGGTGCCATGGGTGCCGAGGCGGTCGTCTCCTTCCTTCCGGCGCACGGGTCGCCCCTGCGTTACATCCGCAAGCAGTCCATGCAGTTGGCCTCCAAGATGCGCTTCGTCTCCGCACAGTTCGTGGCGCTGCTGTCCGACGGCCTGTGGAGGAGCAATGCCGCCCACGCCAACGCCATGGCCCGCCGGCTCGCAGACGGAGTGGCCGACGTGCCCGGGGTCGCCGTCGCCTATCCGGTCGAGGCAAACGGCGTCTTTGTCGTCTTGCCCCCGGCGGTCACCGTTGCACTCCAGCGCCACCACCCGTTCTACGTATGGGACGAGGGGACGGGCATGGTTCGGTGGATGACCTCGTTCGACACCACCGGACAGGATGTCGACGCGTTCGTCGGACTGGTGGCAGCAGAGATGGCGAGCTGAAGGCAGGGAGCCGGCCTAGCTGTCGGCTTCGAGCCACCATCGGCCGTCTGCCAGTATCTCGACCTCGGGATGGGACCACACGAATCGCTCGACGGTATCGAGGAGCTCCTCCACCTGACCCTGGGAACCCGACACGGCGGCGAATGCCAGTTCAGCCCGCTGCCACTGGTTTTGGTAGCCGACCTCCGCCGCAGCCACCCCGAAGCGACTCCTGGACGTCTCCACCAGGTGCTTCACCACCGTCCGCTTCGCCTTGAGCGACCGGCTACCGGGAATGCGGATCTCCATGGAAAGGGCGCAGGCGTGCATCATGGCTCCAGGATGGCCGCGGAAGCGGGCCCGTGCCGTGTGACTTGCCCGGGACACGTCCGACACAGGTCCATGACGTACCTGTCCGATGTCCATGCGCCCCGCTGGCGACTGTGCTCCGAGACCTCGTGCAAGATCCCGGGGCACAACGCCAGCTCGAGCGGGCTCAGCTCTGTGACGGGGGTGTTCCACCGACACCACCGACACCGCCGGGGCCGCCGGGGCCGCCCTTGCCGCCGGGTCCGCCGGGACCGCCGGTGGGTGGAGTGCCGACGGCCACCTTGGTCGCCGTCACCGTATTGGAGGTGTCGGTGCCGAACACGGCCACGTGGGCCCCGACGGTCACGTTGGCGATGGAGGGTGAGGTGACGTCATGGTCGAGATAGGTGGTGGAGCTGCCCACGTTCACCGTCACCGTGGTGCCGTCTTGGGTGGTCAGAGTGAAGGTGCCAGTACCGACCGACTTGACCGTGCCCGCTGCGGCCGGGGATGTGCCACCGGGACCGCCGGGACCGCCGGGACCGCCGGGTCCGCCGGTGGGTGGAGCGCCGACGGCCACCTTGGTCGCCGTCACCGTGTTGGAGGTGTCGGTGCCGAACACGGCCACGTGGGCCCCGACGGTCACGTTGGCGATGGAGGGCGAGGTGACGTCATGGTCGAGATAGGAGGTGGAGCTGCCCACGTTCACCGTCACCGTGGTGCCGTCTTGGGTGGTCAGAGTGAAGGTGCCAGTACCGACCGACTTGACCGTGCCCACTGCGGCCGGGGGTGTGCCGTCGAAAGGGGGTCGATTTGTCTTCGAGCCCGAAGCAGAGGTGCTCGGGGTGGACGCGGTCGTGGTTGCAGCACCGGCGATGGCACTTCCTCCGATGGCCAAGCCCAGCGCCATGGCGGCTGCACTCGTCACCCGGACACCCCTTCTGCGTTTCTGGCTGACCCTCGGGAACGGGTCCGATGCTGCCAGGGACATCATTGCTTCTTGATCCTGATCACTCATGTCTTGCTCCTTTGCGTGTGATTGCTGTCAACAACGAGCATGCGGAGCGGAACTGTGGCCGACCTGGGAATCAGGCCAGTGAGCGATAGGAAGATGGGCTCGAAGAGGTTGCGGGCGGTCCGCGGAATCGCGCCGGTCTCATTGCGATCCTGACCGGGTCGGCCTGCTGTCTCGCCGTCACACCCCCCTGGGAGGATGGGTCCATGACGTTGGCGATGACCGCAACGGAGAGGTTTGTGGAGATGCGAGATGGGCAGGCCCCTGCGTCAGGGTCCGGGCTCCGGTCTCGTTTGGAAGAGGCGTCCGCTGCGCTCTCATCTCTCGTGGCCGAGCTTGACCCGTCACTTCTCACCGGCAGGGACGCTACCGATCTCTACGCAGCGTTTGCCGGTCTCGGACGCCTCTCTGCTGCCGGCAAGACGCTGCTGGCCCCTCGGATCGATGAGTCAGGGATCTGGCGGAATTCCGGGCACCGGACGGCGGCGACCATGCTGGCTTCCCTCGAGGGCATCTCGACCGGCCAGGCGCGCAATACCCTCGAGGTTGGCCTCCGCCTCCATCAGCTCCCCGACACCGAGGCGGCCGTGCGCAACGGAGCGCTCTCGGCGCCCAAAGTCGCCGAGCTCACCAGCGCGGCAGTACTCGATCCCACCCGAGAGACCGAGCTGCTCAACGGAGCCGCCGGCCAACCGCTCCACGAGGTGAAGGACCGGTGTCAACGGTTCCGGGCCACCTCCGGTAGCGCGGATCCCCTTGCTGCGGTGAAGCGCATCCGGGCTGCGCGACACTTCTCGTCTTGGACTGATGCCGAAGGTGCGTTCTGCTACCAGGGGCGCGACACCGCCGACCGAGGGGCCCAGGTCCTCTCCCACCTCGGGAATGCGACGGACTGTTTGCGCAAAGCCGGAAAATCCACTGGTGGTGGGAGTGACCAGGATCCGCCACGCGAGCCAGAGCGAGCCATCCGCGCCGATGCCTTCTTCGCCCTGATCACGCAGCAGCACCTGGCCGGCACCCCTGTGAGCGGGACCGCATCGCCGGGCGCCGAGTCCACTGGCCGGCAACTGTCGGATACCGACCTCGACGCTGGCCTCGAGGCTGACCCCGGATCATGCCCGGCGCCGCGAGGTCCAGGGGTTTCCATGCGTCAACCGTCGGTCGACCCACAGGGCATCATCGATCGGCCCCCGACCTGCTCGGTCATGGTGCGAGTGGACCTCGAAGCCCTCCTCCGCGGCCATGCCCATCCCGGAGAGTGTTGTGAGATCGACAACCAAGGGCCGATCCCTGTGCGCATGGCGCGGGACATGGCCAATGACTCGTTCCTTCGCTTCGTCTTCCATGAAGCCGGCGACGTAAGGGCCATCTCCCACTTCGGTCGGACCATCAACCGGCAGCTCCGGACGGCGCTGGCGCATCGCGACCGGATCTGCGTGGTGCCCGGGTGCGGGGTGTCTTTCGGCTTGGAGATCGACCATGTGATCCCATTCGCCGAGCACGGACCCACCGAGTTGGACAACCTGGCGCTTCTCTGCCACCACCATCACTTCCTGAAGACCTTCGAGGGATGGACCCTCACGAGGACGGACGGAGGGAGCACAAGCGCGCCCGAATGGCGGTTCGAACCGGAGCCGCCCTTCGGGCAGGAGCCGGGGCTCGGGACCGACGAGCCGAACCCCAGAAGCCATTCATCGGAATCGCTGGGCACCGAAGGCAATCGCTGACGCTTCCATATTCGGAGTTCGGCCTTGAACTTCGAAGTCCACCGACTCACAATGCTGGACCAGAACGGGCTCCTCCGAGCGGCCTCCACCAACCTGAGATGTGTCCCCTGCCGTTCAGTCGGGACACTTTCAGTCGATGGCTGCACCTCCCGCGTTGTCGGGGCGCCAACGCCAACGCCGACGGGGAGTGGGCCGAGGGACCTAACGACCGGTCGCGATCCGGCCCGGCCAGAGGTGGCAGGTTCACCCACACCCGATTTCGGGAACCACTTTCACCGAGCCCGCGAGGCTTGCTGATCAGGGCCGCAGAGTCGCCTAATCCTTCTTCGCCGTCGACGCTGACGACCGTCGCATGGTTCGAACCGGCAGGAGGCCCACGCCAAGCCCGAGTGCGATGCCCAGGACCAAGATGATGTTGGGCCAGGCCGTGCTCCATCCAACGACTCCGTAGATGGTCAGCATCAGGCTCATCCCGATGCCCAGGAACAGGCCGGCGAGCGTATTGGCCACGAAGTGTCGGGTTCTCTTGGTCTTCACGTTCCCTACCTCCTACTCCCCGGTTGAGGTCAGGATCGGACGCGTCCATTTCGAGATGCCGAATACGTAGAACATGATCAGCGCGGCCACGATCAGGACCAATGACAACCACCACAATGGGGTTCGCCCCGGACTGTCAACGACCTTGACCCACAGAGTCCCGCTGCACTGGGCTCCACCGTTGCCGCTCACGGTGAAGCCGACCTCGTAGGTACCCGGGGGTTTGACGGGTTCGTTCGTGCTGGGAGTGAAGCTATTGCCCCATGAGGCCTGGCTCTGTTCGTTGGTGAAGGCGCCGGACAAGCCGTGGGCGTGTCCGCTCACCAATTCGCCGAGGGCGAAGAGCCACGAAGCATTCTGCACGCTCAACCGCCAGGTTCCGCTAGTGATCGCCTGATCGGTCTGGCCCTGCCAGGTGACCTCACCGTTCCACATGATCCGGAACGGAAGGGACTGGGTGCCTTCAGCACCCGGGACACTGACCTTGTCAAGCGGAACACCTTGGTCGCTGACCGAGGTGGCGCTGCCGCTGCATCCCACGCTGTTCGCCGCATAGCCCGGCACGGCCAGTGGGCCGACGAGGAACACAAGCGCCGCAGGAATCAGCCATAGGGCCCTGCCGGTCATCGACACCTCCCCTCCACCTCGCATGCAACGAGGTTAGACCGCGTCATGCCAGCTGCCGGCGACTCCCACGCCCACCCCGATCGGGGCGGTCGGGGCGGTCGGGGGTGGGCCTGCATTGGGTTCGATTCGTGGTTTGCCGGCAACCTGGCCCTTCTCTGTCACCACCGTCACCTCCCGAAGACCTTCGAGGGATGGAAGCTCACCAGGACCGACAACGGGGGCGCAGGCACGCCCGAATGGCGTTTCGAACCGGAGCCACCCTTCGGGAAGGAGCCCGGGCTGGGAATCGACGCTCCAGGTGCCTGCGCCGAATGGCGCAGATCGATTCGAGGTCCTCGACGCGGGTAGAGGGCGGAATCCGTACCAGCGATGGGGCCCGGTGCGGGCAGACCCAGAATCAAGCGACGCGCCCGCTCCAGGTCCTGCGCCCGCTTCTGCTGCTCTGCCTGATCCTGGCGCCCCTCTCCGAGGGGTGACCGTTTCTGCTCGGGGGTGATCACTTCTGCTTCAGATTGTGTGCGAGCTCGTATGCCACATAACGAGGCCCGACCCACTTCAGGTACGGCAGTGCAGCACGCATCAATCGCGCTTGGACCTGCACGCGACTCTCGGATGGCTCTTGTCTGAGGAAGGCCCCTGGGAGCACATCGATGCGGGTCTCCTCCTGGATCCCACGCCGGGAAGTCGCCTCCGGAACTCCTCGCAGCCAGTCGACGTACGCTCCGAGGAAGTCCACTCCGACGACCCTGAAGGAAACGAACGAACCCCAGACCCGGGGATTCACATCGTGCACCCAGTCGCGACCGTCAGCATCCCGGATGACTTCCACATTGATCATCCCTTCGATGCCCAGATGAGTGGCAAGCTTCCGGCCGGTCTCCGCCAACTCGGGATCGTCGATCCCGAGCAACTGGCTGGCCGGACCTCGGCCAGCCGATCGGCCAACCGTCTCGCACGTGGCAACGGGGCCCATCCCGTCTCCGTCGACGACACCACCGATCTGCAGACTGCGCCCATCGACATGGCGCTCGAAGAAGTAGGAGTCACTGTTCCCTCCTTCGGAAAGGGCGCTTTCGAGATCCTCGAGCGTGCAGATGATCGAGAGACCCATACCTCCGCTAGCCACGCGGGGCTTGTGCACGACAGGAAGCCCGAGGGCTTCGACCACCTCACGGGCTCCCGCCACCGGCGCCGGGACCACGTCGGGGGTGAAGAAACCCCCGGTTTGCAGTCGACGTGAGACGACGAGCTTGTCGACAATGTCGATTCGGCGGGCCCAGTTGGCCGATGTCTCCGGACGTGACGTGGCAGGGAAGCCTTGATAGGTCTGAAGCGCCAAGGACTCGATCGCCTGGACGTCGACCACATTCTCACCATCGAGTATCGACTCGAGCGAGGCGAGATCGGAATCCGAGCCGAGCTGGACCGTCCGATTGAAGCACAGCGCCGCAACCCGACTTGGAGGCTTCATCGTCGCCCGGATCGTCCGGAAGCCTGCCCTTCGAAGCCCGGACGCCAATTGAAAGTGGCAGTCCCAACCGTCCTCGTCGACGAACAGGACTGCGGGACATGGCTCTCGTCGAGTACCTCGTTGCAACGTCCTCGCTCTCCTGCTTTCCAGCATCGATCCTCGGTCGGTACCACATCGCGAGGCAACCCTCACCGAGGCCTTGTCGGACGTCACGGGTCTGACCGGACGGATGAACCCTCCATCCCCCAAGGGCACCGGGCCGAGTGAGGGTTCAGTGAACACAATGTTGCACGGCCGCGTGCAGACGGCAAGAACCGGCTCGGCGAGTACAGTCGGCTCGCTCCGGAGTGGGCAGGCTCAGGAGTCTGCCGCCCGGATCATCGCATGGACATCGGACCAACCGAACCCGACGGTCTCGCCGATGACCGTGCGGGTCTCCGGATCGACCAGGACCAAGAACGGGTACCCCGTCACCCGGTAGTCGGACCAGGCTGCGTCCGTCATGACCACTGGCACACTGCCCAGCCGGCCGGAGGCCGCTTCCACCTCGGCGGCGGAAAGCACGGCGGGTCCCCTGGTGACAACCACTGCCGAGACCGAGCCGGGCAACGCGGTTCCATCGGGGCTCCCGAGTCCTCGCCAGTACTCATCGCAGCCGTCGCACTGCGTGCTGAGGAAGACGAGGAGGATCCGACGTCCGGCATCGGCGATCCGAATCTCGATGCTGCTCCCGTCCGGCCGGATGCCCTTGAGGTCGGACGCCGGCCAGGATGGTTGGTCGGCGGTAGATCCTGAGGGAATGGGCCGCAACCCCGCCACGTATGCAGGGTCGGAAAGCGGCCCACCGGGGGCCGGTGGGCGGTCGTACGTCGGGTCGAGCCGGGGGTGGTGCCCATCGGTGTTCATCGGTGGCGCTGCCTCCGAGCTGCCGTTCCGACTACCCCGCCTCCGGAGCCCCGTCCCCGATCACCTCGACTGCGTTGCCATTGCCACACCACCGGCACGACACCTCCTCCACGGATTCGTCGAGCACCTCCTCGTCCTCCACGGTGAGATTGCCCCCCACCGAGAAGTGGTGAAATGCCCTGGTGCGGCGGCTGGTCACCACGTTGAAGCGCGTGATGTTCCCGCAGGCGGCACAGCGGTAGCGGGTAACAGGGGTGGGCTGCGCAGTCGGCGCTGTCTCCGTGGGCGCAGTCGATGAGTCGGTGGTCACCTCCCCTACGGTAGCCGCACCGACACGACCGCCCCTCCCTGGCGGGCAAACACATGTTCGCTAGAGTGTCCCCATGGAGATCGCCTTGCAACGATCGTTCGACGACCTGGGCACCCCGCTCAGCCAGGTCACGTTCGTGGTCCTCGACGTCGAGACCACCGGGGGCTCTCCGGCCACGTCGTCCCTCACCGAGGTCGCTGCCGCCCGGTACCGGGGCGGAGAGATACTGGGCACCTACCAGACGTTCGTCCGGTCGGACGAGCGGATCCCGCCGTTCATCACGGCGCTGACCGGCATCAGCGACGAGATGGTGGCCGATGCGCCACGCAGCGGGGAGATGCTCCCGTCCTTTCTGGAGTTCGTGGGTGGAGCCGTCCTGGTGGGCCACAACATCCGCTTCGACCTCTCCTTCCTCAACCACGCCCTGGTGTCGACGGGCCGGGAGCGCCTGGCCAACGTCACCGTGGACACCCTGGCCATGTCGCGCCGCCTGGTGCGCGACATGGTCCCCAACTGCAAGCTGGGCACACTGGCGGCCACCCTCCGGCTCCCCCACCAACCGTCGCACCGGGCGCTGACCGACGTGCTGGCCACCGGGGACCTGCTCCACGCCCTGCTCGAGCGGGCCGGCTCATTCGGCATCCTCGGGCTCGAGGAGCTGCTCGACCTCCCCCGGTTGGTCGGCCATCCTCAGGCGGCCAAGCTCCGCCTCACCACCCGGCTCCCCCACCGCGCCGGCGTGTACTGGTTCACGGACGCGGCCGGCCACGTGCTCTACGTGGGCAAGGCAACAGATCTGCAGGCCCGTGTGCGCTCGTACTTCACGGGGGACACCCGCCCGAAGGTCGGCCGGCTGCTCCGCCATCTCCACGCCGTCCACCACCGGGTCTGTCCCGGCCCGTTGACGGCCGCGGTGATCGAAGGGCGCCTGATCCGGGCCTGGTCGCCGCCGTTCAACCAGCAGGGGAAGGTGCGGCGAAAGAACCCGGGTGCGGCGGTGCGGGTACCCGGCAAGGAGGCCGTCCGGCGCTCCGAGAGCAGGTACGGGAGGCGTCGGAAGTGGACGTCGGACGAGCTCGACGGAGACCCCGTCGAGCTCCTGACACCGCTGGCCGGCGAGTTGACCTTCCTCTCCGGCCAGCAGCGGTACGAAGAGGCGGCATCGGTCCGGGACGAGGCCGAGCGGCTACGGCACCTGTTGGGAAGGCACCGCCGGGTGGAGTCACTGCGGCGCGCCGGGCGGGTGGTGCTGTTCATCGACGGCGAGGGAACCGTCGAGCTCGACGGGGGCCTGCTGGCAGAGAGCGGAGTCATGTTCGGCTCGGAGGCGGCCATGGACCCGGCCATGACCATGACCAGGGACGGCCATGACGACGAACGCATCATCGTCGCCCAGTGGCTCCGGTCCAATGCCGATCGCGTCCGCATCCTCGAAGTCGAATCGCACCTGGGGATGTCGATGCCGGCCGTCCGGATCCCCAAGCTGGCCGGTCTGTACCGCTCCCCGGCCGCTGCCCGGTCGACCACCGGTCCCGAGGACGAGCCCGACCTGCCGCCAGCGACAGTCAGGGTCGGCTCCGCGGCCTGACGGCCCGGGGCCCCACCGGATCGGGCGGCGGTTCAGTCGCCAGTCAGATCGTCAGCGGAGGCCTCCTGGGACACCCGCACCAGCGCATCGAGCACCCGGGCGGCGCGACCGTCGTCGATCACGGCACTGGCCAGCGACACTCCCGAGGCCAGGTCCGCCGACCGGCCGATCACCGTGAGGGCCGCCGCGGCGTTGAGCACGGCGATGTCGCGATGGGGCGAGGCGTCGCCGGCGATCACCCGTCGGATGGCCTCGGCATTGAAATCGGCGTCGCCGCCCCGGAGGTCCTCGATGGCCGCAGGAGCGAACCCCAGGTCGGCGGGATCGACCCGGTACTGCGAGGTCTCGTACCGACCGTCCGCAGCGGCGACGAGCTCGTGGACCGTGGAGGGTCCGGTGGTGCTCAGTTCGTCGAGGCCGTCGTCTCCGTACACGATCATGGCCCGCCGGGCGCCGTTGGCGGCCAGGACGCCCAGCATCTTGTCGGCCATGGCCGGGTTGCTCACGCCCACCACCTGGTACCGGGCGCGGCCGGGATTGGCCAGCGGCCCCAGGTAGTTGAACACCGTGGGGATCCCGAGCTCCCTGCGGACCGGTGCGGCGTACCGCATGGCCGGGTGGAAGCGGGGTGCGAAGCAGAACCCCATGCCCACCTCGTCGATGCACCGGGCGACGCCGTTCGGGCCGAGGTCGGCCACCACGCCGAGCGCCTCGAGCACGTCGGCCGCCCCCACCGCGGAGGAGGAGGCCCGACCCCCGTGCTTGCACACCTTGGCACCGGTGGCCGCCACCACCAGCGCGGCGATGGTCGACACGTTGATGCTGCGCAGCCGGTCGCCGCCGGTCCCACAGGTGTCGATGACGTCGGTGCCGTCCGGAAGCCCGAGGGGGACGGCGTGGGCCGCCATGGCCCGGACGAAGCCGGTCATCTCGTCGACCGACTCACCCTTGGCCCGCAGGGCGACGGCCAGAGCTGCGATCTGGGAAGGGGCGGCGTGGCCGGCGAGCACCTGGCCCAGGACCACCTCGGCCTGCCCGGCGGTCAGCGAGGTGCCGGCCAGAATCCCGGTCAGCACACCGGGCCACGCGCCCAGGGAGTCGAAGGAGGGCAGATCCGGCGAGGAGGAGCCGGCTGCCCCGCCGCCGCCCGCGCCCGCGCCCGCGCCCGCTTCCGGTCCCACCACAGTCAGTCCCACCACAGGTCGTGGCCGAGCACGCCCCGGGCGATGAGGCCCAACTGCACCTGGGAGGTCCCCTCCACGATGGTCAACTGCCGGGCGTCCCGGTACCAGAGCTCGGTCGGGTGATCCTCCATGTACCCGGCCGCCCCCAGCAATTGGACGGCAAGGCCGGAGGCCCGCACCGCCAGCTCGGTGGCGTAGTACTTGGCCATCGAGAGGAAGGGCACGTACTCCTTGGTGAACTTGCCCTGGTCGGCCAGCCAGGCGGACCGGTATGTCAGCAGGCGGGCCGCCTCGATGTCGACGGCGACCTTGGCGATCTCCCACTGGATGCCCTGGAAGTCGGCGATGGTCTTTCCGAACGCCTCGCGCCCCTTCACGTACTCGGTGGCATACATGAGCGCCCCTTCGGCCAGGCCGACGCCCCGCGCCGCCACGATGGGCCGCATGGCGTTGAGCCCGAGCATGGCCAATCGGAAGCCGCCGACCTCGCCGATCACGTTCTCGGCAGGGACGTGGACGTCTTCGAGGAGGAGCTCGCCGGTGTCCACACCCCGGACGCCCATCTTGTGGTCGATGCGCCCGACCGACACGCCCTCCCACCCCCGCTCCACGATGAAGGCGGTGATCGAGTCGTGGGCCCGGGAGGACGGGTCACCTGTCTTGGCGAAGACCGTGTACCAGTCGGCCTCGCGGACACCCGACATCCAGCACTTGGTTCCGGACAGGACCCAGCCGCCCGCGGCGCCGCTGTCCGTGTCGGGCACCGCCTTGGTCCGCATGCCGGCCACGTCGCTGCCCGCCTGGGGCTCGGAGAGCCCGAACCCGGCCCTCAGCTCGCCTCTGGCGATGCCGGGGAGGTAGCGCTGCCTCTGGTCGTCGTTGCCGGCGATCAGGATGGGACCGGTGGGAAGGCGCGTGAGCAGGAGCATCAGGGCAGCCGAGCTCGAGTACTTGGCCACCTCCTCGACGGCGATGGTCAGCCCCAGGATCCCCGCACCCGAACCGCCGAGCTCGACGGGCAGGCACAAGCCCAGCAGGTCGGCGCGGCGGAACGCATCGTAGATGTCCGTGGGGTACTCACCCGTGGAGTCGATCTCCCTGGCCCGCGGCTTGACCTTGTCCCGGGCCAGGCGGCGGACGCTTTCCTGCAGGGCGGCGAGTTCGGGCGAGAGGTCGAAGTCCACTGTCGACGAGGCTACCCGAGGTGCGTGAGGGCGCCCGGCGGGCAGCTTGCAGGCTACGGGGGGATGGCCGGACGGGTGGCGACCGGGTGGCGACCGGGTGGCGAACGGGTGGCGACCGGAGGCCGCGGAGACTCCTCCCGCCTAGTATCTCGCGCAATGACCCCGCCCGGCCTTCGACCGCCCCCGCCGCTCGGTGCATCCGCCTTGGCCCCGGGCACCTACGAGGACCGGGTGGTGATCGTCACCGGCGGCGGCACCGGACTGGGAAAGGCCATCGCCACCGAGTTCGGCCGCCTCGGTGCGTCGGTCGGGATCCTCAGCCGCGACGAGCACCACCGGGCCGCCGGAGTCGCCGCCGTCGAAGCGGCAGGCGGGACGGCCCTGGCCGCCGGGTGCGACATCCGGGACGCCGACTCCATCGCATCCGCCTTCGATGACGTGGAGGCGCGGCTCGGCCCCATCGACGTGCTGGTCAACAACGCGGCGGGCAACTTTCCCGTGCCCGCCGAGGACATGAGCCCGAACGCCTGGCGCACGGTGGTGGACATCGTCCTGAACGGCACGTTCCTGTGCTGTCGGGACCTCGCCCGCCGGCTCATCCCGGCCCGACGGGACGGAGCCATCGTCAACGTGGGCGCCTCCTACGCATGGACCGGTGGCCCGGGGTTCGCCCACTCCGCTGCGGCCAAGGCCGGCGTGAAGAACCTGACCGAGACGCTGGCCGTCGAATGGGGCCCCTACGGCATCCGGGTCAACGGCCTCGTCCCCGGGCTCATGCCCCACGAGGACGAGACGGCTGCCATCGCCGCCGTGCCGGGGAAGTACGAGGTCCAGGACTCGCGGGTCCCGGCGGGACGGGTGGGATTCCCCCGGGAGCTGGCCTGGGCGGCCACGTACCTCTGCTCGCCGTACGCCAGCTACATCAGCGGTCACTCGTTGGTGGTCGACGGAGCCAACTGGCAGCGGCGGCACACCGTGCAGCCGCCGTTCATCCCCATCCGCGAGCAGTTGAACCGCCCGCCGTTCGGCGAGAGCGGCCCGCCACAGCCGGCCGGGCAGGCCCCGGGCCCCGGCCCCGGCCCCGGTCCGGGCCCCGGCCCCGGTCCGGGTCCGGGCCCATCGAAGGAAGCCGACTCATGACCAGCCAACACGCCAGCAGCCTCACCCTCGAGGAACGCAATCTGGTCCGCCTCGACGTTGACGGACCGATCGCGGTGATCACCAACAACCGACCCGAGAAGCACAACGCTATGAGCGACGAGATGGACCGGCGACTGTGGGAGGTCCTGGCCGAGGCCCACGACATGCCCGAGCTTCGGGCCATCGTGTGGCGTGGCGAGGGGAAGTCGTTCTCCTCGGGACGGGACACCGGGCAGATCGGGGTGCGCACCGAGGACATCTCCGACCTCGAGTTCATCGAACGGGGCCACCGGCCCACCCAGATGTTCCTGACCATGCCGTGCCCGATCATCTGCGCGTTGAAGGGATGGGTGATCGGCGGTGCCTTCGAGCGGGCCCTGCTGTGCGACATCCGGGTGGCAGCCGTCGGCACCCGGATGATGCTGCCCGAGGTGGCCCACGGGGTCATCCCCGACTCGGGCGGGGTGGCACGGCTCTTCCAGATGGCCGGTCACGGCGTGGCTGCCGACCTGGCGCTGACCGGCAGGGTGATGACGGCCGAAGAGGCGCTCGGCCACGGGGTGGTCAGCCGGTTGGTGGCCGACGAGGCCGATCTCGATGCGGTGACCATGGCGATGGCCGAACGGATCGCCGACGCCCCGGCGTTCACGGTGAAGATGGCCCGCCGGACACTGTTCAACCTCAGTGCCCCGGAAGTCCAGCGCTCGATCAACGAGGAGGCGGTGGGTCAGTCGATGGTCTTCGCCTCCGACGACTATGCCGAGATGAAGGCCGCCCGGGCCGAGGATCGAACCCCGGTCTACCGCAGACGCTGAGACGCAGGACCGGCAGCCACGGCGGCCGTTGGTGCGGACCCCGCCGATCGGGGTAGAACGAGTGGTGTACCGCGAGCCGGGACCGCCGCCGTCAGTGGGACGGCGCGGTCCGATGCGTGACGGCAGCGGGTTGGCGGGCGGCAAGCAGCGGGCGGGCGGTGGGCGGGCGGAGCGACAACCGACCGATGACCGATGACCGACCGATGACGCACGACGACCGACTGACCGTCCGATGACCGGCTGACCGACCGACGACCGACCGACGACCGACCACCCAGGAGGACCCATGTCCGACCAGACCACCGCCGCGGCTCCCAGCCGCCACCCAGTGCACGCCAGCGGCACATTCAAACTGGGAGATCGCACGGTGCACCGTCTCGGGTTCGGGGCGATGCAGATCACCGGACCGGGCATCTGGGGCGAGCCGGCCGACCGGCCCGAGTGCGTCCGGGTCCTCCGGCGCGCCGTCGAACTGGGTGTCGACCTCGTCGACACGGCCGACTCCTACGGGCCCGAGGTCAGCGAGAACATCATCCGCGAGGCACTCCACCCCTACCCGGAGGACCTGGTCATCGCCACCAAGGCCGGCCTCACCCGGTCCGGCCCGGGGGTGTGGCTGACCGTCGGGCGACCCGAGTACCTCCGCCAGCAGTGCGAGATGAGCCTCCGCCGCCTCGGACTGGAGCGGATCGAGCTCTTCCAGCTGCACCGCATCGACCCCAAGGTCCCGGCCGAGGAGCAGTTCGGACTCCTGGCCGACCTCGTCACCGAAGGCAAGGTCCGCCACGTCGGACTGTCCCAGGCGACGGTGGGCGAGGTGAAGGCGGCGAGAGCCGTCGTGCCGATCGTCAGCGTGCAGAACCTATTCAACCTGACCAACAAGTCCTCCGAGGACGTGCTCCGCTACTGCGAGGCCGAGAACCTGGCCTTCATCCCCTGGTTCCCTATCGCCTCGGGCGTGCTGGCCAACCCGGGCGGTCCCGTCGACGACATCGTGAAGCAGACCGGTGCGACGCCGGCGCAGGTTGCCCTGGCCTGGCTGCTCCACCGGTCGCCGGTGATGCTCCCGATACCCGGGACCTCGTCGGTGGCCCACCTCGAGGAGAACTGCGCCGCTGCGGTCGTGGAGCTCGACGAGGCCCAACTGGGCGCCCTCGACATCGCCCACGCCAACTCCTAGCGCCGGACCCGGGCCGGTTCCGACCGGGATCGCCGGCAAGCGATGACGGGTGCCGACCGGGGTTACCCGGCTGGCTTCTCACTCTGGTGGGACGGAACTTCGGGCGGAACTTCGGGCGGAACTCGACCTGAGGAGCTGGAGAGCCTGAACGAAACCAGCCACGTCCTCGAGTGGGTCGAAGAAGGACCCGTCGCAGTCCTCGACGACCACGATGGCCCGGTTTGCGAGCGACTGCCCCTCCTTGGTCACGGTGATCGCTCGTGCTCTCCTGTCGCCCGGATCCTTGGCGCGTTCGACAAGGCCGCGTGCTTCCAGCACCCGGAGTACCTGTGAGGTCATCATGGGGTCGGTGGACGCGTAGTCCGCCAGATCTCGCTGGTTGACCGGCCCTTCGGTTCGCAACCAGGTGAGGGAGGCCAGCAGAACGAACTGCACGTGGGTCAGCCCAAGAGGCTTGAGCGCCGCACGCTGCGCCGCCTGCCAGCGGTTGGTGATCTGCCAGAGCAGGAACCCCGGGCTGTCCTCGGCGGCAGTGAAGTTGCTCCTGAGGCCTCGTCCCGAGGTCATGTCGCACCCCGTGTCGCACCCCGTGTCGCACCCCGTGTCGCACCCATCGCGCTCCGGACGACCGTGAAGTCGGCTTCCGAGAGGCTCAGGAGTCCCCGTCGGAGCTGGTATCCCCAGTTCGGCGCCGATGTCAGATCCAAGTCGCCGATCAAGGGCCGAATCGGGGTCTCTGTCGCCTCGACGAAGTAGTGGACCCGTCTCCTCCAGGGCTTGAAGTCGCCTTCATCGGCCTGCCAGATCTCTTCATCGGCGATCTCGCCGATGGCCGTGAACGCCTGTAGTTGCTCCTTGCTGCCGAGCGAGGGTCTCGGTGAGTAGTAGACGAGCCAGTCTCCGGACCTCATCCGTGCCAGTCCAGTGCGATTTCCGTGTCCGATCTGGGCGATTCCCAGCTCGACCCCACGTCGAACATGGTCGCGTGACACCACGCCGAGCCAGTACTTCACCCTCCTGTCTCCACCACTGCGACCAGTCGGTCGAGGTCGGACTGGGTCGTCTCCACGGATCCCTTGGCAAGGAGCAGGGTCCAGAGCCACGCGAGCGCACCGCTCATGGAGATCGTCACATCGATCGAACAGCCGCCCCCGGGATGCGTCGTGACGAGGTGGCCGGAGGCAAGTCGAGCGCCATGCCGACGTGGGACGTCGACGTAGGCCCGGTCGGGATCGAGCTGCTCGATCACGAACTTGGTCTTCGGTCCCTTCCTGGGCTTGAGGACTCCGGTGGTAGCCACCGCAAAGGAGCCTTCGAGTCGAGCCCACTCGACATCGGCAGTCCAACCCGGCCAGGTGGCCGTGTCGGCCCGCCGGTCGAAGAACGCAGAGGGTGGGGCTGCCGACGTCGCTCGAGCGTTGGTGACGAGGGTCGTCATGGATATACTATGCGCACATAGTAGTCAACCCGTCAAGCGTGTCGCTCGGGAGGGCGTCCGAAGGGAACGTCGCTGCACCGCCCACCTGCACCGCCCACCTGCACCGCCCACCTACCCGATGGAGGGAACCCCGGTCTGCTCGTCCGAATCGGTGAGGCGCTCGTCGAGGTGCTCGAGGATCCGAGGCCACGAATCGGCGTGCCGTTGCGCTGCCACCGCGTCGTAGAAGCCGCCGTGCGTGAGTCGCAATCTCGTCCCCGACCCGGTGCCGACCAGCTCGACCCTGACCACGGTTTCGGCGCCGTCGGTACCGTTCGCGCCGGTGACCCACGTCTGTTCGATGAGCCGACCAGGTTCGAGGTCGATGAAGCGCCCGTAGTGGGGAAATTGGTCTCCGTTGTGGAGAACCTCGAACCAGTAGGGCTCCCCCACGTGCGGGCGCATCCTGATGGCGCCGGGAGATGCAAACCACGTGTCGAAGCGTTCGGTCCACGCTCGGTAGATGGCTTCCGGCGAAGCCGTCATGACCCGCTCGACGGTGAATGCGTGGAGGCGCTCGGCCGGCTCGGGTCGCTCACGAGAAGACGGAGTCTGTTCACTTGTCATCGATCGACCTCCTGTCGGCCACCGGACCTGTCGGCCACCGGACCTGTCGGCCACCAGCCAGGTCACCCGCTCGCTCGAAGCTCGCACTCACCCGGACCCGAACTCACCCGGACCCGAACACCAGCGGAGCCGAGCGCACCCCGGCGATGACCGGGGACGCGGTGCGCACCACGGGCCCGGCCGGCTCCACCGAGCCGAACCGGACCAGGAGCTCCTCGAGCAGCATCCGGCCCTCGAGTCGGGCCAGGACCGCCCCGATGCAGAAGTGGGGGCCGAACCCGAAGGCCAGGTGCGGATTGGGGTCCCGGGTCGCGTCGAAGCGATCGGCGGTGGGGCCGAAGACCGCCTCGTCCCGGTTGGCCGAGGCGTACAGCATGAGCACCGGCTCGCCGGGCCCGAGCCGGTGCCCGGCCAGCTCGGTCGGCCGGGTCGTCGTGCGCAGGAAGGAGACCACCGGGGTCGTCCACCGCAGCATCTCCTCCACGGCCAGGGGCAGGGCGCGTCGGGTCGACGCCGCCACCCTCGACCGCAGGCCTTCCCACTCCCCCGGCGTGCCGGCCAGGGCGACCAGGCCCCCCGACATCATGTTCCGGGTGGTCTCGTTGCCGGCCACCAGCAGCTGGACGAGGAACATGGCCAACTCGGCGTCGGACAGGCGATCCCCGTCCACCTCGGCTCGGGCGAGCTCCGAGATGATGTCGTCCCGGGGGATCAGCCGCCGATCGGTCGCTGCCGCCAGCAGGTAGGCCACCATCTCGCCGGACAGGGCCTGTCGCTCCTCCTCAGGCCAGTCGGTGGCGCCGGGGATCACCGCCTCCGACCAGCGGAAGAACCGCGGCCACTCGTCCTCCGGCACGCCCAGCAGGTCGCTGATCACCTGGAGCGCCAGAGGCACCGCCAGCTCCGACACCACGTCGACCGGAGTGCCCGCCTCGATTCCGTCCACCAGCGCCCGGGTACGCGCCCGCACGCCGTCCTCGAGGGACCGCACGAAGGTGGGCCGGAACCCGGGCTGCACCAGGTTGCGGTACCGGGCGTGCGCCGGGGGGTCGGTGTGCATCATGGTCGGCGGCGTGGCGTACTCGTTGCCGATCTCGAAGACCATGATCCCCCGGCCCGAGCAGAAGGTCTCCGGGTCGCGGGAGACGGTGACCACATCGGCGTGCCGGCTGGCCACCCAGAACCCGAGGGACTCGTTACGGACGAGGGGGGCCTCGGCCCGGAACCGGGCGTAGAGCGGGAACGGGTCCCCGGCATAGAACCCCGGGTCCAACAGGGGTGCGGTGAGGTCGTCGGCTGCGGGTCCGGTCATCGTCCCGGGCGCCGCGGGACCCACCTCAACCGAGGATGACGCCGGTCGGGCGGTCGAAGCCCTGGGCCAGCGCCAATGCCTCGTAGGCGGCCAGGGTCCCGGTGCCGTCGGTGACACTCTCGACGGTACCGTCGGCAGCCAGATTGAGATTGACCCCTTCCATCACGAAGAGCACCTCGGTCACCTCGGTGTTGTCGGCAGGCACGTCGAGGGTGTGGACGGACCCGGCCGGCTCCCGGATGTACGACCCCGCACGGTTGGTGAAGTCGTACTCGAGATAGTGCCAACGACCCGAGACGGTGTATCCGTCCACCGGGCCGGTGTGGCGGTGGGTCTGCAGCCGCACCCCGGGCTCGAACCGGTTGCGGACCACCCAGATGCCGCTCGCCGCATCCACCCGGAGCACCTTCAGCCAGATGCCGCCGGTGGCGTCCACCCACGGCAGGTCGTCCTCGCCGGCATGGCGGACCACATCGTCGACGTCCACGGTTGTCATGCGGATTCCCTCCCGGTTTGTTGCTCCGGCCGGTGGCCGGTGCCCCCTGTCGTCCCGCCAAGCTACCGGGCCGGCGGCGCGGGCGCCGCCCACTGTCAGCATCCCGGGTCAGGCGGGGAGCGGTGCCCCCGGATCGGAGCCCGATACGATCGGCGCGTTCAAGGTGAGGTCGCCGCCCGAGCCGTAGAACGAGGCGTCGCCGTACGAGAAGATGCCACCGTCGGACGCCACCAGCCAGTAGCCGAGCGAGTCCGGCGTGGTGATCGCCGCCACTACCGGCTCGTTCAGCACGACGTTGCCCGCCGATCCGAAGAACGCGGCGTCCCCGAAGTTGAAGATCCCGCCGTCTCTGGCCACCAGCCAGTAGCCGCCTCCGTCCACGGTCGCCACAACACCGACGATCGGCTTGTTCAACGTCAGGCTGCCTGTCGAGCCGAAGAACCCGGCGTCGCCGTAGGCGAAGATGCCACCGTCGGATGCCACCAGCCAGTAGCCCTTGCCGTCGGGGGTCGACGCCATGCCCACGATCGGCTTGTTGAGCTTGATGTTCCCGGTCGACCCGTAGAAGCCGGCGTCGCCGTAGGCGAAGATGCCGCCATCGGCGGCCACCAGCCAGTAACCGCCGTCGTCGGGGGTCGAAGCCATCCCAACGATCGGTTGGTTGAGCCGGGTGCTTCCGGCCGAGCCGAAGAAGTCGGCGTCACCGAAGTTGAAGATCCCGCCGTCTTTGGCCGCCAGCCAGTACCCGAGGCCGATCGACGTCGGTGTGGCGCCGACGATCGGTTGGTTGAGAGGTTTTCCACCCATCGACCCGTAGAATCCGGAGTTCCCGAAGTTGAACACACCACCGTCCGAGGCATAGAGGCGGTAGCCGGTACCGAGGGGATTGGCGTTGGTGAGCAGGCCCACCGTGCTCGGATGGGCGGTCGAGTCCCCCACCACGAATACGTTCAAAAGGTCGCCCGCCACCAGGTCGCCGGACTGCGAATAGAGCGGATTGGAGATCGGGTCACCAGCTCTGGTGACCACGACGGTGATGGCCCCGGCTCCCACCAGCACGGTGGCGTCGGTCGGCGAAGCAGGGGTATTGGCCAAGGACGAGGCGATCTTCGCCCCGTTCAGATAGACGTCGACCGGGCCCACGTTGGCGGTATTGCGGACCACGATGCGCGACTGGCCGGGCGGGGGCGGCGAGCGGTCATTGACGAAGCCGCTGATCGTCGGAGTCCCGCCCGGGGCCAGGTACACCAGTGCCGTCACGTCCTGGTCGGCCGGCACCGTCACGCTGCCGGTGGCGACCGTCGTCAGCCCATCGGCGGCGGTGACGGAGTGGCTGCCCGCGGCGACGAGCCCGTAGTCGAACCCGCCCTGGGCCAGGCTGACCGGTGCCGCCCCGTCCAGCGACACATCCAGGGGTGTGGCCGACGCCTCCTGGAAGATCGAGAGGAAGCCCGAGCTCGTGGACACCGAGTGAGCGGTGACCAGTTCGGGGACTGCTCGAGAGAGGAGAGCCGTGCCGGCGGTCGCACGGCCGTCGGTCGCCGCCAGTGGGAGTGGCCGGGCCGCAGCGGCCACCGACCCCACCTGCGATGCCTCCGCCACCCCTGAACCCAGTCCGGTGACCACAAGAACCGTCATCACCGAACATACGACCGCCGCCGTCCTTGACCTCGTCATTGCGCACTCCCTCAGTCGATGTTCCGTCCCGAAACCCACCATCTGTACCGTCACGTTCAACCTCCTCCGCCTCTGCCGCAGACCCTTCACGGTCAACCTCCCGAATTGGCTGCACGGGCGAGGAGGGTCGAGCCCGGCTCGCCGAGGACCGGTTCTCAAGCGAACAGGTTCTCCAACAGCGGCGGCGGCCTCCACCGGGAGGCGAGTGCACCCAGTGCGTCGCCGGTCTCGCCGGTGAGAAGGTGGCCCTGCAGCCGTTCGAGCTCGCCGGATCCGAGTGCCAGGCCCGAGATCCCGCGGTACTGGGGAGAGGACAGTTCCTCCACCCACCCCAGGATCATCTGGTTCGGGTCCTCACCCGGAAAGAGCTGCTGGATCGCCTGATCGATCGATCGTCGATCGGGCAGGTTGACAACGAGGGCGAGGAACAGGCGGTGCCGCGACTCGCGCATCAATCCGCGCCGGGCGAGGAGGCGGCCTCGGCGTACCTCCTCGCTGTACATCGGCGGCAGCAGTTCGCCCAAGACGGCGTGGCGCCGGCCCAGCCCTTCGATCAGTGCCTCCAGGTCGGAGCTCTCTCCGTAGGTGTAGGCCCACTCGTCGCAGACCCGGAAGGCCGTCCAGAGGTCCTGCCCACCGGTCACGTCGAGGGCGACCTCGAGGGCCCGGCCGCGGTCGAGCCGGTACAGCGAGTGCAGGCCGCGCATCCTGATCCGCAGACGGTCGTCGACATGGAGGGCGTCGACCCCGAGGCCCGGGAGCCGGTAGTCGTACTGGGGGTGGGGCAGGCCGGACGAGCCGTTGCGCACCACGATGGTGACCGACGGGCGCTCGAGGTGGAACAGCGCGTGGATGAAGTCGGGCCCGGCCACGATGGGCCGGATGTCACCGGCCCACAGGATCTCCGGGTCGTCCATGACCAGGCGGCCGGCCACCAGGTGGTCGTCAGCCAGTGTCTCGCCATCGTCGAAGGAGTACCGGACGTGCAGGCTCGATCCCCACAGCACACGGAACGCCCCGTCGAAGCCGTGCTGGTGGATCGAGGTGGTCCCTTCCATCCACGTGATCGCCTGGATCTGGAAGTTGTCGCTCCGGTACATGACGGCCGGTGGCTGGCCGAACTTGTCCGAGGGCGGACGTTGCCCCGGGAGATCGGTGCCGGTGGCGAGCAGGCCGAGGATGGCCTCGGGGGTGAGGGTGTCCGGGACCGGCACCTCACCCAGGGCGGCTGCCGCCACTTCGGTCAACTGCCCTGGCCGCCGACCGAGGGTGGTCCAACGCTGGTCGACCAGGTCACCGAGGCGCTCGAAGTAGGCGAGGCCTTCTTCGGCGCTTTCGCGCCCACCCCCGGCCCCTCTCCGTACCCCCGGGGCCGTAGGCGCTCCCGACACGACGCCCGACCCGGGACGGGAGACCGCCGACCCCGTCCCGTCGCCACCACCCCGACCGGGGACGTGGGCGTCGACCGGAAGGAGCCGGGTATCGAGCCCACAGGCCTCGAGCACCCGCTCGGGGAGGTCGTCGGCGAACGGTGGGCCCCACGGGACCGAGACCTCGAACACCGGGACAGAGGCGACGACGCGCCCGACGTCGACGAATTGCCGGCGCAGGTGCTCGCGGCCGCGCCAGCCCTCGATCCGCTCGCAACGACCGAGCCAGAGGGAGGCCTCCCCCGCTCCCAGGGGGCGGGCACGGACCTCGGGGTGCTCGCGGTCGGGCCGGGGCAGGACGATGGCGGACAGCGGCAACCGATCGAGGGTGGTGGCCGCCGGGGCGACGGCGTGGCGCTCGTCCTCGGTGACGCGGACAATGGTATCGCCGCCGAAGCGGTCGGCCAGGGACGCCGACTTCTCGCGCAGCCGGATCTCGCGTCCCGAGCGCATGCAGTGGACGGCGTCGGCCGCGGCGTCCCCGCTCTCGAACTCGAGGGGCAGAACGTCGTCCGTCACCAGCGACGCACCGGCCGCGCAGAACATCGCCGCCATGGTCGACTTCCCCTGCCCGGAGACGCCGACGAAGGCCAGGGCCCGCCCCCCCAGTTCCACGGCACTGCCGTGCAGTACGAAACTCCCCCCGACAGCCAACAGGAACGCGGTGACCGTTCCGGGCACGACGATGGGGATCACCTCGCTGCGCCCGACCACCGCGGGGTGGCACACCACCCGGCGCAGGTCGTCGTCGATCACGAAGTCGGCGATGCCGGGCATGCGACCGACGTAGCCGCCGTCGACCCGGCAGAAGGTGTACCAGAGGAAGCCGTCCACCGCGAGCTCCGCCACCACGTCCTCGGAAGGGCGCTCGAAGGGAGCATCGGCAGGCTCCCCCAGGACAAGGGTGACATCGGCGGTGCCCGGGTCGGCGTCCTCGGCCAACGGTGCGGACAAGGGGATCTCCGAGGCGATCCGGAGGCCCGAGCATTCGTAGGTGCCCACATCAACCCCGATCGTGAGGGGAGAGATCACAGGAGCCCCCCGGTGTCGGACCCCGACCGGTCGTCCGGACCGGCGCCCACCGCTCCGGCGGCGAAGGTTCCGGTCACCGGCTGGGCGTCGAAGGCGCGCCCCCCGAACTCGATCCAGGCGTGGGCCGCGGCGCCGACCTCGTCGATCATGCCCAGGCGCAGCACCGGATGATGGCGCCGGAGGAAGAACCCGAGGGCGAGGGCCCTGCGCAGGCAGGTCCCGTCGTAGAGCCAGCGGGCCAGGACCCACCGGACCGCCCAGTGGGCCCGCTGCTCGGCGTCGGACAGCCCGGCCAGATCATCGGGGCCGGCCAAGGGCGGCGGAGCTTGCTCGGTGGCGAGGGGGACCTGCATCCAGCGGGCCAGCCGGGCCACACTGACCACCCTCAGGCCCAACTCGATCGCCACCACCGCCAGGGTGACCTGGGCGGTGGTCCAGCGATAGCGGGCCGACATGCGCCACCACGACTGGGTGACCACCCGCACCCCTGCGACCGTCGGGCGCCGGCCCCGACTGGTGCGGGGGGCCGACATGCCCTGCACGGCGGCCACGACAGCCCCCACGTCGCCCAGGGCCTGTTCGAAGGGAACACCGAACTGCCGTAACAGTGCGTCGGCGGCGTGCCGCGGGTCGGGGTCGTCGTTCAGGAGGTCGACGATGCGGGCGGCCGAGCGGTCGAGGCTCAGGTAGGTGCCCGACGGCAGGTGCAGCAGGATCGTCTCGCCGGACGCATCCACGGACGAGACGACGTCACGCGCAGACCAGGCCCCCTTCTGGGAGCCTGGTCGCAAACGCATCCTGTCGGAGAGATTCCTCAGGACTCTTGGCTCAGCTTGTGCCGGTGCCCGGGCTGCCCGGGGCTGGCGCAGTCTTGCTTCCTTCCGCACTATTCCCGAAGTCGAAGTAGATCCCCGGCTTAGCTTGGGTCATGTCGGTGATGTCGCCGAGGACCGTGATCTGCGGTGCCTCGTAGCTTTCCTCTGCCATGTGTGCCCCTCTCGTTGTTGGTATGAAGCCATGGTAACGGTCGAAACCTGTGTTGAACAGGGGAAACAGGGGGGATGATCCCCCTAGGGGGTGGGGGTTCGGGACGGCTGCCGGTGCTCTCTGCGGCCGTAGAGCCAGGCTGCTTGGAGAGGGAGCGCGGACCCGTAGACCGGGACGGGGGCCGTCCACGCCCGCCGGAGGGCCTCCGGGTCGACCAGCTCGGGGCTGAGGCCCGTCCCGTCCCACTCGGTGGCGAAGCGGCGGCTGGCCGGGCCCCAGAACACCCCGCCGAACGAGGCCTTGCTGGTGCGCGCCATCACCGGGCCCGGGAGCACGTCGGAGAAGAGGGCGGTCATGACTGCCGTCCGGTCGCCCCGGCCCAGGGGACCGCCCCAGGCGGCCAACGCGGCCAGGAACCGCTCGTCGACGAAGGGGGCCACGAAGCGTGAGCCGTCGAGGGCGCAGAGCCGCTCGAGCGTCTGCTGGGTCAGGTCGACGGCGCGGCGCCTACGGCTGATCACCTGGTAGTGATCCCACCGGAGGGGATCGTCGGCTTGGTCGTCGGCCATGCGCTCGGCCACTCGGGCCAGGGCAGCCGGCTGCAGCCAGGCCTGATAGGGCGGCAGGTTGCGTTGCCAGCGTCGGCGGCGGACAGGGCGGGGTGTGCACCCGAGGGCCAGGGACCGCAGGTCGGACCGGCGCGGCATCCGACGACTGCGGATGTCGGCCCAGAGGCGCCCGTAGGGCCACAGGCCGAAGGCCTCGTCACCGCCCTCACCCGAGAGGAACACCCCGCCGCCAGCCAGCCGTATCATCGGGAGAAGGGCATAGGCCGGCGCCGGCCAGACCAGTCCGAGGCGGTCGAGGACGCCAACGGCCTCGTCGCCCAGCAGGTCGAGGTCCGTTCCGGGCCGGAGGATCTCCCATCGGTCGACTCCGATGGTGCGGACGACCTCCTCCTGCCAGGCGCTCTCGTCGCTGGCCTCGTCGTCGTCCCACCGGGCGGTCACCGCGATCGGCTCGTCGAGCCCCTCGGTGCGGGCCACATCGACGAGCACTGCGAGCAGGGCGGACGAGTCGCGACCACCGGAGAAGGCGACCACGCAGGGCGGGGTGGCCAGCAGGGTGGCCGCTAACTCACGCAGTGCGGCACTGGGGTGGACCGAACGGTCGGGGGCGAAGGGGGGACCGCCGCCCTGGCCGACGACCAGGCCGGCGGCCACCTCGAGCTCGGTGAGCTCGTCAGGGTTGGCCGGCGGGTACCAGACCCCCTCGAATCCGTGTCCTCGCACCCTGGCGACCGAGAGGTCAGGCGTCGTGGACGATCAGCTCCCGGTCGGCCAGCGCCGACAGGAACGATTCGGTGTCGATCCGGGCCTGATCGGCGGAGATCTGGTAGCGCTCGACCAGCATCTCGATGAGCCCGTCGATGGTGGTGGCGTCGGCCAGTCTCTCCCACAGGTGCTTGGCCGTACCGTTGAGGGTGAGGTAGGTCGAGGTGGAGAGCTCGAGCACGACCAACTCGTCACCGACCTCGCGCCAGACGACGTCATCGACCTTGAGCTGGAGCTTTTCATCCTGGGAAACGTTCATTAGTCTTACTTTCGGCACTTCCCCATTGGTACTGAAGCTCAGAATGTGCTCAGTGTGCCACGCCGCTGGGCGACCCGGAACGCCTGTTCGAGCGTCCAGGCGGACAGGGGCAGGAGCACCACGGCAAAGCCGAGCAGGACCAGCAGGTCGGTGACGTACGACGTGGAAGGCTGGTTGGACAGGAGGGCGGAACGGAGCGCCTCCAGGGCGTAGGTCAGGGGCGAAAGATGAGCCACGACCTGCAGCCAGGGGGGGAACTCGGTGATGGGGAACAGGGTCCCGCTGATCACGCCGATGATGCTGAGCGCTCCGGCGACGAGGGGAACCCCCTGTTGGATCACGACAACCACGGCCGCCCCGAAGTTGCCCACGGCGGCGAAGATGACGATGGTCAGGATGATGACGGCGACGATGACCGGGGCGTTGACGCGGGAAACGCCGAACCCGATGGGGATGGTGAGGAGGAGGACCACCACGGCGACGGCCATGGACTGGACGAGCCCGTAGGCCGACCAGCTGAGGCCCAGGTAGATGCGTCTCACCGGCTGGCTGGCCATGTACTCGAGCGTCCCCTGCACCTGCTCGTTGCGGGCCGACACCGAGGTGCCTACCGCCGTCGGCTCCAGGATCGAGGCGAAGAGCAGGCCGACCACGGCGTACCGGAAGTAGCTGGCCGAGTCACCGGAGAACTGGCCGGAGTTGACCAGCTTGGAGACGAACCGGAAGGCAAACATGCCCCAGAAGGCAGCGATGACGCTGGTGACGAAGCCCATGCGGTACGAGATGGCGGTCCGGAAGTCCTTGTTCGCCATGGCAGCGACGATGCGGACGAGGCTCATGGTTGCTCCACCAAGGGGTCGGGGCGGTGTTCGAGGCGGGTGGTCCGGATGAAACCGGCCTCGATTCGGTACGTGGCATCGGCAATGGGCAGCACCGCTTCGATCAGTGGTGCCACGATCAGCGCGGTCAGACCACCCGAGGCCAGGCGGGCGACCAGGCCGGTCATGGCCTGGAGCCCCTCGTCGTCCAGGCCGCGGAACGGCTCGTCCAGCAGGATCACCGCGGGGTTGGTCAGCAGCGCCCGCGCCACCATCAGGCGCTGCCGCTGGCCGGTGGACATCCGGGCCACCTGGCCCCGGGACACTTCGGCGAGGTGGAGGTCCTCGAGGAGGGACGCCGATCGCTCGGCGATGGTCCGTTTGGAAAGCCCGGCGATCCTGCCGAACAGTTCGAGGTTCTCGAACCCGTTGATGCGCCAGTAGAGGCTCCGCTCGTTGGCGAAGCTGACACCGATCGACCGGCGGACGTCGAGACTCTGGTCGAGCACGTCGTAGCCGTTGACCCGCGCCACGCCGCTGTCCGGGGACACCACTGTGGCCAGCATCCGCACGAAGGTGGTCTTGCCGGCCCCGTTTGCCCCCTCCATGACGGCGACCGAGCCCCGGGGCACCGTGAGGTCGACGTCGGTCAGGATGGTCCGCCCCCGGAGTGCCTTGGACAGGCCCCGGACCTCGATCCCGTTGGCCTCGTCCGAGACCGGTGCCTGTGCCGGGCGGCTCCGCCACGAGCGTCTCACCCTGTGGCCCGGACGGGCTCAGGAGCGGAGGGGACAGTGTTGGTGCCGATGGCGATAGCGACCGCCTGGGCCTGGGAGTGGACGCCCAGCTTGTCGAAGATCCGGGTCTTGTGGTTCTCGACGGTCTTGACCGCAATCCCCAGATGATGGGCGGCTGCCTTGGTGCTGAGCCCATCGGACATGGCACCGAGCACCTCGAGCTCACGGGAGGTCAGGTCTGAGGCAGCCAGGCCATTCGGACCCCTGCGACGGGCCCGGCGCCATTCACTGGCGATAGCAGCGGTGACGTCCGGTGGCAGCATCGCCCCACCGGAAGCCAGAACCTTTGCTGCGTCCGCCAGGTCCTGCGGTTTCTGATCGGTGTCCACGATTCCAGTGATCCCCAAATCTACGAGTTCGAGCAGGCGGGCCGTGTCGAGCGGTCCCGGAATCAGCAGCACTCGGGCACCCGTGTGGAGGAGAGCAGGAATGTAGAAGTCGACCACGCCATCGATGAGCTCCTCGCCAGCCACGACCACGTCTGGAACCAGCAGCTCGCTCAGTGCCACCGCGGCCCTACCGGATCGGGTCTCGGCCACGACCTCGGCGCGATCGACCAGCAGCAACTTGAGGATTTCGGGAATGACAGCCAGGTCGTGCAGAACGACCACCTTGGGCAGCCCGGACGTGAAGCGGCTGACCCTGATCGACGGCCGCCGGTAGGCGACGATGCGCCGGTTGCGCTCGACGGACTCCATGTCGCTCAGTCCCGCCCGGCTGCCGATGTCCCGGCTCCGAGCAGTCCGGTCCGGATCGCCACAGCAACTGCGGCCGACTGGTTCTGCACGCCAAGCTTGGTGAACAAGGCCTGCCGCTTGCTTTCCACCGTCTTGGCACTGATGCCGATTCGGGAGGCGATCTGGGCCGTCGTCAGCCCACCACTGATGAGTGCCAGCACCTGGAACTCCCGACGGGTCAGGCTCTCAGTCCCTCGGGGGATCTCGTCCTTGCGAATCGGGGCCCGCGGAGCGACTCCCTCCCCCTTCAAGGCACTCGCAAACACCAGGCTGGGAGCACCCCTCCTCACGTAGGTGACGCCTCCGATCTGTTGCATAGTGCCGTGCTCGCTGGGATACGTCGCGACAATCCGAACCGCACTGTTGAAATTTCGCAGTCGTGCCACCAGGCCGGGCACATCCCACGGAACTCCAGCCGACTCGAGCACTACGGCCCCGACTCTCCGTTCGGAATAGGTGGCCACGAGTGCATCCTCCCTGCTCACTGCATCCACGACACGGATCGCCGGGATGGCGTCCAGCAGCAGCAGCAATCCGTCTCGATAGAGGCGTGATCGATCCTGGACCAAAACGGTCCGTTTGCCGTCTAGTTCGGAAGCCACCGATCGAGTCCCCTTCCATTCCGAATCAGGCCAAGGAGCTTCGCCAAGGCCTGTCAGGTCCACAGCTCACTGAGCGTGACAGCTACTTTACTGCGAGTGATGGACCTGCGACACTGAGAGTGATGGTTAGGCGACTCTCCGTGACAAACCACAGCACCCTGCGTACCTCCATCCCTGCCATCACGCGGCTGGGGCCTCGCTCTCTCCGATCTGTCGTTCAGGCCTGGCGTAGGGCCGGAAGCTTCGCTCCCGCGCTGATGGTGATGGTGGTTGCATTGGCGCTCGTTTCACATCTCGGTGTGGAGCAACCTAAGGGGACTAGTACAACCTCGACCTCAAAGACCATCGAAGCCGCCGTTACTCGCCCCGGCGGAGGTGGATGGTCCACCAACGGAGCCGGCGATGTCTTCGAATTCGGATCTGCGCCATTTTTCGGGTCCATGGCAGGACACATCCTTTCAAAGGCGGTGGTCGGCATCGCAGCGTCAGCCGATGGTCAGGGTTATTGGTTGACAGCATCCGACGGCGGTATCTTCGCCTTCGGTGACGCCCGCTTCTATGGCTCGACGGGAGCGTTGCACCTCAATAGACCGATCGTCGGCATGGCAGCCACAGCCGATGGCAAGGGGTACTGGATGGTCGCTTCCGATGGCGGCATCTTCGCCTTCGGTGACGCGGTCTTCTCCGGATCAAATGGAGGTGTCGCTGGTTTCGATGCCGCGAGCATCGCCGCTGTTGGAGGTGGCTATTGGATCGTTTCCACGAACAATACGTGGACATCGTTCGGATCAACTACTTCTCCATCGAATTCTGTACCACCGAGCACCCTTCTCCCATCCGTTTCACCAGTTGGGAAGTCTGTCCTCCACGTTGCCGGCAACGTCTTGGAAGGTGCCTCAGGAAGTCAGTTGCGATTGCTGGGAGTTGACGTGTCGGGAACCGAAGACGCGTGCATCAGGAACGATGGATTCTCGTGGGGTCCGCTCACCGCAAGCGAAGCCAAAGATATCGCCTCATGGCACGCCACGGCCGTGCGCATCCCGCTTAACGAGGACTGCTGGCTAGGGATAAACGGGGCGCCAGCACGCTTCTCAGGTGCTGCCTATCAGAGTGCGATGAAGTCGTGGGTTGCGGACTTGAATGCAGCAGGATTGGTCGCGATTCTCGACCTTCACTGGTCGGCTCCGGGCTCCTACCGGGCCACCCAGCAATGGCCGATGGCCGATGCCGACCATTCGCTTGCCTTTTGGAGCCAAGTTGCGAGCATGTTCAAATCCACACCATCAGTGATCTTTGACCTCTTCAACGAGCCTTTCGTCGGTCGCACCAATCCAACGACTGCAGATTGGTCTTGCTGGCTCAACGGATGCGCGACTTCGTTCGCCTGCTCGCGGTGCTCACTTCCCGTGACCTATCAAGCGGTCGGCATGCAGCAATTGTTGAATACGGTCCGCGCAGCTGGTGCAACTCAGCCCGTCATGATCGGCGGGTTGAACTGGGCTGGCGATCCGTGTGGCACGACTGATCTCCGAGGGAATGGCGGTATATGCATGTGGCTGCACTTCAAACCGAGCGATCCGGAGAATCAGGTCATCGCCGACTTTCACACATACAGCTGGACCACCTGCGCTACGACGAACTGCTGGAACACCAGCATCCTGCCCGTGGCCACCGTCGTGCCGGTCGTGACGGGCGAAATGGGTGAGCGTGACTGCTCGGCCAACTACATTGATCAATACATGAGCTGGGCTGATCAGCACGATGTGTCGTACCTAGCTTGGTCATGGGAAATGCCAACCTCTGGAACCACCGGGTGCTCGGCAACGAACATGCAATTGCTTTCCGACTGGAGCGGCACACCCAGCACGACCGGTGCAGCTGGACCTGCCTTTGCGTCGCACCTTGCCAAGGAATGATGATCCGCCGGGAAATGAGCTTCTACCAGATCAGCCGGACATGCCGTCTTGAGGCACTTGGTCCCCAGCCTGACGCTTCGTCTCGTATGCCGGTGGGATTCCGGCCTGAGCCTACTGACCAAGTACTCTTTGGATGGTTCGTCCTTGCCAGCACTACGATCCAAACCGTAGACCAGTCCTGCGACAGACGCCCCAACAAATGATGACGTCGCTGGCAGGCCCATTGCAAGACATCGGTCCAGCTGCGCGCTGGTGTCTAACTGCTGGCATCATCGAGCCCCCCCCAGAGACTCCGAGCGTCGATGCGTTCCGGGAGGAAAGCCAACTCATCCTTAGTGAAGGTCTCGCACCAGTGGCACTCCACGCGTTCGCCACTGGGCAGCCATGGCAGGATGATCCCGTTGCCGTGGCATTCCACGACGCCACGATGATGAGCCAATTCCGGAGCATGGCTGTCGACGTCGAAGGTGCAATACTCTTGTCCGCCTTCGCTCGGGCGGGCATTCCCTACGTCGTGATCAAGGGACCGGCTATCGCTCGATTGCACCCAGCGGGCTGGCCCAGACCCTACAGCGACATTGACATCGTTGTCCCAAGGCGCAACTTCATCGATGCGATCATGGGGTCGCACAAAGGGGGGTTCGAGTATTCCGAACGCTCAGTTCCTCAGTGGCGTTGGTTCGACCTCGTGTGTCGTGAAGGTCTCAATCTCCACAGCCCCGCCGGCGGGAATATCGACATCCACCATCACATTCCACCCTGGGCCCTCGCCTCAAAACTGACAGCTCGAGACCTCATCGAGCGGTCCATTCCATGGAAGCTATGTGGTAAGGAAGTTCGGATTGCGGCGAACGAGGATCTCTTGCTGATCTCGGCCTTGCACGTGCTGAATGATCTGTGGAAGGGCAAACTCGGCCTTGCGTCGTGGCGTGACGTCATCGTCCTCATGACCGCGCTTGGAACCGAGGCGTCAGAGAGGGCGTTCGATCATGCGGAACTCGCTTGGCTATTTGAGCTTGCGACGACTGCATTGAGCGTGACTGTTCCGGAAGCTGGATTTACTGCCAGCGCGCACGACTCGAAGCTCCCGCCAGCAACCCGCTTGCGTGTCGCTGCGATGGGCTGGGGTAACGATTCTGCCCTGTCTCGCCATCGTCTGGCCTGGGCGACGAGGCTCCCGGCCCCGAACGCGCTGGCGTTCCTGGCTGGATCGGCATTTCCGGCGCCCAGCTACATCCGCGAACGCCATGGATCGCTCTGGGGCTACTGGAAGGGGGGTTGGGATGAGACAGTCTCGACAGTCCAAGGCTCCGACTATCGAATGATCACAATCGCGGACAAGGATACCGATGCTTCCTGAATTCCCAGATACAGCGGTCATGCCCGGATCCCACTCTTCGCCCTCGATGCCCGGGGTGCGGCACTAGATACACACCCAGATGAGTGATACACAGGCCTGTCGATTACTTGATCGTCTCGGGCGGTCGCCCTTCGTCCTTAAGCGGCCATCGGCATGCTACGCCGGAATCGGTCGTCGCCACAGCTCGAATCGGCCGCTCAGGTTCCCAAGTCCGGCGAGGCATACGCCGGTCAGTGAAACGAGTAGGCGGACAGCAGCGAATGGATCTCCCGCCAGCAGCTCACGAAAGTGGTTCACGATCTGACGTGTCAGAATTCTCGCAACGAAATCGCGTTCTGATTTCAGGTTTGCGGCCTCCCCCATTTCAGCGAATGCACTTACTTTATGCCTATTCACATGGAAACAACGGCGCCAGAAATAGCCCCACGTGACTCGTTCTCTACCCACGTAGTGATACACGACTGCATCTGGATCGTACATTAAATGACTGTCAGGAAAGGCGTCTGCTAGCCGATGACACATATCCATGTCGTCGAAATCGACTGAATGGAAACCCCCTATTTGCATCAGCGCTTGTCGGCGCGCCGACATGTTCGCTCCGATCAGGTGCCTGATCGGTGAGAGCGAGCGAGGCATTCCTGCGTATTCGCAGCCGAAGACCCAGTCGAACTCCCGGGGAAACCAACGAGGTCGACTAGTTTCGAACCGCGGCAGTGGTGCGCCACCGACGGCGACTACGTCGTCTTGGTCGTACGGAAGCACGAGCCGCTCCAACCAGTCGACTGAAGCTTCGGCATCGTCATCCAGAAATGCCACGATGTCACTCCGAGAGTGACGCAATGCGGTCGTGCGGACTGACCCAGCTCCAAACCTCCTCGAGCTGCCGTGCACGCGCGTGTGTAGCTGGCGTCCTTCCAAGTGATCGGTGTGCTCGTCCGGCATCACTTCGACGACCACGTTTGAAGGTGGCAACGGGTTCCTCCACTCGGCCCGGCAGCGATCGAGCAGCTCGTCGTTGTTGTCGATACAGAGAATCAGCTGGGCCGGAGGAACCGACTGGTCTGCAACTGACCGGATCGCCCGGCCGAGAAGCTCCCAGCGCTCCAAGGTATAGGCCGCAATCACAACAGTCACACTGTGCCGATCGACATGAGCGTCATTGGGATTGGCGGTGCTGTCACTCATAGAAGAAAGCTCGTGCTGAACCATACGGATCTGAGGATCGATCGAGCCGAATTATAGCCCCTGAATTGTGAAGTCACGGTACCACAGGAGCTTGACGGGAGATTTGTCTGAAGACTCGAGTTGGGCCAGCTTGTCGTCAGCGCAGGAGTTCTCAGTATGACAAATCAGCTCCTCCCTCCTCTACACGGAGGGATCCCATGGTCCAATGAGCCAACATGGCCAGCGGCCATATGCCTTCTCCGAGCATTCGCCCAAGGGCGACCGGTTGCCCGTTTCCGGGCTACTAGTCAGAGACCGTTGCGAAAGCATCTGACTAGACATCTGACGTTGCACACTGTTGGAATTTCAGATTGGCCACTCGGAGACCGACCCCATTAACATACCAGGACGTTTCTCCGACCCGCTGAGGAGATCAGCACATGCCAGCGTCCCCACGGGTGAGTGATCGGACCTGGTTTGGACTCGCAAGACGAACAGGGAATGGCGTTGAGTTAGAAGGCGCTCTCGGCCCCTGGAGCGCCGGGTATGACCGTGCCCAGGTGCTCCTGCTCGATGACCACGGGCCGAAGGAGTGGCTGTTGCTGGACCCGGGCGAGGTCAATGCCGAGGGTGTGGTGGCCCATTTCGTCGACGAACGTCCATCTGGTGGTTCGCCTCCAGACTCGCCTGCCCCGCCTGGGAAACTTTGCATCGCTATCTGCACCAGGGATCGCGCCGAGTCATTGCGCAAATGCCTACAGAGGATGCAGGGAACACCGCTGGAACAATACGAGGTGCTGATCGTCGACAACGCTCCCCGCTCGGATGCGGTGAAGGAAGTAGTCGACCAAATGTCCAGTGAAGGCATGCGGGCTCACCGCATCGTGGAGCACCGTCCCGGACTTGCAAAGGCCCGGAATGCGGCACTCCGAGCGATCGACGCCGAATATGTTGCGTTCACTGACGATGACGCACGACCTGACCGTGATTGGGCAACTGCTCTGCATCGGGGGTTCGCTGCGGGGACGAATGTCGCCGTGGTGACGGGAATGGCACCACCGGCGGAGCTCGAGACGAGATCGCAGGCCTTGTTCGAGAAGAAGCTCAAGTGGAGCACCAATCTCATGCCCGAGACATTCTCGATGGCCAAGCGTGGTCAGTACACATGGCCATTCCCCTACTCCGCGGGACACTTGGGGGCAGGCGCGAACTTCGCCGTGCGTAGGCGCATTGTGCTCGACATTGGCGGATTCGACGAGGCCCTCGGGGCGGGGACGCTGACCGGAAGCGGTGAGGACAATGAGATGTTCGTGAGGGTCATCCGAGCAGGCTACGAGTTGAGCTACCAGCCCTCTGCGATCGTGTGGCACATTCATCGGCGGGAAGATGCAGCACTCCGGCGTGTGCTCTTCAACTACGGCAAGGGATTGTCGGCGGCGGCTGTCCGGGAATTCCTCCAGCCAGGTAGGATTGACATGATGCGAGGCACGTTTCGCGGTGCGCTCAATTTGCTGCGCGAGCGGCAGACTGAGCTCGACTATGGGATGCCATGGAGCCACCTCGCATTAGAGGTCGCCGGTGTGATCGTTGGTCCCCTTGCTTACGCCATCGAACGGTGGCGAAGCCCCGGTCGCGCCCGGATGGAGAGCTGACCAGATGACTCGCAATCTCGTCGTTGGGTCTGGTCCAGCCGCGGCCGGGATCGCACTGGCCCTCGCCGAGGACCCTTCCCAGCAAATCACGGTCATCGATATCGGGCACCAGTTGGAACCTGCTCGGCAGGATGCCGTTCACCGACTTGCGGTCGGATCGCCCACCACCTGGAACGAACGCGACCTTGAGATCATTGGGACCCAACCAGCCGATGTCGCGGTACAAGGCCTTCCGGAGAAGCGCTCCTATGGCTCGGACTTTCCGTTCCGCAACATGGGTCAGTTAGACGGAGTCCGCGGGATCGGACAAGTCAATGGTGCTGTCATCTCAGGAGCCTATGGCGGGCTCAGCAATGTCTGGGGCTCACAGGTCATGGTTTTCACGCCGGCTACCTTCTCCGAATGGCCGGTCAGCAGCAATGACATGGCGGCCCATTACCGAAAAATCCTTGAGGAGATACCGTACGCGGGCGAGGAAGATGCCCTGGCCCGACGCTTCCCACTCGTCGGAAAGGCAAGTCCCCTACCGGAATTGGCTCCACGGACGCAGGCCACTATTGACGCCGCCGAACGTCACCGTTCCGCATTGGATCGAGTCGGAGTACTGGTCGGAAGGGCGCGCTTGGCCTTTGAATCGACCAACTGCGTGCGGTGTGGACTTTGCATGACCGGATGTCCGTACTCCCTCATCTACTCCTCGGCGCACACGTTCGACCGCTTCCGTCGAAGCGATCGCATCGAGTACCACGATCGGCTCCTTGCCATCAAGGTCGGCCAGGACGATCAGACTCCCTACGTGGTGGCGCGCCAGCTCGGCACGGAGACCATCCATCGCTTCAAGGCGGATCGAGTGTTCTTGGCCTGCGGAGCCGTGGGCACAACTCGGCTCGTCCTCGGGTCATTGGTCCTCTTTGATCAAGACGTCGAGCTGGCCGAGTCGGCGCAGTTCGTCGTGCCAATGATGTCCATGCGACAGACACCTGACCCCAGAAAGCACTCCGAGTTCACGCTGAATCAGTTCAACATGGCGATCTCCACCGATGATGATTGGCTTGATGTGGCACAAATCCACTTCTATCCGCACAATCCTGCCATTGTCGATGCACTTCCGAAAGTCCTCAATACTCGCATGGGAGCTCCCGTAGCTACTCAACTTCTCCGCCGCATCACCGTGGGACTTGGGTACCTCCCTTCGTGGGCATCTCCCGTTCTACGAGCCAGAGCAGAGGTGCCCAGCGGCCCTGACTTGCTGCCAAACTTGGTTCTCTCGGGGGAAGTGATGCAGGCGTTGCAGAACACGATGTTCCGGCAAGTCATCCGCAAGGTGCTGCAGGTTGCCCCTCGCCTCGATCTCTGGCCCATGCTTCCAATGATGTTCTTTGCGGCTGGAGGCAAGAGTTACCATTTCGGCGGAAGCTTCCCGCACAGAAACTCTCCTGCAGATGGACCTCTGACCACCGACCGACTAGGGCGCCTCGACAAATGGTCTCGGGTGCATCTCGTCGACGCTTCGGTTTTCCCGTCGGTCCCCGCCACCACATTCACGTTGACGATCATGGCCAATGCCCATCGGATCGCCTCAGAGGCGTTGAGACAGCCGGAATGATCGTCAGCCGATCTAGAACTGCTGCCATCTCCGGTGCCAGTGGGTACCTGGGTGGGGTCATCGGGCGCCGACTCCAAGCGGATGGTTGGACAACCATCGATCTGGTCCGCACTCCGCAAAGTGAGCACTCCCGCCCGTTCCGCATGGGCACTCCCCTGCATTCCGATCTGCTGGACGGCGTCAACATTCTCGTTCACTGCGCGTACGACATGACGCTCCACCAGCGTTCGGACATTTGGCGAGTGAACGTAGAGGGGACTCGTCAGCTGCTGCGTTTGGCGCGAGAATCGGGGGTTGAGAGGGTCATCGTCTTGTCGTCCATGTCAGCGTTCGACGGAACCGAGCAGCTCTACGGCCAGGCGAAGCTGCAGATCGAAGGATACGCCCAGGCGATCGACGCTATCTCGATCAGACCGGGGCTGGTCTATGGCCCCACGGCCGGGGGAATGGCCGGCACGCTCGCTCGCTTCAGCCACCTTCCAGTGATTCCGCTCATCGGTTCACATTCCTATCAGTTCACCGTCCATGAGGATGACTTCGCTGATGCTGTAGCCGCCATAATCACCGCCGAACGGGTATCGACCGAACCGATCGGCATCGCAAATCCCGTTCCCGTGCCCTTCCGGCAGATCCTGGAACACTTTGCACGGGAGCAAGGACGCCGGTGTAGGTTTGTGCCGATCGACTGGCGCCTCGTGAACAGTGCCCTCAAATTCGCCGAGCGGCTCCGAGTCCCACTACCTATCCGTGCCGACTCCCTCCTAGGCCTGATCAAGCCGGCCCCGTTCGTCCCCAACCTCGCCATCCTCGATTCGCTCGGCATCCGACTGCGACGATTCGGGCAGCCCATACCTCCCAAGGCAAGTGTGGTATTCGACCCCTACTCGGGATTCATCGGCACATAGCCGGTGCACCGGGGGCAACTTTCCGCGTGGTACCGGCCACGCTCGGGACCATTACCGGCAATAACTACGAGTTTGTAGGCGCGTGCCCAGCCGTGAGAGGCGCAGTGCGGAACTTGAACAGTGTCGATGTTGCGGATTCGTGCACCACTCGCCATTGGGGCGAAGCTGCGATTGCAGCGGTGAACTCTGCATACTGATTGGGAGTGAGCAAGCCGCCCTCCTCCCACTCAGCGGCAGCTTGCTGGAAAGTCACCAAGTAGATGCTCTGGACGACTCCATGGTTTACATAGGCTCCTCGTACGGATTCCTCAACTGAAGCAGTGAGCCGTTGTGCCTCATCCTGAACGCTCACTGATCCACCTTCGCTCTGAAGAGGAAGGTTGTAGTTCTCGTAGGCAAACAAGGTGTAGCGCGGCGAAGATTGCACCGGTGAGTACGCCTCATCGCTGATCGTGATGACTGTGGAGAATCGAGGAGCACTGCCCTCGAAGAATTGAGCGGTGCCCAGGTCCGAGGGCCGAACCACGTACACATAGTCAAATCCCATATCGCCCGCCAAGTATGCCGCCGTGATGATCGGCAGCACGACTGCGATGACGGCAGAGCGGACATGTGTGGCGCGCCATTCAAATCGGGCAGCCAGGACTGCCACCAGAGGTAGGGCGAACAGCGTTGCACGAAAGAGATCCTCATTCCCGTAGTGCACCGCGACGAGCAATATTCCGGTTGACGCGATGCATGTGGCGAGAGCCCACGAGATCCTGTCTCGAGTGGCTAGGAAAGCCACCACAGCGAGCGCTCCGACGATTGCCGGAGCGAGCGCCTGTCCCACAATGCCGATGTGAGCGTAGATGTTGTAGTGGTAATGAAACGCCGTGCCCGGAGTTTGAATGTTCGCCCCTACATTGCCAATCTGACCGATGCTGAAATATTGCGCCACGACCGAATGGTGCAGGAGAGCCCAGCTGACAGCCGGAATGAGTGGAATTGGAGCGAACCACCTCGACTTCAACACGCCGAACACAGCCAGAATGATGAACATCCCTGAAGTCACAAACGGCGTGAGTGGGTGCGACACGGCAATCGCGACCGAAAGTAGGGACAGCAGAATCCAGTCGATGGGAACCACTGCGGAACTGTCGTGCAGTGATCCTTCATTACTTGCGTAGCGGGGGCGAACTGCAACAGCAAGCAGAACAAGGTAGGCCACGTAGGTGACGGCTTGCGGAGAGTAGTAGTCCTGGCCGATCGTATTTCCTGCAATGAACAGAATCGACGCGAGCCAGGAGTTTCGATCGCTGACCCCAAAGACTCTGGCGAGATAGACAACGACCATCGCTCCGGTGACGTCGACCACTGGAGGCCACCATCGAGCAAGTGCCTCGACGTTCGACGTACCTCCGACGTGACAGAGCCAGGCAATGCCTGCGAAGAACCCTGGCCACGATTGGTACAGGCTCAGGCGGCTATTAGCCGTGCCGTGCTTGAGGAAATACAATGTGAGGCCAATGTGCGATTGTGTCCAGTCGTAGCGAGCCAAGTCGTACACGATTGACGGGGTCACCGTGAGGACCGTAGCCAGCAGAATCGCTGGAAGGCCGAGGAGACTTGGTCGGCCCCACCAAGCCAAGAAGAACGACAGCACCAGGAGAGCAATCCCGACAAACCAGGCTGGAGTGATGGAGGTCGGTAAACCACCCGGCTTCGGAATAAGGTGCTGGTCAAACAGTGCACTGCCTATGCAGATGACCAGTCCCGCGATACTCGTAATGACAACTGCCTGAGAGTTCCGACTGCTCAGGACGAAGCGATCCATCTTGGATCGAACCACTTCAATCGAGACACGGGGGAGGCTGCGTCGCAGGCCGATCACGTGCAGACATCCCGCTGCTCCCGAGTAGGCAATGAACAGCGGAGTTCCCAATCCCCACGCGCCGAGTTCGATGAGCGCAAATCCTGTCAACAACACGATCGCCAAGCCCAGTCCGATTGCGATCGCGAAGAACCGAACACCACGCATCGGTGAAAGGACTTGCAACGGAGCAGACCCGAGGCCGAAGAATCCGAACAGAACGATGGCGACCTCTTCCGGCGCCCCCGCATCGAAGACCTTGGAGAGTATGACGCCTGCAAGAAGCAGCAGCGAGAATCCGCCGAAGATTATCGATGCAAGATCACCCGAAGTGCAGTCCTGGTTCTTCCGAACGCGATGTGCTGGCGCGGTTCTCTTGTTCTTCCGAACGCGATGCGCTGGCGCGGTTCTTACAGGTCGCACCTCTAACAGCATCTCTTCCTTTCTGTCCTCGTCTTCCAAACCGGTCCAATGACACTGCTACATTGCGGATAACCATTATCAATTGAACATCAGTGGCATTATTGGCATCTTGATCGCCACAACTCAGGTTTGTATAGCGCGTCTCTTTCCACCCGGAGGTGAAACGGTCTCTACTATTCGAGATTCCACCCCAGTCCATCTTGTGAATCCACAACGCACACAGCTCTGCGGTCTCGATGGGGGACGCTTGGCTGCCAATCTCTCGACCGACGCCCCGGACTACACGGGTTGGCGCGCTCGTTCGGATCTGTTCTCCTCGGACCGCCGCAGCCATGGTTGTTGCGACGTGACGGGTGCACCGGACTTACGTCCAATGTGAGTGCACAGATTCTCCGACGCAAACTCACAAGGGTGAACGAAATCGAAAATTGAATCATCTGTGCTGCCCCGTTCAGATGCTGTCGTTGTTCACCGAAGTGGCTCCCAATTCCCGGAGCTCGTCGATTCAGCAATCGTACCCGTCCCCGTCCCGAGAACGCTAGCCTCGATGATTCGTCCGGCCCCTAAAATGATCGGTCGCACGTCCGCGAAAGCACCCTCCCCGCCTGCGAGAATGTGTATCGCTTAGTGGCCGCGCGAGTAGGTGGCCAGGCCCATGACCAGGGAGTTCGCAGCGCGACGTAGGTGACCATCCACCGGTCGTCATCTTGTCCCGACTGTGATGTCGGGTGCACCCAAGACCGACGACCAAGTGCAGGTCCCCACCATCATGCGCGCGCTCGACCCCGAAGTGGGAGATGCCATCTGGGCAGCCATTGAACCGTTGCTTCCGGAACGGACCGACGCCCATCCGTTGGGGTGTCACCGACCGAGGAGAAATAGTCAAGACCTGTGGATGAGAAACCTGGCGAACTACGCGGCGACCTCGGTTTCATGCTCCTCTGATCGCTCGACCATCACCCCCTTCTCGAACTTCACGCCGGCACGCACCAGAGCGACGAGCTGGGGTGCGTTGACCGCTCGCCACCGGGTCTGGGCCGACTCGATCAGCTTGTAGGCCATGGCCAGACCGGCTGCCCGCGAGCCCGGCCCTTTGGTCACCTTGGTCCGCAGCCGCACGGTGGCGAAGGTGGACTCGATGGGGTTGGTGGTCTTCAGGTGGATCCAGTGCTCGGCGGGGAAGTCGAAGAAGGCGAGCAAGGCGTCCTGGTCCTTCCTGACCTTTTCGACGGCCTTGGGCCACTTGGCCTCGTAGTCCTGGGCGAACTGCTCGATCGCCTGTTCCGCATGCTCACGGTCCTCGGCGTCACGGACCTCGGCCAGGGCCGCACGGGCAGCGGGCTGGGCCGACTTGGGCAGCGCGTTCATGACGTTCGCCATCTTGTGCACCCAGCACCGCTGGTGGACGGTGTCGGGGAAGACCTCGCCCAATGCGCCCCAGAATCCGAGGGCCCCGTCCCCGACGGCCAGCACCGGGGCGGTCATTCCCCGACGCTTCAGCCCCCGCAGCACGTCGGCCCAGGACTCGGTGGACTCCCGGTGGCCGTCGCTGATCGAGACCAGCTCCTTGGTCCCGTCGGCACGTACACCCACGATGACCAGGGCGCACAGCCGGGCCTCCTCGAGGCGGACGTTGAAGTGGATTCCGTCGGCCCAGAGGTAGACGTAGTCGACGTCCTTCAATGACCGGTGGGAGAACTGGTCCCGCTCCTTCTGCCAGTCGTTCGTCAGCCGGGTGATCACCGATGCCGACAGACCGGCGGCCGATCCGAAGAACTCCTCCAGGGCCGGGGCGAAGTCCCCCGAGCTCATCCCGTGCAGGTACATCAACGGCAGCACCTCGGCCACCTTGGGGGACTTGCGGGCCCACGGAGGCAGGATCGAGCTGCGAAACCGGATGCGCTCACCAGTCACCTCGTCGACCCGGCAGTCGTTGACTCTGGGAGCCCGGACCTCGAGTGGACCCGCTCCGGTGACCAGCGAGCGTGCCTCGGCGTACCCATTTCTGACCACCAAGCGACGCCCGTGCTCATCGACCTCGCCGGTGAAGCTCGACACGTAGGCGTCGACCTCGGCTTCCAGGGCGGCGGCCAGCATCCGACGTGCTCCCTCGGCCACGATCGCATCGAGACTGCTCGACAGCTCCGCGCCCGCGACCTCATCAACATGTACTCTCAACATTGGCGTTCCTTCCTGCCGGCGTCTCACCGCCGGCGTCCTTGTTTTGGTCAAACAGGAAGGTACGTCGCGCCTCCGCTCAGGTGGTGCATCCACAGGTTCTGGTTATAACTCCCGACCGAGGGCCTCGGACCGGGCCTGTTTCAATGTGATGCTGGTGCGCCTCGCCACTGGTTGTTCCTGGGAGGACGCCGAGCGCCTCACTGGTGGAGTGGTCTCCGACACGACGGCGCGTGAGCGTCGCGACGAGTGGACCCGTGCCGGGGTGTTCAACGCCATCGCCGCGGAGGCGCTCGCTGGCTACGACAAGATCATCGGGCTCGACCTCACGGAGGTCGCCGTCGACGGCTCGCTCCACAAGAGCCCTTGTGGCGGAGAGGGTACGGGGAAGAACCCGACCGATCGCGCCAAGCTCGGGTGGAAGTGGTCGATCGCCACCGACCGACACGGCATCCCGATTGGTTGGACGATCGAAGGGGCGAACCGCAACGACTCGATCCTTCTGGCACCCAGGATTCCTGAATTCACGTGAATAGCCTGGGCTAGACATCTGAGCGCCGGGGACGGGCTAACGGAGCTCGACCAGCCCGGCACGGCCCGAGAAGGAGACCGACGCCGCTACTCTCGTGTCGCGACTGAGACGAGCCCAGCAATCTGCCATGTCGGGCGAGAAGGTGATGTCATCCAGGATGATGATGCTCTTGGAGTGGCATCGGTCGGCGACCAGGTCGAACTGCGGGAGGACGAACTCGCTGGTGTGAATCGCGTCGATGAACGCGATATCGATCAACTTGTCTCCGAGGACATCGGCGATCCGGTCCTCGAATGTGCCAACCGTGAGGACGAATCTGTCACTGATGGCTTCGAGATTCGCGCGAGCGATCGCTGCCCACTTCTCGTTCGGCTCAAAGGTGTACAGAGTGCCGCTGTTGTTATCTTCGAGCGCGGCGCACCAGTACATCCCCGATGCACCGAATGCGGTGCCGAACTCAACGACGGTGAGGGGTTCTAGTTGCTTTGCGAGAGCGGCGTATAGCGCCCCGAGTGCCGGTGGCGTCCGGACCTGTTCAGCCGTGCGGACGGCCTGCGGATCCTCGCCGTAGCCTTCCCACAGGGGTTTCGCTCCCACATGTGACGTGATCTCTTCGCGCTCACGGATGAGATCATGACTCGGAGGGGCGGGCAGGCGCACCAAGGAGCGTGGCAGAAGAGTTGCGAGATGGCTGGTTGGATCCTGCTCTACCCACTCGACCTTCATCACTCGGCCGCGGTCGAGGACTTTCTCAGCAAGTTTCTGGACGGCGTTTCTGGTCAACGTTCCGCCTTTCATTGGCCGGTCCGGTCAAGCTAGAGCGTCAGCCCCGACCGCTTCCTCAATTTTCCCATCAAGTCCATATTGCCTCAGACCGGGAGTGCCTCGCGCTCCCGTGCAGCAGACCCATCCGATGCTGTCATCACCGTCCTTTACGAAGCCGGTAGGGGATGGTCGCAGCAGAGAACAGGGACGCCCACTCAAGACCGACCGAAGGTCGCCCGCGGGTGAAGCCTCGACGGGACCGGGCGGTCCCGCACGCACAATATGCCCGGAGCCTGAGTAGCCGGCCCACATCGCCCCTCTATGAGAAGAAGAGAGATAGCCGGACATCTCCGCATTGCCGTGGCAACAAGTTGACTGATCCACGGTTTGTGAGGAATACTCAGGAAGGTACTGCTGTGATCGGGAAAACCAGGTCAGGGGCGTTTGTGGGATGTTCATGCAGCGCGGACGAGATTCTATGTCTCCATCTCCCGCCTCCTTACGACCGACAGGGTCGATGACCCAACCAATAGGATCGACGGCCCAACTACACAGGGGGACGTGCCGGCTGGTTCCGCAAAGGTTGTGCCGGGAGACCGCGGAGTGAGTGACCGCAGACTCATTGTTCGGTCTACTGAGAAGCTCACCGTCGTGAGCCCAGCAGGGTATCGTGACAGCTCGGCCTCCTCCCTCCCAGAAGGAGAGAACCGCCACTCGCGTAGAACTTCGCCTTTGCTACGCAGGCACTCCGTCAACTCTCTCACGGGCTCGGAACGAAGCTTCTGCCACACGCCAGATGGGGCGACTCGCGCCACGGAGGGAATGCCAAACATTCTCCTTCGCCACTCCTTTTCGCTCGAGGCGTCGCAGGTCGGGAGGCCGGACATTCGGTGAAGGATCGATCAGGGGCCCAGGACGCTGTGACCGTCGTTGTGCCGACTCGAAATCGCTCACGGACACTGCGTCAGACCCTTCATTCAGTTCTGGGTCAACAAGATGTAGAACTCGCTGTCGTTGTGGTCGATGATGCTTCGACTGACGAAACGCCCGAGATGGTTCACAATCTGTCAGGCATCCGGCTCATTCGCCATGACCGTCCGACGGAACAACGCATTGCAAGGAACCATGGTGCCAGTACCGCTTCGACACCGTGGGTGGCGTTCTGCGATGACGATGATCTCTGGGCTCCCACAAAACTACGCCGACAGCTCGACACAGCAGCGGCATCTGGGGCGACTTGGTGCACCGCAAGTGCACTACACGTTGACGAGGAGCTAGCTCCCATCGGAGGCGAGCGCCTCAGTGACCCGCAGGACCTGACCCGGCACCTCCTCCATAGAAACATCGTTCCAGGCGGCGGCTCCGGGGTTCTGGTTCAACGCGCGCTCTTCGACCAGGTGGGAGGCTTCGACGACTCCGCCCGATTCGTCGAGGACTGGGATCTGTGGAATCGACTCTTCCAACACGGCAGGGTGGCGTGCGTCGACGAGCTCCTCGTAGCGTATCGACAGTGGTCGCGCTCCTTCAGCCACGATGCGTTTGAGGCTCAATATGCCGCTTTTCGTGCGCTTACGAATCGGTTCGGTGGCGATGAATCGATCGAACACGAAAAGCCTCAGCGATCATCAGCATTCGAAGTCCGCCAACGACTCCGTTCCGAGGGTCGCATTTCCGTAGGGAAGGACCTACCTCGGCTGATTCACAGGAATCCAGCCGACACGATTCCAATGTTGCTGATGCTTGGACTTCCAAATCCACTGCTCACTGAGGTTCGTCTCCGACGACTTGGGAAGGACGAGGTGAAGAAAGCCGACACCTGGCTGGCTCCCTATCGACTTTCCGTGAACGACCCTTCTGTGTCCTTCCCATGACATCACCGCTCGTCTGCTATCTTGGCTGGCACGGCCAAGGAAACATTGGCGATGATGCCATCCGTGAAGCGGTCGGGTCTGTGCTCTACGGCGCACGATTCGTCGATCTTCCCCTAGAACCTCGATTGATCGCCACCTCGATGGCTCAAGGATTGCCGCATCGGCTCAAGGACTCAACTCTTGTCCTTGGAGGTGGCACCTGCATCGGGCGGCGCAACTGGCGCCGTCTCGTACGCTTTGGCTCGGCTCTTGCTAGAGGTCAACCGGGATTTGCGATTGGCGTCGGCGTAGAAGACCCCACGTTCAGAGGCCATCGAAGCTACTCGGACAGAGAGGAGCTCGCTCGCTGGCCGAATGTCTTAGGAAAGCTCCAGTCTGTTTCCGTTCGAGGTCCACGTAGTGCTGAGTTGCTGTCCGGAGTGGGCGTAGAAGCGTCCGTCGCAGGCGATCCAGCTCTACTTCTCCCTCGACCGCAAGTGGAAGTCCGTCCGGGCCGCATTGGAGTGAACTTCGGCTTTGGCGACGATCTCTGGGGCCATGACCCTGCATTCGTCGCAGGAGAGATGGCCGCTGCATGCAACGAACTCGACGCACTCGGCTATGAAATCGTCGGAATTCTGATGAACGGTCAAGACCGCAAATGGTTGGAGTGGGCGCTCAGTGGCGTCTCCGGGAAAGTGACTTTCGTAAACGCAACCGACAGCAGCCAAGTCATCAGTGAGCTGGCCTGCTGCTCGGTAGTGATCGTAAGCCGCCTCCATGCAGCGATACTGGCTTCAATCTCCGGTACGCCGACCGTGGCATTGGAATACCAGCCAAAGTGCAGGGATTTCGCTTTGTCTATCGACAATGCGACTTCCCTCATTCGAACGGATACCGTGTCGGCCGGCCAGATCGTGGAACACGTCATCGCTGCACTAGACGAGAGAGACTTCAGATCACAAAGAACACTTGAAGCGGTGGATCACCTACGGGATCGCCTCATTTCTGCCTACGGCGAAGCGCGAGATGCCCTCGGATTGCCGCAACTTGAATGCTGAGACAATGCCGAGCCACCCGGACGATTCACGAGCTTACGTGCATCCGACCGTAGCCGATGATTCTGCCTGGCTGAGTGAGATAGTCGCCCCTTTCGCCATTGGCGACATGCAACTGCCGGCATTTCAGTCGATCGCGCTGGGCGAAGACAGACCTGGTACGGGGCGTCGTTGCCCGTTAACTGGCCGGTGTGAAATGCTGGCCGTGGCTGCCGGTGCGGTCGCCGAATTCGGCTTGCAATCTCGAGTGCGTCGAAGAGTCTGGCGCGAGGGCCCCGGGGGACCAAGGACTATCGCTACGAGCACGAGCCCCAGCATCCGCTTCGCCTGGTCCTCCCCGGCAGCCTCCAATCCATACTTGGGAGGTGAAGCAGTGAAACGAATACGCGAACGGGTTGCCGGCCTGGACGTGCATTGCGACACCGTGGTGGCCTGCTGCCAGGTGAAGCAACCTGACCAGTCCATCGATGTGACGAAGCAGTCGTTCACCACAACGGCCGAGGGTCTCGGTGAGCTGGCAGCATGACTGAACGACGCTGGTGTCGAGGCGGTGGCGATAAATGCCACCGGTGTCTACTGGAAACCGGTCGTGCGCCACGAGGCTCGGTTTGACCGTGAGGGGATGGAAGAACCCCTCCTTCGGGCCGTCGCAGCGACCTGATGAAGCGGAGGGCAGCCTGATCCTGGATACGCAGGGGAGGATGGGAGCAGCCCTGACAACGACGGGACGGGTCGGCACTGCCAGACGGCCCGGGTCCGGCAAGCAAGACGGGAAGGTGTACGAGTGCAGATACCAGTGGTCGAACCCCCCCCCAAGTCCAGAACCGGCTCCAACCTGGTGGATATGGGCCGGATCACAGTGCACGCCCGGGCGATGTCTGCTCGGGCGACTCCGTGTTGGCCTCCACCCTGGATGAGCACGAAGACGACACGTGGCGTGAGCACGAGTTCGTGAACGGGTTGTCGCCTTTGTCCTCATCGGTGGTGGCGCGAGGACAGGCAGCCTGACCGTGGCTATTCGGCGGTCACCTCGGTGACGGCGGATCGGGTGGAGGACTCGTCGACAATGGCCTTCCCTTCGGCGAAGGCGGCGACGAGTGACCGGACGGCCAAGTTGTTGACGGCCCGTGGCAGTCCCCTCGACACCTGGTGGATGAGTGCCAGGGCATCGTCGGAGAACAGGGTGTCGCTCCGCCCTGCGATCTTCAGGTGGTGCGTCACGTAGTCGGCCGTCTCGTCCTGCTCCATCCCGATCAGCGAGTAGCGCAGCGCCACCCGCTGGTCGAGGGCGGCTAAGGCCCCGAGTCGGATGCTGCGCCGCAGGGTCGGCTGTCCGACCAGCAGACAGGCAAAGGGGCGCGTGTGAGTCCATCTCGGCGTTGGTGAGCAGCCGGAGCCCCTCGAGCTGTTCGGCATCGAGCAGGTGGGCCTCGTCGAGGACGAGCACCACCCGTTGTCCCCGCTCGTGCTCCTCGGTGGCCAAGGCGTCCTGGGCCTGGGGGATGAGGGACGCCCGGTGGAACCGGGCGATGCCCCCGAGGGTGGAGACGATGGTCGAGTACAGGCCCCGCAACCCGACCGATCGGTTGCCGAGGTAGATGACGGTGTGACGGCTGGCGTCGATGCCGGAAAGGGCGGCCCGGACCGCCACCGTCTTGCCGGCACCCACCTCGCCGGTCACCACCACCACCACCTGTTCGTCGATGCACCAGGTGATCCAGGCCACCGCTTCTACGTGGGAGCGGTGAGCGTGGAGCATGGAGGGTGCGAGGTCCTTGGAGAAGGGCATGCGGGTGAAGCCCCAGTGGGCACGCAAGCGGTCCAGTCCTCGGTGGCGTCGAAAGTCTGGAGCCAGTCGTCGCGGCGATGATCGAGGCGATGATCGATGGCCAGCGGGACCCAGAGGTCCTGGCCCAGATGGCCAAGGCGCGTTTGCGAACCAAGATCCCTCAGCTCGAAGAGGCGTTCAGCGATCGCTTCGGCTCCCACCATGCCCTCGTCTGTCGGCAGGTGATCGAGCACATCGACTTCTTGGATCACTCCATCGCCACCCTCACGGCCGACGTGATGGAACGCCTATGTCCTTTTGAGTCGGCGGTCACCATCTTGTGCTCGATTCCCGGGGTGTCGAGAACCACCGCCGAGGTGATGATCGCCGAGATGAGGGTCGACATGAACCGGTTCCCGACTTCTGGGCACCTGTGTGCGTGGGCCGGGGTGGCCCCCGCCAGTCACGAGTCAGCCGGGAAGCGGCACCCCGCTGGCACGCGAAAAGCTTCGACCTGGGTGCAGCGTGCACTCGTCGAAGCAGCCCGGGGCGCGTCATGCACCAAGGGCACCCACCTCTCCGACCAGTACTCCCGGATCGCACGGCGGAGAGGGTCCAACAAGGCCACCATCGCAGTCGCCCACTCCATCTTGGACGTCGCCTGGCACCTGCTCAGCAACGGCACCCTCCATAACGATCCTGGTGCTCGATTCTTCGAACTACGACACGATCCGGCAGTTGAGGCTAAGCGGCTCCAGCGCAGGATCGAGGACCTCGGCTTCGAGGTCAGCATCGCCCCAGCTGCCGCATAGTGGCTCTCCTGCTTGATCCGTGGGTCGATCAGGCGGCATGACGACCCGGTAGGGGTGGGCAGTAGCCACCTCGGTCGAGCAGGGCGAGTGCAATCAGGTGCTCGGGTTCCCTGAAGCCGAAGGCCATGCGGTGAAGTACACGCAGCTTGGTGTTCGTGGACTCGACGAGTGCATTCGACAAGTTGTTGAGCATGGCGGCTTCGATGCCCGCGATGTTCCTCTTGATCTTGCGGCCGAGCTCGACGAAGACCGGGATGCGGCATCGCTGCACCCAGACCAGCCACTCGTCGAGCATGGTGAGGGCCAGCACCCCCTTGGTGCGGATAGCGATCCGGAGCTGCTCCTTCATCAAGTAGGCCCGGTAGAGCTTCGTGTTGACCTTGGCCACCCAGGCGAGCTTGTTGGCCTGGCGGGGGTTCAGGTCCTCGGGGTTGCGCCAGAGGGCGTAGCGGCAGCCTTTGAGGGCGTCGGCGTGGGTGGACATACCGCCCTTCCTCGCCTCGTTCCACACTTGGCGGCGTACTTCGTCGAGTGCCTCGGTGCACCACTGCACCACGTGAAAGCTGTCGATGCAGAGGGTGGCGTTCGTGGCCCGCTCGGCCACCACGTCACCGATCCATCCGGCTCCATCAGCGCTGACCAGGGCGATCTCTTGGCATCGCTCCTCTCCGACCAGGTCGAAGAAGCCCTGCAGCGTCTTCTTGTCCCGACCGACGGCCGCCCACACCAGCCTCCCCGAGTCGTGATCGACGACGATGGTCAAGTAGCGGTGCCCCTTCTTGTAGGAGATCTCGTCGATCCCGATCCGGACGAGGCCATCGAAGGGGTCGTGGGCGGAACGACCGTCGTCGACCACCCGGGCGATGATCGAGCCCACCGTGCGCCAGGCGATGCGCATCAGCTCACAGACCGTCGACTTGGCGGTGTGGGTGACCAGCCAGGCCACCTGGTCGTCGAAGAACCGGGTGTGACCGGCACCGTGGCGGGCCCAGGGCACCTGGGCAACGGTTGGGCCGTGTTCGGGGCAGTTCACCCTCGGGGTCTCGGCCTGGAGGAAGCACTTCATCGTGCCCAAGTCGATCGCCCTCCAGTTCCGTCGGCCTTCCCCCTGGTCATAGCCGGGAGCACGCACGCCGCAGCGCCCACATCGACGCTTGGTGGGGCGGCGGAGACGCACGTGGACCACCACGGATCCGGACTCCTCGTCGAAGTCGATCTCCTCGATCACCGTCGCCCGGTCGACACCGAGCACGCGACGCCATACGTTGGCACCGAGCACGCCATCCTCCTTGCTACGAATTCGAACCGTTGAACAGTCCGAAAACGTAGACGGGGGCTGGCGTTGCTCGCGTCAGGGGGTGGTCAGGGCACCCACGGATTGGTCAGTAGAGCCCGCATAGTTCTATCCCCAATGCCCGTCAATGGCGCCGCCGACAGGCACCCCGTCCGCGCGCGTCCCGCGGTGCGAGGGACCTGAATGTATTTCACCCCAGCCCGATAACTTGATGCCAAAGGACGGGATGAGGGGCCGTAGAGAGTCCGATCAAGCCTCCTTCGCCACACTCGGGCGGCTGCCCCTGCGAATCCCTCTCGTTCCCTTAATCAGATTGACAACATTCCTGGCGGCCCACGCACCACATGCCACCGCCAGTAGCAAACGGAGCACCATGAATGGTATCGACACCGGAAGCACAGTGGTAGCCAATGAAGCAAGTGAGGCCAGTGCCAATTCCCACCAAATCCGAAAGCCCATCACTGGAAGATGGGCGACTTTACGACTGGACACACCCGTAGTCCACGCAAGCACTGCATACCCGATTAGGGTCGCCAACGCGGAAGCATTGAGGCCCCACAGAGGAACCAGCGTAATATTGAGTGCAATATTGACGAATGCCGCGAATGGTCCAGCCCAAATCAGCGCCCGAGTCCGGCTGAAGACAGTAAGCGCACGAGTGTTAGCTTGAAAGGCTGCAAATGGAATGGCGGAGACCGCGACCAGGCTCACAACCAATAGGAGATCGTTGGTTTGATAGGATGGGGGCGCCAAGATTCTCAGTACAATAGGTGCAATGAGACTGGCCCCCACGATTAGCGGTATAAGGAGCAAGTACACTTCTTTGCGTAGCTCAGCAAGCACAGCTCTTCGTGCAGCGACATCCTTGATGGCGAAGATTTTCGGTATCCAGGCCTGATTGAGCAGAATCAAGACCAATACCACCATCGCCCCTGCGTTATAGGCAAGCTGGTATCGCCCGACAGCGAATTCGCCTAGCTGATGCTGCACTACGATCCGATCGCCCAAATTGAGAATTTGATAAGCCACTCCATTTGGAACTAACGGGAGAGCCAGTGCCAATCCTGATATGACAATGTTTCGCTCCGAAAATGAGGTGATCAATGGCCTGCTGAGCAGTATTCCCATGGCTACCGCTACTACCTCTCCAATGCACATACCAGCTAAATACTCAGATGCTGAAGAATGTAGCCAGAGTATGAATGCAAGCCCTAACAATTGGCTTCCGACGGCAAAAGGCAGCATGACAGTGACAAATGCGCCAAGACGATCCTCTGAGCGAAACAATTGCGCGATCAGGAGCACCATTGCCGCAAGCCCTGCTGCCCATACTCCGAATCTGAGGGTGGATCCATACGGTCCTACGCCGAGAAGATTGGCCCAAACAGGACCGCTGAGGTCAACCAGAATAGTGGTAGTCAGTGCCAAGACCAAACTGAATCCGAGCAGACCCCTGGTCTTGCGATAGCTGTCATCATCCTCCGAGTGAAGCCGTTGAATCGCTGCCCCCAGTCCGAACCCGAGGACCACTGCTAGAAGTTGAACGAGAGTAAGGGTTGTGACGAGGCGGCCAAACTGTATTCTACTGAGATTGCGTACCGTGAGGGGAGTAACAACAATCATTGCCACCGGCTGAAGTGCCAAGACGGCGCCGTAGATAAGCCCCCGCCCAAACATCTCACTCAGGGCGGCGGTTGTATGGGATCGATGGCTTTCCTCTGCTATTGCCACTTGAGATGTAAGTTCCTGAGATCCGCACATCTCATAACCTGGTTGAGGATTGAGCAAACAATCATCCAGAGTCCATTTCATTATTGGCGTTAACCAGTGAGCAATAGATACGCTCCAGCTCTTCGAGTACCGCGCCTTTGGAAAATCTTGACTGTGCGAGAACGTGTCCTTCTCGACCAAGTGATTCAGCGAATGCAGCATTGCTAGCCACGCGACGAAGTGCCTCGGTCAGGCCCGTGACGTCACCGGCGTCGACCAACAGCCCATTCGTACCATCGGCCACCACGCTGTCGGTCTCGCCAACGCGCGTGGCGACCACAGCCCGTCCCGAGGCCATCGCCTCCAGTATTGCCATCGGAAGCCCTTCGGCATAGGAAGGAAGCACCAACGCCCAGGATGAGCGTATCGCTTCCTTTACACCTTCCTCTCCTTGCCACCCTCGGATCGATACATAGTCGCGAAGGCTTTCACTTGCTTCGACGCGCGCTTGGACAGCTTCAAGGTCGCCATCGCCAAGCAAACTAAGGTGCAGCCGCGTGCCGTCACGGTGAAGCCCCTCCATCGCCGACAACAGGTCGAACATGCCTTTGCGTTTTCCCAGTCTTCCGATGAAGACGACTTTCGGTTCTCCCTTAGGAAATGCCGAAGGTTCATTCGACACATCGACGCCGTTTGGAACGATGACGGCCCGGACATTCGTATCGACTGAACGCATCCAGCTGAGGGCATTGGGGCCGAGCGCAAGATTATGAGAGGACCGCAATAGCGCTCGGTAGCACAGGCGGTGAATGGCATGCCCCTCGGTGTAATCGTCTATCTGGCCCGCTCCATGGAACTGTGCAACTACCGGGATCCCTGTAATCCTGGCAATGGATACCAAGAGGAGATCTCGTTCGATGCTCCACCCCGTGGCAACCTGAATATGCACAAGGTCGATCGCGTGTCGAAGCCGAACTATATGGAAGACCGCCCTCAATCCCATGGTCAACCTTCGAAACATGCTCCCCTCGTCGAAGTTCGGGATCGGAATGATCTCTATCTTCGGGTTGCCGGCGAATCCTTTGATGAGAGTTCGAGAAATGGTCGCCATTCCACCAGGTGCGCTGCCACTCGTGTCTGGCCCGACCAGGGCTACGCGTGCAAGAAGAGGCCCATTGATGAACGCGTTGCTTGCCTGGTTGAGGTCGTTGAACATCGCACTAGCTACCACGTGGGCGGTCCTTTGCGGGGCGTTGGACACCTGGGCTTCCTATGCCAGGCATCCAGCAGGTGGCTGAGAGCCTGCTACTCCGATCTGGCAACACGCCGGCGCGTCCCCACGGAATCGCTGTTAGCTGGTTTCTTCGACCAACGTAGACAGGACCGACCACGAAGCACCTACTGCTCGCTGAGATGAACCAGAGGTAGCTGCAGCCCGCCGAGAACCACGCTTGCGCTCGGCCTGGATCGTGCGCAGGACCCGAATACCGTCAGACACGGCATTGAGATTGCTGGTGCCGAAATAGCGGCTTCGCTCGAAGCTGGGCACCTCAGCCACCTGGAGGCCCGCCTTGGCTATCCGGACGTTGATCAGCGTCTCCACTTCGAATCCGTCACCCCACAGCATGGAGTCCTGATCGGCGCCTCTGAGTTTGCCCGCATCGAGGTCGATCACCGACAGGCACTCACGTCGGAAGGCGTTGTAGCCGTAGCAGAGGTCGGTGTACTGGGTGCCGTACAGCAGGTTGACCGACCGGTTCAGCCAGTAGTTCCCGAACTGCCGGAGCCGGCTGATGTCGCTGCTTCCCGCTCCCGGCATGAATCGGGAGCCCTTGGCGAAGTCGGCTCCTTCCTTCAACGCATCGACGAAGCGCGGGATCTCCTCCGGGTTGGTCGATCCGTCAGCGTCGAGCATGACGATGAAGTCCCCCTTGGCTGCTGCAAAGCCACAGGCGAGGGCATTGCCCTTGCCCTTGCGCGTCTGGCCGATGACGGTGATGCCCGGGCGGAGCCGTCGGGCCTCTAGAACCGTGTCGTCTGTGGAACCCCCGTCCACCAGGATCACCTCGTAGAGGTCGTCGGGCAGCCCGGCAAAGACATGTGGGAGATTTCTGGCCTCGTTCTTCGCCGGGATCACCACGCTCACCGTCGGCTCGGACTTCTCGACACCCAGACTGCGCTTGGGGTAGCACCTAACCTCACTAAGCGTCATGCCGACCTGCCCCTCTCCACTCGTGCGGCTCAACTCGTGCAGCGTTTCGAACTCGGACAGCTACCGGGACTCGTCACCACTGGTGGCTGCCCTCCGACACCTTGCAGTCGCCTCACTGCTCTGCTCCCCCATGACCGGTCTTTCCTTTCGTCCGCACGGAGCCAGTCGATGGGCAACAGAAAGTTCCATCACCGACTCGGCCCAACGCCACGGTCTCCGGAATTAACCGGTCAAGATGTCATGCCAGAATTGTTATGTCATGCAAGAATTGTTCGGCCCTACTGCGGGGAAATCATTGCCATGGTGGGCCGAAGGACAACACACGGACACTGCTCAAGTTCACTGTCCGTGACCGCTCGACCACTCTCCGAGGAGTTTATAGGAACCGGATGGCCATGTCCACCTTCGCCATCGATGGATCGCGGACCACCTGGTGAACGTCAGCGTCCTGGTGAACGTCAGCGTCGCCTTGACGGGAGCCGAGGCGAATTCAAGGACTTCCTACCCGACCAGAGCCGACGTCCCGCCCCTCGCGGGGTCCGACGTCGGGGCCGCCGTCCTGCGGTGACCACCACGTCGGCGACTGCGAAGGCCATGCCGCAGGCGAACTCGTTCCGCATCCCCGAAGGGGACTCGTTCTGAACTCGGGCGTGGAGTCGATTGACCCCGTCCGGAAAGAGTTGGATCCTCAAGAAGTACCAGCACGGCTTGTCGAGGTCGAGGAGGACGGCTCCGGCCATCGCCGCGACCGTGGCCGCACGGGCCCGTCGCTCCACGGCAAGCGTCGCCACAGTCAGGAGGGCGAGGCCGAGGAGTCCATCACGCTTGGCGGCCCGGAGGAACCGATCGGGCCCCTCCAGAACGGCGGTGTCGCAGCCCCAATGGGGAATGGCGTCCAGCACGAGATGCGAACCGACCCCGAGGACGAACGCCGTGGCCGGCCTCCGACTCGCGGCCCGACCAATGAGCACCCCGGAGAGCACGTGGTTGGTCACGAACATCTCCCCACTCTCGCAGGGTGTGGGGGCCGGGATCAGCGAACCGGGTCTTCGGATCCCACCGGTACCACCCGGTTGACTCACCGTTCACCACGACAGCGGTCGCGACCATCCTGATTTGACGAACTGGAGGTTCTCGGTTCGCTGGCAAAGGGGGCGGCATCGCACGGTTTCACCGGCAGGCGCATCTACAATGGTTTCCGCAGCATTTAGTACAGATTTCTGACCATCGGACCGACGCGGTACCCATGAGTTTCCGGGTGACAGCGTTGGTCCGTGAAGGGGACGGGGACATGGCGGGTCCGGAGCAGAGCACCGACAAGTTCAAGTTGCGCCGGCACCGGCACGGCGTCTGCCACCGGTGCGGATGGCGCGGCCCCGTTGTCAAGATCGGCCGGCGCGACCGGGCCCTCCTCCGCACGAGTGAGGCGTACGGCCGACTGTGCGAAGGCTGCATCGATGACCTCCTGCGGGGCCATGTACCGCTCCACGGTGCCGTAGCACCCGAAACGGTCGAGCGGAAGGCCACCGGCGACTTCGACGTCGCCTGACCCCCACAATTCGCCCCGGCGCCCTCCTCCCTCCTCCCGGCGCCTGAAACCCGGCCACCCCGGCGACCCCGGCGAACACCCCGGCTGACCGTCACGTCCCACAGGGCGATGTCGAGGGCGACGAGGGACGCCTTACGCTGCCCACATGCTCGAAGATGCCTCCGCCAATCCGGTGGCCTCCCGACCGAGATCGCGGCGACGCCGGCGCCTGCCGATCGTCGTGGCGGCCATCTGCTGGGTCATCGTCATCGCTCTGGCCATAGTGGCGCTGTTCCGGATCGTGGCCTGGGACGACCTCGAGCCGTTCGCCGTCCTCAACGCGTTGACCGCGTTCGTCTACCTGCCGGCGTGGGTGGTACTGGTCGTGGCCGCGGTGGGGCGGCGGGCCTTCCTCGCCGGAGCGGCCCTGCTCGTCGTCCTGGCGCAGATCGCCTTCCTCTACCCCGAGCTGTCCGCCGCCCAGCCCGTGCCCACATGGGCGGCAACGGCCCCCAGCCTCCGTCTGCTCGATGCCAACGTCTACCAGGGGAACCCGTCGATGGCCGGCTACGCTGGCGAGATCGCAGCGGTGCGGCCCCAGCTGGTGACCATGGAGGAGGCCAGTCCGGTCGACGTGACCCAGCTGGTCCGGGCCGGCGCACTCGCCGACCTCCCCTACCAGCTCGAGATCAAGCGGTACGGCTCGACCGCCTTCTTCGTGGCCTCCCACTACCCGCTCTCCGACAACAACGTCGTCTACTTCAGCGCCGGCCTTCCGCTGATCGTCCAGACCACACTGGAACTACCGTCGGGTCCGCAGCCGCTCTGGGTCGTCCACGTCATCGCTCCCCTTTCGGTGTCGTTCTCCGAGTGGAAGGGGGAGCTCGCCCTCGTCGACCGCCTCCTTCGCTCTCGCGGGTCGGCCGGACTGCTCGTCGTCGGTGACTTCAATTCCACCTGGGGCAACAAGGGCTTCCGGGCCATCCTGGACACCGGTCTCACCGACGGTGCCGCTGCCCGAGGGAGGGCCTTCGACATGACCTGGTCCCAGACCAAGCCCATCGTTCCGCCCCTGGTGCGGATCGACCATGTGCTCACCGGGCCCGGGCTGACCGTCAGCCAGATCAGGACGGGGAACGGGCCGGGCAGCGACCACAGGGACCTCATCGCCACGGTGGCGTTGCACCGGGCGCCGCCTCGCGGGACCTGAGCGAGCACGGGCGTGGTGGGAGCAGAGCGGGCGTGGCGACCGAACCGTTGGCGCCGACAGCCCGGCCAGGACCGCCGTCCCCTCAGGAGCGATCAGTAGGGACCGATCCGCTGATCGGGGTTGGTGTCGATCAGATGATGCCCGTCGGTCGACACCTGCGAGGTCCACTGGTAGCCGTCCCACCAGCGATAGTGGAACCTCCCGCTGGGATCGGGATGCCAGTCCGGGGGCGAGTGCGGCCACGAGACGGGCACGCCCTGCGGCCCCGGGGTCCAGGGCCCGACAGGTGCCTGCGTCCCGGAATCCGGCGGCGACGCTCCCGGCGCCGCCGGCGCCGCCGGACCGGTCTGGCCGTCGGTCGGACCAACGCCGACCGGCGGCGGGGTCTGCGAGTTGGCGGGACGCGGATAGGCAGGGAACTGCTCTGCCACGCTCGGCGATGTCATCGCCCACCCCGTCGCAGGCGGCGATCCCGGCACGGAGAGCCCCTGGCGGGCCCGGCGGACCCCGTTCGTGTGGGCGATCAGATAGAGCACCAGCCCCAGCACCAGCGACAGGAACCAGAAGAACGCCCAGAGCGCCGACGGGAGGCCCCAGGGGGTCCGCCCCAGCGTCCTGCGGTCGTTCTCGGAGAGCCGGTAGCCGAGCACCGCCCAGAGAACCGACAACGCCACCAGGATGACCCACTGGGTCCCGCTCGGGTGCAACACACCTCAGACTCTATTCCTTCCACGGGCGCACCCGGGACCCGGGGCCTGGGGCCTGGGTACCGACCGGCGCCCGGTTCCGGTCACCGGAGGGGATGGGCCACGAAGAAGGCCCACATGACCGAGTTGGCGTCGATGACGGTCGTCTGCGGACCCAGGAGGTCCGTGATCGCCCGGCCGAGGTGCGGTCCGCCCGGCCACCCATGGCCTTCACCGGTGATCGCGTAGAGGTCTACCGCCGCCCCCGCCGCGCACGGGCCGTAGGCGGTGAGGACGACGCCGGCGTAGGGATCCACAGGATCGGCGGTGCCGTGGGAGGAGACGACAGGGACCGCGCGTGCCGAGGGGCACGGCGACCAGCACCGCCAGGGACAGCGGGAGCCCCGGGCGGCACGGGGTCAGGCAGAGTGCGTCCGAGCACAACGGCAAATGTAGGACCCGGAGGCGAGGCGCCGCGTGCCCGCCGGGCGTCCCCTTTCTAGTGGTTTCAGCAGTTTCTAGTCTTATTCCTATATTTCATCCGAAACGCTATACTCGTCCCATGGACCCCGTCAGGAACCCCTACAGCCCCGGGGCCGGTACCCGCCCCCCGGCCCTGGTCGGGCGTGAGCGCGAGATCGAGGCGATGGACATCGCCCTCCAGCGCCTGCTCCTCGGACGTGACGGGCGGAGCGAGATGCTCACCGGGCTGCGCGGGGTGGGCAAGACCGTCCTTCTCAACGAATTCGAGCACCTGGCCGATGCCCGGGGCTACTTCCACGAGCACATCGAGGTCAGCGAGGACGGCGAGCTCCCCCCTCGCCTGGCGGCCGCCTTCCGCCGGGTCCTCCTGTCGATGGACGCCCGGCGCCGCATCGGCGAGCGGGTGCACCGGGCACTCGGCATCCTCAAGGCCTTCACCATCCGCCTCCCCGACGGGGTCGAGCTGAACATCGATGTCGACCCCGTCCACGGGCCGGCCGACTCCGGCGACCTGGCCACCGACCTGGCCGGGCTCTTCGTCGAGCTGGGCGAGGTGGCCCGCGACCACGGCACCGGCGTGCTCATCACCATCGACGAGCTCCACTACGTGAAGCTCGCCACCCTCGAGGCCCTGGTGATGGGCCTCCACCGGGCCACCCAGCTCGCCCTGCCAATCACGGTGGCCGGGGCCGGGCTTCCCTCACTGGCCACGCTGACCGGCGAGGCCAAGTCCTACGCCGAGCGCATCTTCACCTTTCCGGTCATCGGCTCGCTGACCGGTGACCAGCCTCTCGAGGCACTCGAGGTGCCGGCCGCCGACGAAGAGGTCCGTTGGGCACCCGAAGCCCTCGCCCGCGTGGTCGAGGTCACCGGCGGCTACCCCTACTTCCTGCAGGAGTTCGGCAAGCAGGCCTGGGACGTGGCCGAGGGCCCGCACCTGATCACCCTCGACGACGTCGAGCGCAGCATCCCGGTGGCCACCGCCGAGCTCGACGACGGGTTCTTCCGGGTGCGGACCGGTCGGACCAGTGACCCCGAGCGGGCCTACCTGCGGGCCATGGCCGAGCTCGGTCCCGGACCGGTGCGGTCGGTCGAGGTGGCCGAGCTGCTGGGCAGGAAGGCCACCGCCCTCGGGCCCACCCGCGACGGCCTCCTGAAGAAGGCGCTCTGCTTCTCACCGCGCTGGGGGGAGATCGACTTCACCGTGCCCATGTTCGACGCCTTCATGAAGCGGTGGATCCCCGAGCTGTCCACGGTGGCACCGGCGCGCTGAACGGCGTGCCGCCGGGGGCCCCGATCAGCTCATGGCCGCAATCGGGTGCTTCGGGGGGAATTTGCCGAACGTAAGGAAGTGCTTGGCGATCCCGTCCGTGAAGCTGTCGATGTAGGCCAGCTTGCGGATCATGTAGCTGTGTTGTTCCTTGGGGTCGAGGTACAGGTTGTAGAGCCGGCCGTGAGAGTACTTCTGGGTGACCCCGGTGAAGCCACCCAGGTTGAAGCAGTCGCGGTCGTCGTCGGAGGACGAGGCCACCATGAACTTCCACTCGCCCACCCGGAGGGCCGAGAACACGTTGGTCAACCAGTAGTACAGGTACTTCCGGTTGGATACCCCCTCGGGGTCGAGGAGGAACGACGTCTGGTCCACGCCGTCGATGAAGCGGTCCTCGGGCACCGAGTCGCCCGCCCCGGCGACGGTGAGGAAGGTGTTGAACAGGTCCATGAGGGAGAAGATCCCGTCCGTGGCCCGGTCGGCGGCGATCATCCCGGGCCAGGCGAAGATGCCGGGGACCCGCTGCCCCCCCTCCCAGGTGGATCCCTTGGCGCTCCGGAACGGCGAGTAGGCGGCGTCGGGCCAGGTCTCCATCTCCGGCCCGTTGTCCGACGAGAGGAAGATCAGTGTGTCGTCCATCTGGCCGGTGGCCTCGAGCTCGGCCACCAGCCGGCCCACGATGTCGTCGAGCTCGATGATCGTGTCCTTGTAGGGGTGCTTGGCCGGAGAGGAACCGAGGAACCGCTCGTGCGGGTAGTTGTCGAAGTGGGCGCCCCGGGTGCAGTGGTAGAGGAACCACGGCGGGCGCTGCCCGGCCTCCGGCTCGGACATCCGGCGGATGAACTCCTGGGAGTACGTGGCCCACTTCTCGTCGAGCAACGAGAGGACGGGGAGGGTGACCTCCTCGACGTTCTCGGTCTCACCGCCCCGGGTGGCGTGGACGAAACACTTGTTGAAGGGCAGGTTCTCCACCCACTTGGTGCGCTCCTCGCTGTAGACGATCTCGGGGAAGAAGTACGGATCTCGCCACTCGGTGTACATGTCCGAGACGGACAGGAAGCCGTAGAAGTCGTCGAATCCGACGTTCTGCGGCTGCGACTCGACGTTCTCGCCGATGTGCCACTTCCCGACGGCCTGGGTGACATAGCCGGCGTCGGAGAGCAGCTGGGCCAGGGTGATCTCGCCGTCGAGCCCGCCCGGCTGCCCGTACATCGGAGGCCGGAGGAGGCCGTGCCGCATCGGCAGGCGGCCGGTCATCAGTGAGGCCCTCGACGGGGTGCAGGACGGCTCGGAGTAGCACGAGGTGAGCAGCGTGCCCCGCCGGGCCAGCTTGTCGATGTTGGGCGTCGGCGCGCCCATGGCCACTCCCCCGCCGTAGCAGCCGAAATCGCCCCACCCGACGTCGTCGAAGAGGATGACCAGGATGTTGGGCCGCTTGCCGGACGCCCCATAGGCGCCGAGGGCGGCGGCGGCGCGCTGCTCCTGGCCCTCGAGGAAGAACCGGGGCTCGAGGCTGTCGCGGACCTGGGTCCGCTCGGCCACAATCGGGTCATGTGCCATCCGTATCGCTCCCTCGGTCGCTCATTCGACAGGATCGTGGCAGGCGGGCCGACCTGTCAATCCCGATGATGGCCGGACCGCAGACCCGGCCGACGGTGGTGCACCGTGGCCGCGGCACGGGAGAGCGGTCCGGCCGGTCGTCACCAACCAACGCTTCCGTCGATCATCTCGCGGAGGAGATCGGCGTGGCCGTTGTGCCGGGCGTACTCCTCGATCATGTGCACGTAGATCCACCGCAACGAGCACGGCTCACCTCGCCGCGTGCCCGTGTCGTCGAGCCGGTGGGCGCCCGCCGCGGCGCGGCTGGCTTCGCACTCGGCCTCCCACGTCGACAGGTCCGACGCCCAGTCGGCGTCGTCGAGCGGGACCAGCTCGCTGTCGTCCACCGCGGGGTCGAACCACAGATACGGGGCCTCCGGATCGTCGCGGAGGGTCCGGCGGAACCAGTTCCGCTCCACCTCGGCCATGTGGCGGACCAGGCCGTGGAGCGACAGATTGGAGGTCGCCACGGGCCGGTGCTTGCGGGCGGTATCGTCCAGACCTTCGCACTTGAGTACCAGTGTGATCCGGTGGAATTCGAGCCACTGCTCGAGCATCTCGCGCTCCGGTAGGACGAAGGGTGGCTCGTGCCGGCGGGGATCTTCGAGATCTTCGACCATCTGGGAACCTCCTGGTGGATATCGCTCTCGGACTGGCCCCCGCACAGCCGTGCCACTGGAACCGTAGGCCAGGTGCGGCCTGCCGTGAACCGGGTCCCACCCGACGCTCCCTCTCCGGCCGCGCACGCCGCGACCGGTCCCCCCTTCCACTGGTGGAGGCCCCGTCCTCGGGGGCCGGCGGGATCACTCCCGGGTAAGTCGATCAATGACTGGGTTGACGCTGACGGCGTGGGCCACCACGCTGAGCAGGACCGTGGCGGCGATGGCGGCCTCGGTGATCCGCACGCCTGGGTCACCGGACGGCAGCGTCTCCTCGATGAGGAGCGCGAACACCACCGAGGCGAGCCCTCGTGGCCCGAACCAGCCGAGGAGGAGGCGGGTCCTCCGGTCGGCGTCGCTGCGCACCATGGCCAGGCCTACCGCCACCATCCGGACCACCACGAGGCTGGCCACGGCGTAGATGGGCACCCGCCAGTCCGCCGCCCTCAGAGCGGGGACCACCAGGGCCTCCCCGAACACGAACCAGATGACCCAGGCAAGCGCCGACCCGACGAACTCCGGCAGCTCGACCAGCTCGTTCGACTCTTCGGGGAGCCGGAACCGGAGGGCGAGTCCGCCAACGAACGCCGCCACGAACCCGTTTCCCCCCAGCGCCACCGTTGCGGTGTAGGTCAGGACGACCAGCCCGAACACGGCGAGACGGGTGCCGCCGTACTCGGTCCAACCCCGCCGCTCGGCCGTGGCCAGGATCAGCGCCCCGAGGATGCCGAACGCCACGCCCGCCAGCACGCCGCCGAGCACGCCCACCACGACCGACACCACGTGGCCGGACCCGGTGCCCGCCCCCGGAACGTGCAGCGCAGTGGCCGCAGCGGCCAGCGCGATGACCACCACCGGAGTGGCCAACCCGTCGTTGAGGCCGCTCTCCACGTTGAGCGCCCGGCGCACGCGCTCGGCGATCCGGGTGTCGGTGATGACGGTGGCACTGAGCGACGCGTCGGTAGCCGCCAGCACGGCGGCCACCAGGATGGCCAGGATCCACGTCATGTGGGGCAGCACCACGAAGCCCACCACCGTTCCGAGGGCCATCGACACCGGCAGGCCGATGGCCAGCAGCCGGATGGGCCACGCCGCGTCGTGACGGAGCTGTTCCGGATCGACGCTGGAGGCGTCGGAGAAGAGCACCAGGGCCAGGGTGATCTCCGCCAGAACGCGGATCGTGGTGGCGTCGATGTTGACGGTGACGTCGTGGATGTGCCCGTTCCCCAGCAGGAGACCGGCGGCAACGAACAGCATCGGGGCGCTGACCCCCAGCCGCTCGAGCGGACGGGCGAGTACCGCCCATCCGAACACCAGTGCGGCCAGGGCGATGATCGCCCCCTCGCTCATCGACCGCCCTCGCTCCGAGGCAACCGTCCCACCGCCTGTCCCTTCCAGCTCGTCCACTACCGTGCGCCGGACCATCTTGGCCCACGGGCTCGGCATCTCTCTGGAGGGCATCACTCGGGAGGGCATGCCGCAGGCTCGGCATCCCTCGGCGCTGGCGGCCGTGACCGTGGCCAAGACCAAGGGACCCGGCTACTGGGAGGTCGCCTCAGGTCAGGAGCACTCCGCTGCACTCCGCCGGCTCAAACTCGTCGGTCAGCTCCGGGACGATGTGGCCAGTGGATCCGTACGCGCCTTCTTCCAACCCATCGCTTGCATTCCATCTGGCGAAATCGCCGGCTTCGAGGCCCTTGCCCGTTGGCAGGCCTGAGAGCCACGATGCCGCAGATTCGTGTGTCCACGATGTCCCGCGACATCACCGTGGTGGGGACGGAGGGATTCGAACCCTCACTGGAGGCGGTTTAAGCGCCCTGCCTCTGCCGGTTGGGCTACGTCCCCGAGGCCACCTTGCCGATGAGGCCGGCGTGGTCGACGGGCACCTGTGCGCGGTGAGGATCCAGACCTTAGGCGCCAGCCCCTATGTCCGCCGCTGCGGCCGCCGCGCCGGCACGCCTTGGCTTCAGGCACGCAACAGAACCCGCCGGCCACCAGCCGTAGCACCGGTGATGGCGTACCGTTGGGTGCGTGGACAAGCGCGTCGCCGTGCTCACGCAGACCGGGGACTACGTCGGCCCGGAATTGGCCCGACGTCTCGTAGGTGCGCACCGACTTGTGCTGCACGCACCTACGGCCTCGCTGGTGGAAGAATTGCGCTCCGGGGGAGGTGAGGTCGAGGTGGTCGAGGCCACCGACGTCGACCTCCGCACCGCCGAGGGGAACGCCCTGCTGGTGGAGCGGGCGCTCGACCGGTTCGGACGCATCGACGCAGCGGCACTGGTCACCGGCATCGGCATCATCACCGGTCGCTTCCTGGAGATCACCGTCGAGCAGTGGGAGCGGACGAAAGCCGAGAACCTCGACATGGTCTTCCACGGGCTGCGGGCGTTCGTCCCACCGATGGTCTCGCAGGGCTCGGGTGACATCGTCGTGTTCACCAGCGCCACCGGGGCACGGCCCGAGCCCCGGGTCTCCACCTACTCGGCGACACGGGCCGGGGCCAACGCTCTGGTCCGGGCCGTCGGCCTCGAGCACGCCGGCGACGGGCTGTGCATCAACGCCATCGGCACCAACTTCATGGACTTCCCGGGATTTCTGCGAGCCAGCGGGGCCGACAAGGACCCCGAGCGTCGCGCCAGGATCGAGGCACAGGTACCCGTCCGGCGCCTGGCCGGCATGGAGGAGCTTTCCGAGTTCACCAGGGTGCTCCTCGAGGGGAAGACACGCTTCCAGACCGGGCAGTTCTTCAGCTACAGCGGCGGGTGGAGCGCGTAGCGACCGACGAGCTCCGGCCTACCGCACCCCGGCCTCGAGCCGGCTGCCCCGGCCTCGAACCGGCTGGCCCGGCCTCGAACCGGCTGCCCCGGCCTCGAGCCGGCTGGCCCGGCCACGAGCCGGCTGGCCCGGCCTCGAACCGGCTGGCCCGGCCACCCGGCCCTAGCGGTTGGGCCACGCCGCTGTGGCCGAGGCGGCCGCGGCCACCGCATCCAGCTCTTCGTTCCTCGGTCGCTCGACCTGGTTCCACAGCCCGTCGCGCCCCGGGCACGGCCCCAGCACCGTGGTCGGCCGTCGGGCCGGGTCCCAGTTCGACCAGGTGCCGCCGGGCGCCTCGGCGCCGCCTCCTCTCCCTTCCGGCGTCCCCGACCGGGCGAAATCGGCCCACGCCGCACGCATTGCGGCCGACAACGCGAAGGCGTCGGCCCCGCCGCCGGAGAACGTCTGCACCATCGGATTGAGGACGCTGCCGAAGACGAACGGGATCTCCAGCGCATGGCACGAGCCCAACCGCCCTTCCAAGGCGGGTGACTCCCAGGTGAACAGGTAGCAATAGGTGCCGACGCCGGGATCGGCAGCCCGGGCATGGGCGTCCGCGAAGCGGATGGTCGGCACCCTGAAGACGTACTCGGTGGCGATGGCCGTCCACAGGTCACGAGGTGCCACCGGCTCGCCGCGACCGGCTCGCGCCTCGCGCACGGCGGCAATCACCGCGTCGGCGGCTGCCGCATCGGGGGTCACCCGTCTCATCCTCCGCCGCAGGCCGTCCTCGTCCAGGGAGCTCAGTTTGGGGCTCCCGACGGTCCACAGCGAGAACTCGTCACGGGTGGTGCCGATGAGCAGCGGCACATGCGATGCCGAGCCGGAGGCCACCGCCTCCTCGGGTGGTCGATCCAGCAAGCCCCCGTCGACCACCGGCATCACCGGCAGGCCCGAGTCATCGGTTTCCCCCTGCCTGCCGAGCTCGTCCAGGGCCCGCACCAGTTCCTCGGCCGGGACCTCCTCGAGCGCGGCGCGGGTGAGTGCGACGCCGAGGTGGGCCGCCACCTTCTCGGCCTGCGACGAGGCCGCCTCGACCGAGTGGGTATAGGGCGGCCCGCTCTGGACGATGGCCCGGTGGAACAGACCCTTGGCGGCGGACGCGCCGAGGAGGGCGGACACGCTCATCCCCCCCGCCGATTCGCCGAAGAGGGTCACCTTGCCCGGATCGCCACCGAACGCCGCGATGTGGTCCCGCACCCAACGCAGAGCGGCGATCTGGTCCGCTAGTCCCCAGTTGCCGAAGCCCGACCACTGCTCGCCGTCCAACCAGGTCTGATCGGGCTCCGCGAGCACCGGATGGGCGAGGAATCCGAACAGACCCAGCCGGTAGTTGATGGTGACCACCACCACGTCGCCCTCGCGCGCCAGCCTCCCCCCTCGGTACATGCCTCCCGAGCCCGACCCCGACACGAACGACCCGCCGTGGACCCACACCATGACCGGTCGATGACCGCCATCCACTCCCGGGGTCCAGATGTTGAGGCTCAGGCTGTCCTCCGAGGCGGCCTCCGGCTCACCGCCCATGAACGCCTCGATCTCCATCGGGGCCTGGTGGGCGACCGGACCGAACCGATCGCACTCCCGGATGCCGGACCACGGGGCCACCGGGGCGGGCGGGCGCCAGCGCCGCCGGCCTGCGGGCGTCGCCGCGTAGGGAATGCCGGAGAACGACCACGTCCCGTTGCGCTCGACCCCGCGGACGCGCCCCCCGTGCACCTCGACCACACCATCCACAACGAGGACCTCCAGTCGGACCGGGAACCTGCCGATACTTCAGGCAACTTAGCCACTCGACCGACCGCCCTTCCGGCGGACCGAACGAGACCGGCCCCAACGTGACCATGGAATTGACCCGAACCCGAACCAGCACCAGCAGCTCCGCTTCACGGCCGTCGATGCCCGACGTCACCCGCCGATTCCGACTCATACCCCCTTGTCAGACCGGGAATGGCGCAAGTACCGTGGCATGGTGGCTGGTGTGAGGACAGGGCATCCAGCCATGGGAAGCCAGGCGCGCCCGCGACCCTGCAGTGGGGCCAGCAGGGCGCGGCGCGCCGGGCTTCGCTTGGCACTGGCGTGCACGGCGGGTCTCTTCCTCTGCGTCGGAGCGGGCGCGGCAACGGTCGTCGGAAACGCAGCCTCGGCAGGCGCGGCCGCCACCACCCCAACGACGGCCGCCACCACCCCAACGACGGCCGCCACCGGCACGTCGACTACGGCAGTCGGCTCCACCCCCTCCCAGGACCAGATCAACGCGACCGAGACCCAGGTTGCCACCATCGAGACCCAGATCTCCCAGCAGCAGACGGTGCTCGACCAGGCCGACGAGCAGTACGACCAGGCGACCGTCAACCTCGGGGCCACCAGGAGCGCCCTCCAGTCCACTTCTTCCTCCATTCAGGTCGCCACGTCCAAGCTGGCCGCCGAGCGGTCCCAACTCCGCCAGGACGCCATCGAGGACTATGTGAGCAACTCATCGGCGGAGTCGGTGTCGGAGATCTTCGCCGCGCCCACCGGCGCCTCACAGATCCGCGCCCTCTATGAAGGACTGGGCATCGGCAACGTCACCGCCGACGTGGCCAGGGTGAAGATCGGACAGCACCAGCTGTCGGCCACCCGGTCCAAGCTGCTGGCCGAGCAACAGGCCCAGACCACCCAGCTCGCCCAGGAGAACCAGGCCCGCCAGAGCGCCGCCGCAGCCAACTCCCTCGCCGAGGCGACCCTGGCCCAGGTCAAGGGATCCCTGGCCCAGCAGATCGCCCAACAAGCGGCAGCACAAGCAGCAACCGCAGCCCAGGCCGCGACAGTAGCCACCGACCCGGCAGCCAAGCAGGCCGCAGCGTCACAGGCGTCACAGGCGGCCCAGGTGGCGACCACCCTCAGCGGCGGCAGTGCCGCGGCAGCAAGTGCCACCACTGCAGCCAACCGGGCCGCCGGTGCCGCCGCGGCGGCCGGCTCGACCGCCGGCTCGACCGCGGGGCCCTCGGGCGGTGGGGCCCCGGCCGGCGTGGCCACCGTGTCCAGTGGCGACAGCCCGCAGGCAGCAGGCCTCGCCGCCGTCCACGGCGCCATGCACTACCTCGGCGTGCCCTATCTCTGGGGCGGCGCCAGCTCCGCCGGTGTCGACTGCTCGGGCCTGGTCATGCTGGCGTGGGCCCAGGCGGGGGTGTCCCTGCCCCACTCGGCTGCCGACCAGTACAACGTGTCCCAGCACGTGAGCCTTACTAGCCTCGAGCCCGGTGACCTGCTCTTCTACGACCTTGACGGGACCGGCATCGATCATGTGGTGATGTACGTCGGGCCCATTCTCGACGGGCAGTCGACGGCCTACGGTTCCGACACGATCATCCAGGCCGCCCAGACCGGCACCGTGGTGACCTTCGACCCCTTCTGGTCCTTCGGGCTGGTCGGCGCCGGCCGGCCCTAGCCCCCGGTCCGCCGGTCCAAGCCAGGCCCACCGGACAGCAGGTTCGCAGGGCCCCGCTAGGGTCACGCCGAGAGACTCATGACACTCAACCTCTCCATCATCGTGCCGGCATTCAACGAGGCACCCCGGCTGGCCGACGGGATGCGGCGGTTCGAGGCCGCGGTGGCAGAGGGAGCGGTGGACGTGGGGTGTACGGAGGTCCTGGTCGTCGACGACGGCAGCACCGATGGGACGGCGGCGGCGGCCGAGAAGCTCCTGGCCCCGCTCCCCCATCACCGGGTGGTCCGCCATCCGGTGAACCTGGGGAAGGGTGCCGCCGTGCGCACCGGCGTGTCGCTGGCCCGGGGCGAGTACACGGCCTACATGGACGCCGACATGGCCATCGACCCCCGGGCCATTCCCCTGCTGCTGGACGGGCTGGCCACCCACGACCTGGTCGTCGGATCCCGGGCGCTGCCCGATTCGATGGTCGAGAGCACCTACGCCGTGCGCACGGTGTTGGGCAGGCTCTTCAACCAGCTGGTGACCACCGGCACCGGGATCGGCCTCCAGGACACCCAGTGCGGCTTCAAGGCTTTCCGCACCCCGGCCGCCCGGCTGCTCTTCCATCTGGTCCGCATCGACCGTTTCGCGTTCGACGTCGAGATCCTGGCCCGGGCGCGACGCCTCGGCCTGCGGATCGCAGAGGTGCCGGTCCAGTGGAGGCACGTGCCCGGCAGCACCATCCACCCACTGCACGATTCGATCACCATGCTCATCGATGTCTACCGCTCGCGGCTCGGGCTGCTTCCCACCCCACCGGTCCCGGCCGTCGGGGTCCGCGATCCCTCTGCCGGGACCCCCTCCCCCGAGCTGGAGGCACGGGTCCGGGACGTCGTAACGGGGACCCTGGTCGGCGTGCCCGTCCCCGTCGTGGCCCAGGGCCCGTCGGTGATCGCGCTCCTGCCCCTGGTCGATCCCGAGGAGGTGGCCCAGGTGTACTCGGCGCTGCGGGCCGAGCTCGAACCGTTGCAGGTCTCCCGGCGGGCCCTGGGCATCGAGGCCCTGCGGCTGCTGGGGCCCCTGGCCGACCGGCTCCAGGCTCCTCCGGTCCCGGGGGGATCAGCCTGAGCCCGACCGGCTCGGCGAGTCGGGGAAGCCGCCAGACGGTGGCGCCCCCGGTCGGCGGTACCATGCACAGTGTGAGCCCCGACCCCTCGGACATCGACCAGACGGTGCGTCGGGCGAGCCGCCCGACCGACAACGACATCATCGAGGCCATCGTCGAGTCCGGGCAGCACGGTGCGCCCACCGCCACGGCCGACGGCGTCACCGACGGTGAGTCCGGCCGCGAGCACGTCCGTGACGCGGTCCGAGACGCGGTCCGTGGGGACGACCAGGCCCGTCCCACCGGCGGTGCCTCGGTGTCCATACTGCCGGTGGCCGCCAATCGCCGCCGGCGCCGACCGCCCGACGACCCGCGGCGGTCCGACGTCGACGAATGGGGTCGCTCCGAGCACATGCGGTCGATTGTGCGGCGCCTGTACAACCCGATGTACCGCTACTGGTTCCGGGTGGAGTGGGAGGGACTCGAGAAGATCCCGACCGCCGGCGGGGCCCTGTTGATCGCCAACCATGCCGGCGCCATTCCGCCGGATGCCCCCGCCATCATGCATGGCATCGAAGAAGAGCTCGGGCGCCCGGTCTACGGACTGGCCGACTACTTCTTCCGCACCGTCCCGGTGGTCGGTACCTTGTGGTCCCGGACCGGCGGCGTGCCGGCACATCCCGACAACGCCTACCGCCTCCTGCACGACCAGCACCAGTTGGCGCTGGTGTTCCCCGAGGGGACCAAGGCCACATCCAAGACCTACTCGGACCGCTACCGGCTCCGCCGCTTCGGTCGGGGCGGCTTCGTGGAGATCGCCATGAAGGCCGGCGTACCCGTCATCCCGATCGCCGTGGTCGGTGCCGAGGAGTCGATGCCCATCCTCTTCCGTATGAGTGGCGTGGCCAAGGCCCTCAATCTGCCGTACTTCCCGGTGACCGCCAACTCCCTCGTCCTGGGGCCCCTCGGCTACGTCACCTACCTGCCGGCCAAGATCAAGCTGCGCGTCCTCGATCCCATCACCTTCGATGTGGAGCCGGGGCTGGAGCGGTACTCGAGGAGCCGGGTGATGGACGAAGCGGAGGCCGTCCGGGCCAAGCTGCAGGATGCGCTGCACGACATGCTGCGCGAGCGACGCAGCGTCTGGTTCGGCTGAGCCGATGGGCAGACGCGTCCTGATCACCGGGCTCGACACCTTCTGGGGCGGCCGCATGGCCCAGGCCCTGGAGTTGGAGCCCGATGTGGAGATGATCCTCGGCCTTGGGACCAACGACCCCAAGGTCCCGCTGGAACGCACCGAGTTCGTCCGCTCCGACCAGAAGTACTCGATCCTCAGCCGGATCGTGCGGGCGACCCAGGTCGACACCATCGTGCACACCTTCCTCGAGACCAACTCGATCGGCGTGTCCAGCCGGGTCCTCCACGAGATCAACGTGATCGGCACCCTCAACCTTCTGGCGGCCGCCGGTTCGGCCGGCTCGTCCGTCCGCCAGGTCGTGATCAAGTCCTCGGCACACGTCTACGGCGCGTCCGAGTCCGACCCGACCTGGTTCCGCGAGGACTCCAGGCGCACGAGCCCGGTCCGCAACCGGCTGGAGCGGTCCCTGATCGAAGTGGAGTCGTTGGTGCGGGACTTCACCGTCGACAATCCCCATCTGGTGGTCACCGTGCTGCGGTTCGCCCACGTGCTGGGGACCGACATCATCACCCCGATCAGCTACGACCTCCGTCGCAGGGTGCTTCCGGCCATTGTCGGCTTCGACCCGCTCGTCCAGTTCATCGAGGAGGACGATGTCGTGCGCGCCCTCGAGTTCGCCACGGGGAAGCAGCTCCCGGGCGTGTACAACGTGGCCGGAGCGGGCAAACTGCCGTGGAGCGAAGTGGCCTCCATCGGGGGGGCACACCTCCTGCCGCTGTCGCCGTTCCGGCCCCAGGCCTTCGCTGCACCGCTCCGCCGGGCGGGGGTGATCCAGTTCCCGCCGGAGATGGAGAGCTTCGTCCGGTTCGGGCGGGGCCTGGACACCTCCCGCTTCGCGTCGACCGGATTCGAGTACCGCTACACCAGCGCCGGGGCCGTGGAGAGCTTCGCCCGGGCCAACAACCTGCGCCGGGCGACCGGGTCGGGCTCGGGCGCCCCCGAGTACCGTTACGAGCAGGAGGTCGAGCAGTTCTTCCGCCACTCCCCTGCCGTGGTCCGGGGCATCGACGGCTGAGCTGAGCCGGACCGGGGGTACCCTCGACCCCGGACCCCCGATCGCCGACGCACTGCTCCGGTCGCCCCCGGAGCGGCCGTCAGTTCCTCTTGAGCCAGACGGTGCGGAGCTCGGGGCCACGAACCGCCCACTCCTCGGCAGTAATGGCGTAGCGGACGTGGTCCTCCCACTCGCCGTTGATCTCGAGGAATCCGAGCGCCACCCCCTCGGTGCGCAGGCCCAGCTTCTCCACCACCCGCCGGCTGGCAATGTTGCGGGGGATGATCGCCACCTCGATCCGGTGGAGCCGGAGGGTCTCGAAGGCGAACTGCAGGACAACGACCACCGCCTCGGGTATCAGTCCCGAGCCAGCCAGCTCCTCGTCGATCCAGTACCCGACGGAGCCGTTCTGGAAGGGCCCGCGCTGAATGGACGAGAGCGTGATCTCACCGGCGAAGCGACCTTCGACGAAGATCCCGAAACCGAACCCGCTCCCGAGTTGGCGCTCCCGCTCGCGCATCCCGCATCTGGCGATGAAGCTGGCCGCGTCCTCCGGCGCAGGGGGTGCACCCTTGGACCGGGGTTCCCATGGAATGAGCCAGGAGCGGCATCGGGTCCGGACCGACAACCAGGCCTCGTAGTCCCCCTCGACCAGGGTGGTGAGCCGGATCCGCCACCCGGGCAGTTCGAGCGACCGCACTGCCGGCGAGCGGAGGCTGGCGCTCACGATCCGGCCTCGGGCCGGACCGGGCGGGCGCGACACCCCGGCAGTACCGATCCATCACGATTGCAGTCACGAACCGCCACCGGTTCATGGTACGTCACGCACGAACCCGTGGACGAAGCCGTCGGGCGGGCGGCCTGGCGTCGGGGCCGTTGTGGCGTGTACCCGGCCATGAAGGTCTGGTCCTCCATGTTCCTGTTGGGAATCGGGCTTCCGATCCTCGTAGCCATTGATCGCGCCCAAGTTGCCTGACCCAAATGTCAACTTCCGTGCTCGCACCCACCCGGGCCGTTGGACACGCACACTCCCGGAACCGGGTCCCTCCCTCGGTCAACATCACGGTTGCCGTCGTCGCCATCGCCGCTGGATCGGTCGGTCTCTTCTCACGACTTGGTTCATTTCCCATACCCCGACCAACTCGGACCTGGCCATCGTGGGTCTGAATGCCCAGAACGCGCTCCATGGGCACTTCAGGGCGTTTTGCGGCGGCCAGGCTTATGGCGGAACTGCCGAGCCTTACCTGATCGCCCTCTCATTCCTCGTCTTCGGCCAGACGGGCGTGGTGGCCGAGCTCGTGGTGGGCGCGCTTACCGCTGCAGCTGCAATCCTTACCTGGCGGATCGCCCTGCGACTGGTATCCCCGAAGGTTGCGCTTCTCGCTGGAGCGTTGGCCTGGACTGCCCCGGCAGTTGCGATCCGAGACTCAGTGCGGGTATTTGGGTTCCGGGAAGTGACACTCGTTTGCGGACTCGGCCTGATCCTCGTCGCATTTCAAGTATTGGACGGTCCGCGGGGTCTCGCCCGTTTCGCTGCCCTCGGACTGCTTGCCGGGGTCGGGTGGTGGTCCTCCCCCGAGATCGTTTACTACGCGATGCCAACAGGCCTCCTGCTCGGTGCCGCTGTGGTCCGGTCCCCGGGATGGCGCACGTGGTGGCCAGGCGGTCTGGTCGCCATGGGGGCGGCGCTGGTGGGAACAATACCGTGGATCTGGGCCAACGTCGGCTCTGGATTCGCATCGCTCCATAGTGGGAAGGTGTCTTCCAGCTCCACGTTCGGTGGGCGCCTCGGAGTGTTCCTCCACCACGTCTTCCCGATGGAAGTCGGGTTGCGGAGAGCAGACAGCGGTACATGGGTGCTGGGTGCTGTTCACACGCTCGCGCTCGTGGTCGTCATGGCGGCGCTCGTGGTGGCACTCTTGCTGTGTCCGGTCTGAGGTGGCCGAGCGCTGGCGTTCGCGCTGGGGCTCATGGCCTTTCCGATTCTCTACGCCATATCGCCCGCCACCTGGGCGTGGCAGGACGGGCGATATGCGGGCTACCTCGTGCCTCTGCTCGCCCTCGTCCTCGCCATTGGATCATGCGAGGCATTCAAGCGTGTAGGTGATCCGGGCGGCGGCTGCGATGGTCATGGCGAGCGTGGTCGCCCTGCGGAAGCTCATCAACGCTGAGTCAGGGACTTACACAACGAGATGGGGCAATCCCGATGCCTACACCCTTGCTGCGATATCGAAGCTGGAGGGCACCGGGATCACGACGGGGTACGCCAACTACTTCGTGGCGTACAAACTGGACTTCTTGAGCCAAGGCCGGCTCAAGATCACCACTGCGGGATACGAGAATGACCGTTCACTCGCCATCAACGAGGCGTTGGCGCACAGCAGTCGGCCGGCGTGGCTGTTTGTGCCCCCACGCGAGGCAACCGTTGACGGCACTCAGTTCGCGGCTCCACAAGTCATCGTAGGACCGGACACCGTGACCGAGGCCGAGTTCACCGCGACGCTTCATCAGCTCGGTGTCGGCTATCGGGTGGTCGAAACAGGGATCGTCCGTGCGGTGATTCCGAACAAGGCGCTGACACCGTACGAGGCAAAGATGCCGGGGGCAGTTCCCTGATGTAGTTCCACGCGACGAGAGCTGGGCCAGCCACGCAGCTCCATGTTCGGCGGGTCGCTAGTGTGCTGTCAGCTTGAAGCGCTGATGTTTTCGGCGGTGAAGGCTGTGCAGTAGCCGGCGAGGCGATCGAGGATCTGTTCGGCGGTCTTGTGCCAGACGAACGGCTTGGGGTCCTCGTTCCAGGTCGCAGCCCAGGCTTCGATGTCGGCGGCGAGCTCTTTGACGCTG
>JBKQMB010000044.1:0-100181 GCA_052326605.1 Acidimicrobiales bacterium | reverse complement strand
GGCGCGCTGAACGAGTTGGTCCATGGTGATGGCCCCTTCGCCTTCGGTGTTCGCCTCACGGGTCTCCCATGCCGGACAGTCAGGGTGGCGGTCGGTCAGTTCATGGAGACCGAGTTCGTAGGAGAGTTCGATGGTGATGATTCGGTCCAGGGGGCTCGCCTCGGCGAGAAGTGCCCGCAGCATCGTGGTCTTTCCGGCGTCGGTGCCCCCCGAGACGATGATGTTCAGCCGAGCCCGCACTGCTGCTCGGAGAAACCGACCTACCTCTTCGGTCATCGACTCCGCCAGGTCCTCCAAGGTGGGATCGACCAGACGATGGCGGCGGATGGAGACGCACGGACGATGGGCCACCTCGATCATCGCCGAGAGACGGTGGCTGCCAACAAGGTGAAGGTCGACGATCGGCTTCGTCGCGTCGATCCGCCGTTCACCTCCGGTGTGGTGCGCCCGAGCTGCCCGCTGGACCAGCTCGACAAGTTCCTCGTCTGAATCCGTGACCGCTTCGACCTGCTCTTTGGTCCCATCCGCTCGCTTCACCCAGACGTTGTCGCATCCGTTGATGTCGATGTTCTCGATGCTGTCGTCGTCCAGGAGCAACTGGAGACGACCGAGCCCGAGCTGGGAGGCGACGACGTGACGCAGCACGAGGGCTTCAGCTTCTGCAGTGGGTGCAGGCATGCCCTGCTGGATCATCTGGGACGCCACCTGGTCCATGGCCTCCCGGGCAAGATCCTCAACGAGCGCACGGCGATCGGACTCGGTACGGGCCGTACCGCCACCGCGCAGAATGCCGTTTGCCACCGCTGCGGCGACGAAGGTCTTCATCTCGCCGTCATTCATCGGGCGGCCCATGTAGGAGCATCCGAGTGCTCCGTGTCGCTTAGGCGCTCGGTGTCATTTGGAGCCTCAGCATCATTCAGAGACTCCGTATCGCTTACGGTCGGCCTGGGTGGGTGGTCCCTGATCTCCGGGATGGAGAGCGGATCTTGCATCGCTGCCGGACCTGATAAGGAGGTGGCCAGTTCGGCCGCGTTGGTCCGTGCCCATTTGGCGAGCGTGGTCTTCGAGTTCGCCCACCCAATGGCGTTCCTGCTGAGGGCAGCGGCGCCCTTGGGATCGCGTGGGACGGGCGGTGCGACGTTGATCATCAGGGTTGATGCGATCTCGTCGGACGAAAAGCCCTGTTCGGTAGTTGGTTGCACGATGAGCCGGCCGGACGGTGAGGCGGCGGTAAGTGAGGGCAGGGAGGTTTTCAGATGGACGATGCCCGCCAGGGTGGGGGGACAGAGCACCACAAGCACCTCGGCCAGGGAGAGAAGCGGCCGGACGCCCCCGGCGAAATGTGGCAGCAGCCTGCCGGCGTCGATGATCACATCCGCGTCCAGCGCTGCGAGTGCCTCGGCGACTGCTGGCCAGGCGGCTTCATTGGCCACCGCTTGGTCAGCACTGGCCAGGCCGTAGAGGACGGGAAGACCCGTGGGCAAGGTGGTGGCGTGCTCCCACACTGCGTCAGACTCGATGCCGCGGCGGCCGGCGGCGAGGAGTGACCACAGGCCGGTCGTTGGGGCAACACCGAACCACGCCGCCAGATCGCCACCGAATGGGTCCGCCTCGACGAGGAGGACACGCCTGTCCTGCGGCCAGGCGGTAGCGAGGGCGGTGGCCGTCGTCGTGACCCCTGGCGCACCTTTGATCGAAGCGACAAGGATGATCACGGGGCGTGACCGGAGGTGAGAGTGATGGCGATCTGGTCTGCCGCGGCATAGCCGGCCACCTCTGGCGCAGTGGTGGCGGGTATCTCCAGTGAGAGGCTCTCCACGTACTGCGTCTGGTTGGCCGGCGGTGGACCCGTGGCCAGCACCGTGGCCGCCGCGACGAGCGAGGTGCCGACTGTCGAGCTACCAGAGGATGCCTGACCGGGCGTGGACACGGCGATCACCTGAACCCGATTGCCGACGACGATCGGTACGGAGGGGATCTGGTCACCTTTCAGCAGGACGCCGACCACCTGTGAGCCGACAGCGAGGGGTGGCTGGGAGGAGACCATGGCTCGCACCAGCAATTGTCCCTGCGTAGTCGGCACGGCGAGCTGCTGGCCGATCAGCACACTGGCCCCGCTCGCGCTCATGGCCGTGATGTTGTCGTTGGCCGGCAGCGAACCTGTGGCCAGATCGGCCGCTGTTAGCACCGTTCCGGCCGGGAGACTCCGTGCTGCGATGACGACCGAGACTCGCTTGGCTGACGATTGGAAGACGGTGGCGCCAATGGTGCCGCAGAGCACGACGAGGGCAACACCGAGCCCGATCTGCCAAGGACGGCGACGGTAGGTACCGGAAGAGAGATGCAAGCCGGTACGGCCGTCCGGGGTTTGCGAAGGATTACTCGGGCGGGGTGGAGCCATCGAGCTGGTCACGGGTTCTCCCTCACTTCAGGACGGATTCGATCTGCTCCACCTTCAAGCTGGATGTTCTCTGCGTTCCGATGGCCGCGAGTTGGCCGGTCGAGCCATCGGGGCCTGCCCAGGTCACGTTCCAAGTGACAGCAGCCGTGATCGGGAAGGCGGCGTCGACCGACAGACCGTTTGGTGACGGCTCGCCATAGGAACTGATCGCATAGGTGTGCGAGCACTGGGTCGATTGCTCGGAGAATGCCACGCTAGTGTCGTACGGGGTGCCAGGGCCGTAGCAAACGGTGGCCGCTGTTGTGTCGCCGGTGTCCCAGGTCACGTAGTCGGGGGTAGCGGTGGCTGCCACGGTGGTGCACCCACCGGCGTTGCATGCCGTCGCCGCCGTGGTGAACGGATGCCAGATCGCAGCATTGATCGAGAGCCACTCGGGGAAGTTGACGTAGGCGTTGGCCGCAGGGCTGAGTGTCAGCGTTGGACTGGCCAGCTGGAGCTGGCTGGCCGCTTGGGCGGCGACCACCGCCGGGTCGGGCGGTGATGGCGGTGGTGGCTGGTTGTTCACGATCCAGGTGAGGCCAGTGCTCTGCCCCTGCGGGATGCCGACCGCACAGGTGTTGATGTACCAGGCTCCGTTTGGGTTCTCACCGGCGGGCGGTGCACCGCCCTGCGGGTAGGCCACGTAGTTGGGGCAGGTTGGGGCTGTCGTACTGCCACCGCCGCCACCGTTGCTGTCGCCAGTTGTGGTTGCACCAGATCCACCGGTGGTGCCAGTTCCGCCAGAGCCTCCGATCCCGGTGGTGCAGCCGACCGTGTTGCCGGAATCGGAGCAGGATCCTCCGCCGGAAGTACCGCCTTGTCCAGCGAATGCGCTGCCGGGGAGGAGCATCGTTACCAGCAGGCTGATCGGCGCGGCAGTCACACCAATCCGAAGGATCTGGCGTCTCAGCACTTCGCTACGCCCGTGGTCTGACCGGAGGCAACCTTCCACGAACCGGCGACCAGTTCGAGGTTTGAGGTTCCCCGAGCGCCACCGGCGCCACCGTCAAGTGTGAGTGGGCCGGGTTTGCCAGTGGCCGTTGTGGTACCGGTATCCGAGGTGCAGAAGGCCACAGTCGCCGTGGTTGCGGTTAGGGCAGTGACGGTAGGACTCCCGAGGTTGTACGTGGTCGGGCCGTTCACCAGCTGCGTCTTGAGCTTGATAAGGAAGATCCCCTCGGACTGGAGAGCCGGGTTCACGTAGTAGTCGGCGAGTTTTGGAAAGAGGTCCGCTGTCGTCTGCCCGGCCACCAGATCCGCTCGGAAGGGAGCCGGCGGTTCGTCCATGTAGGCGTAGAGGGTCTGGTCGGCCGCGAGCCAGGCGTTCAGCACGGCTTGTTGGGTACTCGCCGTCCCGGCGGGGAGTTTCGGGTTTGCGATGTTCGGAGTCGCTGGTTTCGGCTTCGGCGGCGCTGACTGGAGGTTGGAATCCGTCCCAGAGGAACAGGCGGCCAATGTCAACGCGGCAATCACGAGGACTGCCGTTGCGGCAGCCTTCTTGTTCCACCATCGGGAACCGGCGTAACCAGACGCCACCCTTGTCATGGTCTCCCTGCCCGGTGATCCGCTCATGGCCTTCTCTCTTGTACTGGCGGTGCTTCGCTCCGTCGTCCAGGTCGTTGCCAAACATTGCAATGGAACCCCATTGAAAGAACTGGGTCACGAGACACAAGATCGAGCAAACTTTCTGAGAGAAGAGTTCGTGCCAGGAACTGTAAGAGCTGCATTGCCGAGTTGTCAGCGACCATTGTCGGACCGAAGTCGGAGCAAGGTCGGACTTTTGTCACATCGGTCTATCGAGAGGTCGTGCACCGTGCTCTGCTACGCGTCTGAGTCCCTCCTCATTGACAGCCGTGATGCCCAATTGGCTGACTTCGACCAAGCCTGCATCACGTAATGCCCCCAGTGTCCGGCCAACCACCTCGCGGACCGAGCCGACAGCCGCAGCCAGCTCAGCTTGATGGATGGCATGAGGCTCGCACTTCTCAGTGTCTGCAAGGGTGAGAAGGTGGTGAGCGACGCGCGCCCGTATGGGTTGGAACGCCACTCGGGTGATCTCGGCCAGGACGTCATCGAGAAAATGGGCCAGCTCCTTGGCGGCGGCCCAGCCCACCTCGGGGTGAGTTCGGAGAATCTCGTTGAACCGAGCCTGAGGGAAGCGAAGGATCGTACTCGCTGTGACCGATTGAAAGGCAACAGGGAACTCCCTACCGGCAGCGGCGCTGATGCCAATGGAATCGGGCCGGCGCAGATAAGACACTGTGAGGTGCCGCCCGATACCGTCGGCGACGAATGCTCGAAGCGTGCCGGCGACGATGATCGAGAGTTGGGGTTCGTAGAGGAGCTTGCCTGCGGGCAGCTCGACGATTCGAACCGATTCGGCCAATTCACAGCGGACCGGACGTGGAAGTACTCCCAGGAAGCTCTGACCGAGCGCGTCTAAATCGTTGTCATTCACCGACCCTCGCCCCTCTAGTAGGAATATGGCGAGAGCGATCATTGCATCTGTAAGCGACTAACCATGTTCACTTAGAAAGTTCTTAACGGATGCTGAGAGCATGACTGGTTCCTTCTGCGCCGGAATTCCATCCGATATGGTCAAGTTTCAGGCTGACCAGCCCCGTCGGGTGCGCTGACCTGTCGATTCATCGCCTAGTGCTGCACGATAGGTCCGACCGCATAGAGCGGTGCATCGACTACGGTGGGTGGTAGATGGAGCATTAAGGGAGGAAACTAACGTCCCTTTATTGTTGCTGAAATCCCAAGGAACAGAGAAAGAAGAGGATGCCTATGGCCACACCCACCACGGTCATGCGCACCAGGCAATGACTTCAGACATACGGTGTTCCTAGGTTGGAATTGCCCAACACGTCGAAGAAATTATCGCCGATTTACCGAGGGCGGGCTACAAGCCCACACACGATCCGCCTGGTGAGATCAGTCCGCCGCCTGAAGGGTCCATAAACTCTCTGACCCCGGTTGACCAGCGGGAAAGCGCTCGGCAAGGCTTGCCGGTCGTGGCCCTATCCTTCCTCTACCGCCTGGTCCGACGCGTCATCGAAGCCGTTCGTGTCCACCGATTGGATACCGCGCCCAAGGACACGGAGATCCTCGTGCTCCGCCACCAGCTGACCGTGCTGCACCGGCAGGTCACCCGTCCCCGTTTCACCTGGTCCGACCGGGCCCTCGTCGCCCTCCTGGCCGGTCTGGTTCCTCGAAAACACTGGCGATCGTTCCTCGTCAGCCCACAGACGATCCTGGGCTGGCATCGCTCGCTGGCCAAGAAGCGCTGGACCTAGCCGCACCGCCGACCAGCTCGTCCTGCCCTTGCCAAAGAGACCGTGGAACTGATCTGCCGCCTGGGACGGGAGAACCCCCATTGGGGATCGAAAGCTCGTGCGAAGCGCGCTGAAGAAGTCGGGGATCTCAGACCAGTTGGATGAGGCGGTGAGTTACCTCCTCGGTCTTGATGCCTGAATGAGCATGCCAGTCACCGGCCATAGTGACGGGTGACATGGCATGAAGCCTCACGAATCCGATCCGGTGTCGATGCCAGGAATTGAACTCTATAAAGAGGTGACAGCCACCGCAGTCGCCAATCCGGAGCGAAAGTCTCTCCGTAAGCACCCCACCGGCCAGGCCACTCATCCCACAGCCACAGTCGCCGAAGTTCGTAATGGTACACGGGATCATTGGTCAGGAACCATTTAAAGACATGCTCGAACTGCTTGCCCCGACGGTTGGAGTCAGGGTCCAGGTTCTCCAGTAGCCCGCCCAGTGTCCCCACGGCGATGAGCGTAAGCGAACCGCAGCTTCGGTGTGCTGGTCAGCTACAGGTGACCTCATCGACGGTGGCGGCGATGCGGGCATCGATGGTCTGGCCCCACGCCTGCTTTTCGTCCTCGGCCATGGCCCGCCAATTGTCGCGGATCTTGAGGATCCTCTTCTTCGGCTGGGTCTGCTCCGCGATCACATCATCCCACTGGGGTGGGCGGTCGGGGCGCAGGCTTCGTGAGGCCCTTCGTCAGCCAGCGCGCTGTGGAAGGATTCCTACTCATGGCTCCAGTCATACCTCAGTACCACGAACTCATGTGGCCCGCTCTCACCGCTCTCAAGGAGCTGAACGGATCGGCCACGGTGAAGGAGATGTACAAGCAGGTCGTCGACGACGAAGATTTCAGCGAGGAGCAGCAAGAGGTTGCGACGAAGGACGGTCGCATGTCCGAGATCGAGTACCGGCTGCACTGGGCGCGAACGCACCTGAAAGGCATCGGTGCCATCGCGAACAGCGCCCGCGGCGTGTGGGCGATCACCGACAAGGGCAGGACGATCTCGCCCGAGGAGATGGCAGCTCAGACCAAGGCATGGCGCTCGCAGTTCCAGGAAGGCAAGCACAAGGGCGGCGACGCCCATGAGGGCGAAGAGCCTGAGGGCACAGACTCTGAATCGTGGAAGGACCTGGTCGCCGCCCAGATTCTGACACTTCCTCCCGATGGCTTCGAGCGACTTGCTCAACGGATCCTTCGAGAGGCCGGATTCGTGAACGTAGCGGTCACGGGCAAGAGCGGCGATGGTGGCATCGACGGGGTGGGCGTCTACCGCTTGTCCCTGGTTTCGTTCCCGGTCTACTTCCAGTGCAAGCGTTACAAGGGAACCGTCACTGCTGGTGCCGTCAGGGATTTCCGCGGAGCGATGGCCGGGCGGGGTGAGAAGGGCCTGCTGATCACGACGGGATCGTTCACCAGGGACGCCCAGAACGAAGCCAACCGAGATGGAGCGCCTCCCGTGGAACTCATCGACGGAGACCACCTCTGCGATCTGCTCAAGGAGTACGGCCTCGGGGTGACCGTGCGCCAACGCCTTGAAGAAGACGTGGATCTTGAACCCGCCTTCTTCGACGAGTTCAGGTAGCCGCGTGGATGACCGACCAGCAGATGGAAGGTCATCTACAAGATCACCTACCCGAACGGGAAGATCTACGTCGGCAAGGATCTGACTGACACGCTCAACTACATGGGGAGCGTGAACAGCCAACCCCATCGAGTCCACCTTCGCCACGGTGCGGCTGCGGACGAAGGTCACCAAGGGACCGGGATCACGGGCCGCTGGACTCGCCATGGCCTACAAGCTGATCGAGTCGGCCCAGGCCCGGTGGCGGGCGGTCAACGCGCCCCACCTAGTTGCCCTGGTTCGTGTCGGTGTGACGTTCGAAAAGGGGGTGATGGTCGAGCGAACCGACGAGCAGGACGAGGAGGTCGCCGCGTAGTCGGTCAGATTCTCATCCACAGGTCTTGACTATTTCTCGACTACGGTCGCGAAACCTGCCAGTGTCGGCTGCCCGCCTCTGGCAAAGGGATGTTTCAATGGAAGTTTGACCAATGGCGGTGAAAGAGAAAATGCTTACCAAGATGCAACGACCTTGCTGGCGGCTGCTCGTGCTTACTGGCTTAATGGCGGTCTTCATAGCGAGTCTCCAATCAGCAAGCGAAGCAGCTTCGACAGCGAAGGTAACGGGTGTTGGAAACGTCTACGTGGCCCTCGGAGACTCCTACTCCTCAGGGGAAGGACTTGAGGCAAATCCGAACAACTATCTCTCAAACACTTCGACCGACGGCTGTGACAGAAGCGGAGCCGCGTTTCCCGTCCACGTTGCGACCTCGCTCAAGCTACAAAAGAGACAGTTCGAAGGCAGTGGGGGCGGCTTTGTGGCTTGCTCGGGGGCAAGCACAGCTCAGCAAATCAGCGGGCCTGGGAATCCGGCTGAGAAAGGCGAGCTCCTCGCTCTGTCGAAAACTGCGACGAAGTATGTAACGGTGACTGCCGGCGGGGACGATTTGCCATTTGCTCGGGCAATTGAGGACTGCATGGAGTGGGAGGTCACGGTACTCAATCATCCTGTGAGTGTGCAGCCGGTAGTCAACAACTCTCAATCTCGGTGCAATGCAGATATGCTGAATGCTCAATCTACTCTTTCTACACTTGAGGCGACGCTACAGAATTACTACTCGTTGATTGCTGCTGCAGCGCCCGAAAGCCAGGTGGAGGTTCTCAACTATCCGCAGCTATTTATGCAGAGCTCTATTCCTAGCTTCTGCCCCGTTTCTTCCTCTTATCATATTCCACCCTCCACTGTATATCTTGGAGTTGACGAGTCGACTGTTCAGTCATTCAACTCGATCGAGGTCCAACTAAACTCTGCTATAGCATCCGCTGTTGATGCTGTTGATAGCCAGGGAAGGAACATTGGTCTGATAGATATTAATGCCCAGACTCAGGCTGGAGCTCAGACATGTAATACAATGACCGAAGCGGGCTCAGATATTAACGGAGTTGCAGCTTCTCTGAAAAAGGGCATAAAGGCTGCACTGAAGCTATGCTCATTCTCACTGAATAAAGGTGGATCAATTGTATGCCCATCAAACATATTTGACTATTTGGATTGGAAGGCATCGTTTCATCCGACAGCAACCTTGGAAGCACAGATGGCGATCGCCGTTGAGCGTGCATTCACTGCTTCGCCACCACCTCCACCACCACCACCACCACCACCACCACCACCTCCTCCGCCTTCAGGCCTCACGGGAGTTCGCTCAGTGGTCGGCGGCACCTTTGACTATTGCGCATTGCTGGTAGCTGGCGGAATTGACTGCTGGGGCCAGAGCGCCCTTGACGCCATCGGCCAGTCAACCTTCTCTGATATCCCAGTCACAGTCACCGGAATATCTAGCGCTAACAGTCTGGCATCCAATGGCAGCAGTTTTTGTGCGATGCTGACCACTGGCGGAATTGACTGCTGGGGAGTTGGAGACAGTGGACAACTGGGCAATGGCGCCACTGCATCCTCCGATACACCTGTCTCAGTGCTAGGAATTACTAATGCAGCGAGCATTTTCGGAATAGATGGGGGTCACGGTTACTGTGCGATACTGAACACAGGTGGTGTTGACTGCTGGGGTGATAACTCGTTTGATGACCTCGGAATAGTGGCAGACTATTCCATCCCCTCATCAACCTATTCAGACATCCCCGTAGCCATCACGGGAATCAGTAATGCAACATCACTAGCTGGCAATGGCTACGGGCTCTGCGCCTTACTCGCTTCTGGTGGCGTCGCTTGTTGGGGGTACAACGCCGATGGTCAACTTGGAAATGGAACCACGATCGGAGTCCACTCGGATTCTCCGGAGGCATGTAATGAATACCTGACGACCGATATTTCTTGCGTAGCGGAGCCACAGCTCGTAACAGGGATTCAGAATGCAACTGAGATCACCGGTGGTGGCGCTGGCTATTGTGCCCTACTTGCGTCAGGGGGCGTCAGCTGCTGGGGATATAACGTGGACGGTCAACTTGGCAACGGCACGTACGTCTCTTCAAGTATACCCGTTTCCGTCACGGGGATTGCGGCGGCGGTGAACGTGGCTGCCAGCTCGTTTTATGAAGGGATGCCAAACAGTTCATATTGTGCAGTTCTGAAGTCCGGTTATGCAGATTGCTGGGGTTACAATGGCTTCTATCAGCTAGGCGATGGAACCGGAGGAATCTCATCAGCCGTACCGGTACAGGTCTCTGGGCTTGCCGGTGCCACACCAGTGCTTGTTGCGGGCGGCGCTAGCGTTTGTTCTATCGTTAGCAAGGGTGGAATCGATTGTTGGGGCGACAACTTCTATGGCGCACTGGGCGACGGCAATGACAGCGAAACCGGTGTTGCCGAGCCTGTCTCTGGAATCAGCAACGCAGTAAGTATCAGTGGCGAGACGGTTAGTACAAGCTATTGTGCCGTGCTGGCCTCTTCGATGGTGGACTGTTGGGGCCTGAACAGCAACGGCGAATTGGGTAATGGGACCACCACATCTTCCGATGTCCCGGTCGGAGTAATCGCACCCGTCCAATAGTTGGCCCAGTGCCTTGCAATTGCGTCCCGCTAGGACGGCTGTTTCCCCACGTACTGCCACACGTCATCGTCAGGCATTCGAAGGTGCTCGAAGCTGAGATCGGCGAGAAGGGCCTCCTTCACTTCTTCGATCGTTTCTACCTCCTTACGCAGCAATCCGGTGCTGAACTTCGCCTCCGGTCAGCTCCAGCGGAAGCCGCCGGGTCATCGCAGCCCGCTCACCGCCATCCGATGGTGGACGACGGATCAGCCGCTGCAGCTCTGTGAGAGCCTTCTCCACTCCAGGCTTGGATGTCACGTTGCCTACTCCTCGTACTCCGCTCCACTCCATGCTGACAGGCTGGTGTGCCGGCCAGCAGTCCATCCGCAACGAAATCTTCTCGGGTTCGGTGCTTCCGAGGGTTGCACGGAGGCGCACAGCCGCAAGGCGGTCCGAGCCGCCGCTTCGCTCCGGTACTCCCGAGGGACTGAGTCCCTTCCCATTGCCCCCGTGCGTTTCCTCCGTGCCCTTTCGCGCCCATGAACCGAGAAGGGAGAGGAGTCGGAGGCATGGCCTACACAATCACCGACATTGCAGAGCTTGTCCGCTACCACTTCGTTTTCTCCGAGCCCGACGACGAACGGGCCGACGCCAACCTCGCCCAGCTCGTGCAACAGCTCGAGCAAATGGCGAGCCGTCCGCTGTGGCGGGAAGCGTCGTGGGTCTTCTGCGATCGGTGCGGGTGCTCGGTCGATACCGACCTCATGCACCCCGATGGTCACCACTACGCCGACGATGGCGACTTCTACTGCGCCGACTGCTGGACCCTCGGCCGGGCATCCCAAAGATCCCGGTCCCGTATGTCTTAGCCCAGGTGCGAGAGCCTCTCTGAGGTCGCAGCCTGGCAAGTTCGGAGGTCAGGAACTGCGTGAAGAAAGAACGCTGTCGAGCTGCTCGAAGGTCGACACCTCGGTACCTGCGACCGAGAAAATCGGTCCGCCGCCGACCGGTACATCGCGGAAGAGTGCACGCAGTTCGTCAGTTCCGTAGGTCAAGAGTGTCACTTGACCTGGGTGAGCCTCTAGCACCGCTCGCCTGAAAGTCACGGCAACCTTCCCGCTCCCGAGGTCAAGGAGGTACGCCCCCGAGATCGCAGGATGTGGGTGGAAACACTTGGCCACGGGCTCAGCTCGGGTTAGCACCTCTTCGAGGTCGGCCAGCTCGATAGCCGGGTGAAGCTCTGCAGACCAAGCCGCATCGGGAGCGAGCCCTACGTCGTCCATGGTTACGGCTAGCGCTTTCGCAGCTTCAATTTGCTCGCGGATTCTTGATATCTCCGCCGTGACAGCCTTGTCTCGATCGGCATTCGGCATTTGCATCGCTATGTGCTCGATGACGTCCTCGACCTGGCCAAGCACGGGCTGCGCTGGCCCAACGATGTCTTCGAACCAATCGAAGTCCTCCGCAATCCCCGTGTAGATCTTCTCCTCCACCGTGTCCTTATAGAAGTAGTTGCGGATTGACACTTCCGGTCGCCCACCGATCCGGTCGATCCGCCCGATGCGCTGTTCGACTCGCATGAAGTTCCACGGCATGTCGTAGTTGATCATCAAATCGCAAGTCTGGAGGTTGAGTCCTTCGGACATTGAGTCAGTCCCGATGAGCATCTTCACCTCGCGTCCCTCTCGAAATAGCCGCTTCAAATCGGCCTTGGCGATCGGTTCCCATGCCTTGGAGGTACCGTTCCACCGTTCGCCGCCCTTTCCGGACCAGCAGGCAACCCGGTCGCCGTAGTACGTGACGAGTTGGTCTCGCAGGTACTCCATTGTGTCGGTGTATTGAGTGAACACGATCACGGTGTCATGGATACCCTTGAATGCATCCTCCAACTCATTGTGGAGGTAGGTCATCTTCGACTCGTCCGGTGGACGTCGGGCGAGGTCCTCAAGGAAGCTGTCAAGCTCCGCCACTTCCGCTGCCAGGCTCAGCTTTGCCTCGGGAAGATCTCCGAGGTCCAACAATCCTGAGTACTCAAGAGTGGCCAAGTCGTCAGGGTCGAGTAGGCCCGAAGCCGAAGCATTTCTGACGAGTACCTGTCGGCGGCGCTGCAGGCTACGTTCTATAGCTAGAAACGATGAAGTCAGCCGACGCCTGTACACGGTCATGATGAACCCGAGAGGCTTCTGATTCTGTGGTCCGCTCATGTAGGCGTCGTAGTACTTCGATATGTATGCCTCGATCCGCCCATAGAGTTCCTGCTCGGCCGGCGTGAACGGTATGAACCTGTCCTTCACGCGTCGGACCGGAATCGTTGCCGACGAGTCAAGTAGGCCAATCTCCTTGTAATGGCGCAAAGTCGAGCGCGTGGTGCGGAAGACACGGTCACGCATCGGCGTATGACGACGAAGCCACTCGTCCAGCCAGTGTCGAGTTGCCGGAGGAATCTGGTCGATCGACTCTTGGGGCATCCCGTTTTCGGCGAAGTCCCTAATGAGTTTCGACTTCGCGAGACCCAACTCATCCCTGACCTGACGAGTCAGCACCGCGTCAGGCGCAACCCCAGGGTCCTCGAAGAAATCCTCTGACATCCGCCGAAGAAATTCCCACTGGCGCTCTCCGAACGATTCACGCAGCTGGGTGTAGTAGCGAGTGAACGTGTCCGCCGACTCACCCCATCTCGGAGTCAATCCCAACAGCTCAAGTAGGTCCCACGCCTCGTGGGCGGCCATCTGCATCGGAGTAGCCGATGCCAAGTACAACGCCTTCCAGGATCGGCTGACTCTCATCGCCTGCAACAGGGCGAGGAGTGTGTTCGGGGTGTCAGTTGGTTTGGAGCCAGAGCGGCGAGCGTGGTGGGCCTCATCGACCAGGACTACGTCCCAAGGCCCAGCAGCGAGGACTTCGGATCGCCTGTCGCGGCGACGAGCCAAGTGTGACGATGCAAGCAGAATGGGGAAAGCACCCCACGGGTTTCCGGCGACTCCACTTACCTCTTCGTCGATGCCAGCTCGGCGAACAAAGAACTTGCCGCCCTCAAGTCTTGGAATGGCGAGGGAGAACTTCTCCTCAAGCTCCTCCTGCCATTGACGAATCACCGAAGCCGGAACCAAGAGGAGCGCCTTCGAGGCTTTGCCAGACACCAGCAGTTCTCGGATGATGAGACCCGCTTCGATTGTCTTTCCCAAACCAACCTCGTCGGCGAGTAGGTAACCTCGAGGGAAGGTGTCGACGACGTGGCGGGCGATTGAGAGCTGGTGCGGCCAGGGCACGACACCGGCGGTTACATAACCAACACCCGTCCCGCCTTCGAGACGGGGAGCTGCTGCCACGAATTCGAGCCGGATCAGATCAGCCTCTGCGTCTGCCTCTTCTCGCTTCTCCTCCGGGTCCACCGAAAGCGGCGTGGCGATGTGCTTCACGCGTTCGACGAGGTGCTCAGCGACTGCCTCGGGCAGGTTCACCACCGCCCAGTCTCCCCCAACCGCGCCATTCCAATGGTCTTCGAATCGATCAACGACTGCCTGGCCGCTCCATTCCCAGACGCCCTCGTTCCAGGACGGGAAGGTGTCAAACACCTCGTAGTTATCGATTAGTCCCGCACGGGTCTCGTTGTTCGAACCGGAGAAAGCGATCTTGTTACCTTCGCCGTCAACAAAAATTCCGTACTTCGCATGGAAGTAGCGCGCGGTCTCGTCGCGACGAAGCGGACGTCCGAGGTGATCAGTGGGAACGCCGATTCGAATCTCAAGTCGACTCTCTTTGACGAGCCAGGCCAGCGTCTCAAGCCGTCGTTCCGCAATGATGTCAGCGCCTTCGACCGGATCACTGAGCAAGCGTCTCGCCACGATCTCGCTGAGGGGCTCGCCTTCCTCAAGGGCTCGAACATCCAGGTCGTCGAGTTCCGCTCCTGCGATTAGTCGCATCGTTCCGCCGTGCGACACAAACCTGGCCAAGCCCCGAGCGACGGAGGCCAGAGAGGACGAACGGAAGTACCCCGTGACGCGGTCGTAGGAGACTGCCTGACTCAGGACGGGAACAAAAAAGCCATTTACACGGTCGTCTGCAGCCGTGTACGAGGGGCGGAGCGGCAAATCACGGAAAGTCACAGCCGCTCTTAGGTCTCGAAACCGAGCTGAGCTTGTAGGGCCTGACCAGCGGCCGGCCGGGCGTCGGGGACTGTCACGTCCGGGAAGTAGAAACAGATGGCATCAAGCCACTCAGCCTCAGGAATATCCCACTTATCCTTAGTTTTGCTCCGTGGCATCGCGTTCACCAAGCCCTGCAGCGCTGCCTGGAACCGTTGATCATCCGCAAGTCCAACCCGATCTAGCCATGCCTTGGCCGCAGCCGGCCCATCCTCGTCAACGAGGTGCATGGCAGTGTGAAGAGCATCTATCAGCACCGGGAATGCGTGTGCCTCAAGGTAGATCCCAGGTAGCTCAGCCTCCTGGTCTTTGTGGTGGCGAACCCGCTTCGACGGTGGCGTCAAGACGACCGTGCCGGACTTCTTCTCGACAACCTTGGCACGAACGAGATCATCGACATCCAGCCCGCCCACAGCGAGAGCGAGCCGGCGGGCCTCGTCGAAGGGAAATTCGCGGGCCTTGAATATCTCCCAGCTCAGTAAGACAAAGTCCGTAATTGGGTCCAGCTGTGCAGCTCGACCGATCAGACGTTGCCGTTGAAGACGAACCAACTCCCCACGGGCTGAGTCCAATGCCTCCTCAGGCCGCAACAAACGACTTGTGCCGGTTATCGGATCTGCCTCTGATGAATACACGGGCCACCGAGACGAGACGACCGATAAAGCCGGACCGTAGGTAGACAACAACAGGTCCACTCCTTCGATCCCAAATTCCGAGAATCTTGCGAGAGCCTCGCGGGCAGCGGCACGAACCTCGCCCTCAATGTCTTCGAAATAGGCGGGATCGTTAGATGTAGCAGGGCGCTTCCGGCAAACGAGCATAATTGTTGATGACGCGGCGTTCTTGGCCGCGATGTGCAGAGAATTGTCGGACTCAGTTGCGACGGGCCACGAGGCTTCGATTGCGAAGCCCGCTTCCATCAAAGACATTCCCAACGTGTCCCAGGCCTCGGCTCGCTTATGGGTGAACATGACGGTCAAGACGCCATCATCACGAATAACGCGGTAGCACTCGGCAAAAATAGCCGTCATCTTTGCCTCATAGTCGGCGTTTGAAAGCTCCTTCTTCCTCTTTCCCGCCTCGGCAAAGCGAGCGATATTTGCCACCGCCTCATTCTTCTTATCCGTCAACTCGTCGACAAAAAAGTTTGGCCAAATGGTTCCGACCGTGCGCTTTTCCCATACGTAAAAAAAATCGGCGAGCTCGGCATACATCACGTTGTCGTAATAGGGCGGATCAATGCACGCGAGGACCTGAGACTTGTCTGGTAGATCGACCAGGTCAGCCGCGGTCCGTTGCGTCACCAGCAGTGCCGCAGGTACGGGAGTATCAAGGCTCACACCCGAAAATAGAGGTGTCTCCGTGGGCTGCAGGAGCTCCGCGATTCCGTCGTAAGCATCTAGGAGCTGGTCAAGACACCACCGATAGAGCGCTTTGCCAGCCTCGAATTCCGCGTAGGTCCACTTGAATGCGAAATTATGAGTGTCGAAGACCGAGCGCATGACGCTCCTTGAGACATGCCATGTCGACAAGTAGGCATCGTAATTGAGGGCCTTTCCTTGCATGGTGGCGAGCAGAGCGAGAATGGCATTTGCGCGAGGCCCATCAGAAATGGCCGCGCGAACCTCTGGCACAAGGGTTCGGTATTCCTCGACGAACGCACAGTGGACCAATAGCTGCCGAGGCGAAAACATTGCTGACCAGTGAGACATTCCCCATCGCGCGACGTCATACTTCGGGTGTTGTGGAGGAATCGCCTCATCCGGGATGACATTCTCAGCTAACCATGACGGCAGCCGTGCAGCGACAGCCTGCTTGGCAGCAGCGATCGCGTCCAAATCAATGGGAGTGGGTGCTCTGAAGAACCTTTTCCCTCCACGCCTCGCTGCGACCGCGTACAGAACTGAATCGAGTCGCTGAGCACGAGCCTCGGCCCGGATGTAGTCGCCATCGATCGTCAAACCATCCCAGGGGCTGATTGCATCGCCGCCGCTAACAGTTCCTCTATTGGGGTCAAAGTCGATCGCTTCTCCGGTCACGAGGTCGAACTCTGGAACAGCCAGCTCCTGGCCATCGCGCTCAGTTATCAGGCGCACTGCCACGCCACCATCAGCTTTCGACAGCCACCAATCGGGGCTGAGTGGTACCGGCTTTCCCGTACGAGGGCAGGCAATCGACCGTGTAAAGAAGTAGGTCGCGACCTGCTCGTCGTCGCCACTCGGGAAGAACGGGATGAGGCGCTGACCTACTCTGCCGATGAGTGTTTCTCCCCATTGGCGTAATTCCGCTGTTAGGTCCTGACCATACAGACTCGGTAACTCAACACCCGCCCGGAGTATCCAAGCGGCAACAGGGTTTAGGTCGTTGGCCGTGGTTGGCAGGCCATAACGTATGGATTCATACGGAATCGATCCACCGCCCGCTGTTGGATCGAGAACAGTTGGTAGGGTTCCCCAGGTGTGAGTGAGAATCCCATGGAGAAGCGCTAAGTCCGCAGTCGTAGGTGAATTCTTATAGGCTTGCTTATAGGTGTAAGGATTAGGCACCCGGACACCACTACTGCGTGCTGCATCATACGCCTTACGCGCGCTTATGGGATCACCAAGTATCCCACACAATGTTAGGAACCAGGCCTGGTAGTCCTTCTCGGTGCGCAGCTCAGCGGCATCGGAATGCGCTCTTGCAAGGTCGGGCGTCCAAGAGGGCATGATGCTCGCCAATATGGCCCCGGCGCTTGCGGCAAGGGGACGGCGCGCCCACCAGACATGTAGGAACGATAAAGGTGGCAATGCGCTCGCAGCGGCTCGTTCACGGCGGCTCTCAATTCCGAGTTCTGCTACGGGCAGCCACTCTTCAATTAGGACTCGTGGGCTGTCACTCACGCGTCACTCCGCTGCCAGAAAGAGTCTGAGCGCCCTACGCACCCGTCGAGACTCCGGACCCATGCACTTCGAGTACCAGTAGTAGGCCTCTTCTGTAGCCATGTTTTCGATAGCCCCGATGATCGCTTCGATGCGGCGCGGCTTTGTAACGGAGGTTGTGGCGACGAGAGCCAGTGCTAGGCGGACACCTGCTTCCTCCGACAGCACTATCGGGGCCTTCCGCTGCGGGCTCAGGATTGTTCTCGCGTGTCCGCTGCTCTTAACCGCTGTCATGACTGACGGGAGCACCGCATGCGTATGTCCGTAGTCTGCCTTCGCCACAGTTGTCGTGTTCCGTTGATGACCGTTGGTCTCTTCGAGAGTGATGCCGAATCCGTTCGCGGAGGGCTGAACAATGAGACGGAAGCCGCGAATCTTGTGTTCAGAGGCCGCTCGAATCATCCGAGAACGCCCTTTATCCGGACTTCTCCTGGTTGAAGCTTCGTGAGTACGGTCCGTAAGGTGTCTATTTCCTTCGCATTCACCGGGACCGGCTCCCCAAAACGGATTTCGAGCCGAAGCGTGCCGGCGATGTCGCTGGCTTTCTTTGCAAAAGCAAACAACGTGTCTTCGATCTTCTGAAACTGCTTCGAGGGACCCGAGAGGTTGATCTGAGCACCGGGTGTGAGTCCAGCGAAGTCGAGCTCAATGTCACAGGCGATGTCGATGTCGTTTTTTGGAAGCATCGGCACAGCACGGGTGAGTTCGACGAGGTCCTTGATTCCTTCACCGGGATCAGCGGATGAGGTGATTTCGATCAGAGTGAAGCCGGTGATGCCAGTGGTATCGCTGGCCTGGTCAAGCACAGACTGAAGGGCGACGCCAATTGCGCCTTTGGCTTCGACTGGCTTGATAGTTCGCCTGGACCCTGGCCGGGCGATCGAGAGTCTGTCAGCCTCACCCGGCGTGAGTACGGTAACCGTGTCAAGCCCGACCTTTCGTACCTCGGAAGGAGTGAGCGCCTTGGCACCAGCTTCCACCAGCCCAGCCACCGCGACCAGGCGGGCGTTCTCACCGCCTTCCGCTGCACGAGCGATAACCTCAAGCACTTCTGCCTTGCTGGGCTCTTTTCCAACTTGGCCTTCGAGCTTGCTCCGAAGTTCTGATGCGCTGAGCTGTGCTTGGTTCAGCACGGCAGCGATGTCCTCCCAGGTGACAGCCCGCCCTAGCAAACCAAGCTCGTTAGCGCGCTTGGGTGTGTAAAGAAGGAAGTCAGTCCCGATTTGGATTGGAGCGGCAGGGTCCTTGTCGGTCCATGCGCGTTGGGTGGAAGAATCCCAATAGACCCAGGTGCCATTGCGGACACCGTCCCGGATGGTATCCCGAAGCATCGTGCCGTCGAGGACAATCTGCGCGCCGTGGTCCTCCCAGAAGGCATCGGTCACTGCTTCGGTCGTGACCTCCGTGGCATCTCGCGGCCATGCTTTTGAGTACAAGTAGTCGGTTGACATCGGCGTCGTACGGACCTTGCCAATCTCCTTCAGCTGTTCAACGATTACCTTCGTTTGCGCCTTGTCAACGTCCCCTTGAGCCTTCGGGGCGAGTTCTTCATGGCGGAGGTAGTCGTTCGCCTTGTCCGCCGCAGCGTGTACATGTGTCGGTAGCAGCGAGTGAGCGCAACCCTGGCGTTTAGCTTGGCGGCATCAGCGATCGCTCTCAGCTTCTTTTGAACCTCTGGGGTGAAGTCACGCATGCGTTCGGCGTCGTTGACGACTGCCTTTGCGGCAAGGTCGAATCGGACCTTGTCGCGCATCGTGTCGACAGCGTCCAGGTCAGCGACGAGAAACACCACAGCGTTGCGGTTCTTTCGCCGGCCCTCACTCGCTCCAGCGTGGTCGTACAGTTCGACAATCCGGCTCGGTGGTTTGGTGGCATCGTTCGAGCGCACCGTGATGTCATCGTGATGCATGACGACGAGACGTAGCTTTGGTGGACTGTCCTGGATCGCACCCGGGCCTGAAGGAAAGTGCACTGCAGTCACGAGGCCATTACTTGGGAATGCTTCAGTGATCCGGATTCGCAACTCGTCGTTGACCTTTGAATTCGGCACATTGTTCGCGGCTTCAGCGACGATGTTGTTTGCGTTCGGCTCGGTTGAGAACCGCCAGCGCATGCCGTTGTAGTCAAGGAACCACGCAGTTTGGTCCAAAGCGCCGAGAGCCTCAGAAACCAGGTCTGGGCTATCTCCCACGGCAAGCGTGCCGAGCACGACTTCTGGCCGACCTGCGCCGGCGGAGGTCACCATTTCAAGGCTGTGCGTGAAGACAGTCCGGCAAGCTCGCTTTGTATAGGGTCGTCGGCCAGCGAACCGTACCTCGTCCACCTCGGCAGCATGAGAGCTGCTGCCGACAAAGTCGGCCTTAGCCACGCTTTCGAACTCTCCGCGCCCGAGTGCGATCGTCAGGTGGTGCAAGACCTCGGGCCTATCGAAGTCGAGATCGGCGACATTGATGATCTCCGTCGGAGTTTCGGAATCCCAGATGCCGGCCACAACTTCGGCAAGCAGCTTCAGCGCTCCTCGTGCTCGTTGGAAGTTCGGGATGGTACTGAGTCGCTTATCGAGGACACGAATCAGTTCCGGGTGGAACGGATACGAAGCCTCAATCTGCTCGGAGTATGTTGCTGCGTGATCGGCACCGCCTGTCAGCTGCTCACCTCTTCCGGCCAGGTCCTCGTAGAACGCCCGATACGCCTGCGCTGCTGCTACTGCAGCCTCCGGGTCGATCGTTGAAAAGAGTCGCCGTTTGAGGATCTCAGCGATTTCGTTGTCCTCGGCCGGCTTGACAATCGACCCACCTTGAGTGAACCGTGCTACGACTGAGCCCGCCTCCTCCAGCGTCTGGCGTGCGTCGGCTTCGGCTGCCGCGATCGCTTCCGTAAGTTCATCGGTTTCTTTGCCGAATGCGTCCCGGCGTGTAGCCAGCGTCAGGATCACTACCAACTTTGGGTAACCCGCAGCAAGCTCCAGCAAGTTCTTGAAGAAGACAGGTACTGCTCCGGCCATCCTTCGAACGTCTTCGTTCCCCGATGAGGTCAGCTGACGTAGGTACTGAGCTATCTCGTCGATGATGATGATTGTCGGCCGATCACCAATTGCCTCAGCTAGGACAGTCTTCGATGGCGCAGTACGTTGTTCGTCCGACTGGCGGAGCTTCTCGAAAGCCTCCACTCCGAGCTGGGCCCCCATCTCTCCCCAAAGAGTGAATGAACGCATCCCATTCGTCACAAGACCATTGACCGGGTCCAATGTGTCGGCGACGACCCCCGCCACCTGGCAGTCATCAGGGAGAAGTGCCGGATCAACAAACTCGCTAAGGAAAAGAGGTCGGGCTCCTGTTGCGAGGTGGTACACGGCCATGAGGCTGTGCGTCTTCCCGCCGCCGAAGCTCGTCTCGGAGCGAATCAGGCCGTGCTCGGCTCCTGGCACTTTCGCTCCGCTCAGACGGCCGAAAGTGCGAGTAAGAAGGTCACGGAGCCCAGCCGTCGGATAGGTGAGGGCGAAGAACTCTGTCGGATCGCCGTAGACCGGATACGCCTCCGGGTTGCGGACTACCTGATCTAGTTGCGCAGCGAAGTGGTTATCGCTCAACCCGCCGGCCAGGACGTCTGTTCGTGGCTGGCACGTCTCCGTGATGGGCCTTAGCTCTGCCATGTGTCTTGTCCCCGCTGTTCGAGCACTTTCGGGGGGAGCAGTCCGATCATGACGCGATGCTACGACAGAGGGGAGCGATGGGCCGGGGCTTCGGCTCATGGCCCATCGAGGAAGCCCGAGCGGAAGGTTCCAGTGCTGACCGCAAAGAGGTGATCGACCACAGCGAGCCCATATCGGGAGCAGACTGCAGAGAGTGCCCGGAGGGATCGCTGCTCGGCTTCCGAGGCGCTGGAGGCTCCGTAGCGACGGTAACGGACCAGCACGCAGCCGGTTGCCCGGCTGGCCTGCGCCCCGAGAAGGACCGGGCGAGCCGAGAGGCGAGCTGCTTGGACCCAGCCGGTGGCGACTATGGCGTGGCCGACGAAGCGATGCCTGTCGTCCAGGTAGAGGGCGAGAGTGACATCCTCCCGACGGCTCCGGAGGAGATCGAGGGCGACCTGGGCTGCCGTGGCCGGGTCGTCGATCCGTCTCGGGATGTTGAGTTGACGGTCCGGGACTGCCTCCGGGTGGCTGGTCACCCGGCGAGGCCGGGCGAACAGCCCACTCGGATGAAGCTGTGGAGAGGGGATGTGATGGTCATGGTGGAGACCTCCGTGAGAAGTGGATTCATGGAGGCCCCCAACACCTCGAGCGAGGGCGGAGGCCCGACCGTCGGGACGGTCGCACGGCTGGAGGCCGGAGCCTCGTCAGGCCGAGGGGTACAGGTCAGGAAGTGAAGCCAACGACCGAATCAGGGCTCTCACCGACCCTCCATCCCGCACGCATTCCACAGCCCAAAAATGTTGCCCGAAGATGCACCCGAAGGTCAGGTCCATCCCAAAGAAATCCCAAAAACTTCCCGAAAACGTGTCAGACGGTCATCGCAGGCCAAGGACCGTGGATCTAGGAAAAGCCCAGGTAGAGCGCTGAATCTGGGCGGCGGTGGGCGACGGTGAAAAACCGCTCAGACAGTCCGGATAGGTCTCATAACCCGAAGGTCGTGCCCTCAATTCTCCATGATCCGCTTAGCATTGAGGGCTTGTGGCGGCATCCTTCAGCACGTTTCTCCGGCGGGGCGGGAATCGCCTCATTCAGTCGCAGGGCGGATGGAGCTTCATCCCGGAGTCAGCGCTTTCCCGAGGGCGGTGGCCGCGTCTCGGTCCCGTTCCGGTAAAGCATGGGAGTACACCTTCAGCGTCACCGATGCGTCCCGGTGGCCCAGCCGCCCGGCGACGGTACGCACATCATGGCCGGCTCCGATGAGCTCCGTGGCAGCGAAGTGACGCAGCGCATGCAAGTGAGTGTCCACTCCGACCCTCGTGGCGACCGACCTCACGTAGTGGCTCACGGTGTCGGGAGCGATCGGGCGCACTAGGTCGTAGCTGAAGATGGGGGAGTCAGGCGTGACGGAGATTCCCAGTTCAGCGGCCCGATCCTCTATGACCCTTAGGTGGAGCTTTAGGGTTTCTTCCCCGAAGGTGTCGAGGGCCAATCGTCTGGCGGCGTGGGTCTTCGTGTCCTTTGTGATGAGCTGCCCTCGGCCCATCGTGGCGACCGACCGCTCGATGGTCAAGGTGTGGCCGGTCCAGTTCACGTCACCCCACCGAAGCCCGCACAACTCACCGCGCCGGGCTCCGGTCACCGCAGCCAGGGCGATGAGCGCGGCCATGTCTGGGTCGTCTGCATCGGCGGCCTGGATCATGGCCTGCACCTCTGCCACCGTGGGCGCCGTGACTGCCTTCGACACCAGCTTGGCCGGGCTGGCATCGGTGGCCGGGTTGGACGTGAGGTAGCGCCACTTGACGCCCTGCCGGAAGCCGGCCCGCAGGATGGCGTGCACCTGTCGAACCGATGCTGGGGCAAGTCCCTCGTCGGTCAAGCCCTGGTAGAACTCGTCCAGCTCTAGGGCGGTGACCTTCCGGGCCGGCACGTGCCCGAGGGCCGGGCTGATGCGCTTGCCAATGAGGCGCCGGTACTCCCGCAGGGTGGTGGGGGAGCGACCCTCGCTGGTGATCTGCTTCAGCCACTTCGTGAGCAACTGGTCGACCGTGATGCCTGCTCCCGCCGTCCTGCCGCTCCGGTCGCCCTCCAGCTCCTTGACCAGCTTCGCCAGTGCCTTGTCGGCGGTGGTGACCTCGGGGTCATCTGCCGCGTACCCTGGCCAGGTGCGCGACGTGTAGGCGTACTTGCCGGTGACAGGGTCCTTGCCGGTAGACACCCTCAGCTCGTAGACGGCGGACTTGCCCCGTCCCCTCAGAAGCCGCTTGGAACCCTTCATGGTCCCCATTGTACCTGTTTATGGGATGTTTATGGGATTTCCGCTCCGGTGGCTAACCCGGAAACCCTATCTGACCTGGTGCGCCCCCTGGGATTCGAACCCAGAACCTGCGGATTAAGAGTCCGTTGCTCTGCCGTTGAGCTAGAGGCGCCTGCATGCAAGAATCCCTGCCCCAGGCAGCGCAAGCGGTGTGCTCACGTCGCCGGGGACAGCAGGGTGACCGACGGGGTTCGAACCCGCGACCTCCGGGGCCACATCCCGGCGCTCTGACCAACTGAGCTACGGCCACCAAGGAGCCTCTAGTGTGGCACAGACCGATGGAGGTCCGAGCAGCCGGAGCGACCTTCCCGGAACGGCCCCTGTAGCTCAACTGGATAGAGCAGGTGGTTTCTACCCATCAGGTTGCGGGTTCAACTCCTGCCGGGGGCGCCGAAGTGCAGTTCAGACGGGGTGTGATCCACGGCCGGGGCTGGGGAGCTGCTGGCGCCAAGGACTCGCGCCTGCGCTCTCGCTCGGGACCAGGTCAGCCTTTGGGACCAGTCCGCCCAGAGCCTCGGCGATCGCCCGGTCCCTGTTGTCCTCGGTTGCGTACTGGTACCGCAGTGCAGCCGATGGTGAGGAGTGGCCTCTCGGGCTGTCCGCGAACTCCGGCTCTGGGTCCGCCTTGTGACCAGATACCTGCGTCCCGAAACGGCAGATCGAGCCGGCCTCCTAAGTTCCCGAGGAAGCGATGACCGGGGCGATATCGCGTTCCGTGAGGCCGGCGAGCAGAGGCACGACATTGGAGCGCATCCATCGGGAACCCACTTCCGTCGCAATCTGATCGAGAACCTCGACGGGCTCACCCAGGATGATGAAGATCACCTCCGTCCCAGAGGTTTGGACGACGTCGAATCCTTGAAAGCCCTCGATCACTCGCATCTGCGGCAGAATGTCGCGTTCGGACTTGGCGAATACTTCGGGATCCACGGATCCCTTGAACTGCAGCACATTCACGACTGCTGCCATGCCGAGAGAAACTAGATCGTTTCAGTTCACCATTGCGCGCTCGAACAGATGGCCACTGTTCGGCAGGCCGCGGGGTGCACCGCTGATCGTCGAGTGGAGGACTGTCGGTAGAGGATTGTTCGGGGGCCTCGGATCCACAACAATGGGGCTAGGCACCAAGAGACCAGTGCACGGGAGACAGTAATGACAACACCCGCTATGCCGACCTTTCGCACGGGCAAGATCTGCTACTTGGAGATCGCCGCCATAGATGTTCAAGAGTCGGCAGCATTCTACGAGCGTGCCTTTGACTGGAACATTCGGTTCCGAGAGACGGATCGACCTTCGTTTGACGACACGACTGGCCAGGTCAGCACCGTAGAGCCCTTGGTGGGCTCGCCGGGGCGAGCGAAGATTCGGGCCGTTCACTCACGGATCATCCGACGCTGTGACTAGGGTAAATAGCGAATCTTCGCGTCAGCGGCGCGTGGGTTCGCGATCGGGATCCTGATGCAGAACCAGGCATCCTTCCCTATGTCATGGTCGGGAATGCGCGAGCAGCTGCAGAGCGGGTTGTCGAGGCGGGCGGATCGATAGTGCTTCCACCCGACCAATACGGGTCGGAGGTTCTCGCCACCTTCCTCGATCCGGCTGGCAATCTGATGGGCATTTACCAACAGCCCGGCTTGGCAGAAGCCGAGAGTGCCTAGCTGGACCGTGCCCCAGACCGCCGGTAGGTGGGACATTTCGTCCTTGCTCGATGCCATTATGGATCCACGACAACAGCACTGATCTTGGTAGACGCCCAGCGAAACGTGCTTGAGGGCGAAGAGCCAGTTCGCGGAGCCGCCGAGGTGCGTCCGGCACTGGAGCGTCTGCTGGCCTCGGCCAGGGCTTGCGGGGCCACAGTGATTCACGTTCACAATGACGGACAGCCCAGTGACCCGGACGAGCCGGAGACCGAGGGATGGGAGCTGGTGTTCCGATCGGTGGGGGACGAGCTTGTCGTCCGGAAGAGCGAGCCAAATGCGTTCGGATCTAATCCTCAACTTGCCCAGGTGCTGCGGGATGAGGGAGTGGACCGTGTCGCCACAGCCGGCATGCAGAGCGAATTCTGCGTTCAGGGAACCAGCCTAGGAGCCATCAGCGAGGGGTTTGAGGTATCGGTACCCAGAGGTGCTCACGCCACCTATGGCGCGACCTCGTCAGAAGCTGTTGCCCTCTTGGCATCCGTCGAGCAGGAACTCGAAGCCGAGGGCGTCCAGGTGGTCGATCTCGCTGTTGTCGATTTCTAGGAGACTGCCCGACAACACGGGTTGGGTGGGGGTGCGTGGGATGATTGGCTCAATCGCAGATTTGCCATTTGACCAGAAGCCCACTCGGCTCGTCGCGTTGGTCGCATCACCACGGGCTGACCCCCTGGGAGCTTGCGCGTTTCACCGAGCGACCAGGACGAGAACGTGCCAGGCTCTCGGTCGGGACCGCATCGTGCGGACCAACTGAAACGGGGGATACACAATGTCGACAACTTCACAGGTAGCAAACTGGCGGCCCCATCCGGGAAAGGTGGACACGTTTGTCGGGCAGGTCTCCAAGGCAAAGGCGATCCATGAGCGCCTTGGTGCAACAGTCAACGTCGCGCAGACGGTGGTCGGCGGTGAGGCGATGACCATCGTCTACATGATGACCTTTGACTCTGGAGCGGCCTACGGTGCGTTCATGGACGCCCTTGGTGCTGACAACGAGTGGCAGACATTCTGGGCCGATGCGGTGGCGAGCGGGTCGGCGGAGATGGTCTCGACCGGCCTCTATACGTCGATTGAGGGCCTCTAGCCCTCAAGGGACGACGGCCAGAGAGGAACGCTTCGTCAACTTCTTCGGCCGTGCGCCCACCGGCGCGGCTGACTCGCGAGTTCTGTAACGAGTTGGAAGCTGCCCCTAACCGCAGTCGGGTAGGTGTGGGCAGGCCGAATCCGTGCAGGGCGACAAATGTTCAGCCCAGACAGCGAACGGGTGCGAGACCCTTGAGGAAACTATGGCCAACCGACATGGGGGGTTGTGACGTCAACGATCAGCACCTGCCCGTTGTGCTCTTCGTCCATCATGTGCTCCATCCCGCGCCATATGGAGGCAGCGATGAAAAGGGATTGCCCATCGGCTCCTCCGAGCATGCACGAAAACGCGCCTCGGTCGAGTTGAACGGTCTCAAGAACTCGCCCTCCCTCGGCAACTCGAACACACCGCATGGCCGGGACATCGGCGTACCAGACCGCACCACCTGCGTCGAGACATATCCCATCGGGAACTCCTTGGCCCAGATTGGCCCAGACCCGGCGACCTGACAACGAGCCATCTTCAGCGATGTCGAAGGCAGATAGCTGATTTCCATATGATTCGGCCACGATCAGTGTCCGATTGTCCGGAGTGACTGCCATTCCATTTCCAAAGTCGATGCCTTCAGCGACCTCTCGAGCCGACCCGTCGGGGGTGACCAACACCACAAGTCCCGGGGCGAACGCCTGGTCTGTCATGGGATCGGACCCACCGCCGTTGACATATGAGTAGCCGCGGCCCTCGACCACGAGTTCATTGAAGACAGATCCGAAAGGAGACAGGTCGGCGTGGGTGACGAGAGATCCGTCTGTTTCTCGCCGAAGGAGAACCGCCTCCCGGCCTGCGATGACCAGGAGGCGTCCGTCGGGCAACCAGTCGATGGAGAATGGGAAGGTGGTCGGCACCTCTCGCTTGATCTCGCTCAGTCCATTGATATCGACCGCCACGATCTCCGCTTTGCCCCAGTTGGCGATCCAGAGCCGGTCATCGTGCCATCGCAGAGACTCGCCGAACTCCAGTCTGTCGAGCAGAACCGTTGGATCAGGCATTGATTTCACCCCCCGGGATTGCGGATTGTGAACGCTGGTGTCCGAGACGTCACTTGAGCATTGCTAGCGATGTCGAGTTGCACGAATCATAGTCGTACCGTTCGCTCCTAGAGGAATGGCTCCCGACCCGATGCAATGAGTTGTCCCCTGCCGGATATGCCGTGCCCCCGAAAGAGGCGACTTGGCCGCCAAAGTAAGACATCGGTGTCTCCCTTTAGGTGATCAGTGGGATTGCCCGCAGTAAACTGGTGAGCAACGCCGGCGCGCTCGGTGTGGTAGCAGGAGGTCTAGTGACCGAGACATCGGCCTCAAAAGGCGCCCACAGGAGCCGTGGCCTGGTTATAGCTGACGGTCCCGGTGGATGAGGTGACTGGAGCCAGGCCGCTTTGTTGGGCCTCGATAGCAGCCTCCATGACTTGAAGGTCCGAGGGATCGATGGCCAAGGGACCACCGGATACCTGAACCTGCCAGACATGGGTCATGTACGCAGTCCGGGCATTGAACTCGCCCGCTGAACAGGGGGTGAAACCCACTACCGTGTGAGTGGTGTCCGAATAGCAGAGGTTGGTATGGGCGTGCCACTGGACTAGGCAGCCGTAGGGCATTGGTCCGTTCTCGTTGCTGGACGGAAGGAGGAACATGGCTGCCACAAGCACCGGGCCGTTCGGAGTGAAGGCATAGACCAGGGAGTCGATGTGGTTGGGGTCCATGATGAACCGCTGCGTCATGAAGGACGGATTTACGTAATGGACCACCGGATAGGCCGTCGGGGTGACGGGAATGTACCCGGCAGCGGTAGCCACGGTGAGCACTTTGTACTTGGCCACGGCTGTAGTGACCGCCTGCACGTACTGGGTAGCTCCGAGCACCTGGTTGGTGGTCGGCGTGGCGGTGCAGTCGGGCGTTTGCATGGAGTGCCCCTTGTCCTGGTCCACGCTTGAGGCCGACAGGAGCGCCACCTCGGACTTCGGTAGGGCGGGGCCGGTGTAATGCCAGCTCGGATCAGTGGCGCCGCTGCCCGCCATGCCGGCCATGTTCGTAGTGCCCTTGGTCGGGTGGCTGGAGGTCCCCGACGATCCGGACATCGACATGCCCATTCCGGACGCGCTCGATGCCTTTGTCGACTGGCCCGAAGACAAGGAAGAGGATACGCCTTCGGCTGACAGTACTGCACCGCTGGTGGGTCCTGGCACGGCTGTGGCGGCGAGCGGTACCGAAGCCACGGCGACGGGCACAACGATCAGGCCAGCTAGGGCGGCCACTGCCCATCCCGGGCGCCGGGTGAAGAAGCGTATTGCGGGCGGCGTCGAACCTGCTAGCGCCGGCACGGTCGGCAGGAGGGCGGCCGCCAGCAGGACCAGCAGCGGTCCGCTGTTGGGGTCGGTGCCGAGCCCGGTAAGGATGCCCCCGAGCGCTTCCCCGGTCACCCAGAACAGCAGCCCTAACCCCGCACCCCCAAGGAGGAATGGCAAGGGATCCCGGCTCACTAGCGGACCCACCGCCACCAGAAGACACAGGACAGCCAGTAGGACCGCCGTCCAGGTGCCCGCACCCACGAAGGCGTGGGCGATGGCGTTGAGGAAGTGTGCATACCATCCAGGCTCGCCACTGGACATGCCGGCGATCATGTCGCGGATGCCGTTCGGTGTGCGGTTGTCCGGGAAGAGGAACAGAACAGCGAGGCCTGCCCAGAGTGCGGTCCAGGCGATGAGGGCCCCGCGAGCCCCGAGTGGTCCATGGCCAGCAGCCGACGAGGCCAACCCGGTTCTCTCCTTGTTCGTCTCGCTCTCGGGCGTCGGCCAGACCAGTACGCCGATGAGGCCGTAGAGCAGGACGGCACCGGGAGCTCCCATGAGGGCGCTTGAGCTACCGGTGAAGATTTGCCCCATGCCTTCCCCGAACACCCAGACGAAGAAGACCCAAGCGAACGAGGTGACGAGGGCGACCTTGACCGTGCGCCGGAACAGTAAGCCGACCCCGATGGCCAGCTGGAACAGGCCGAAGAGGGCATTCCACATGGCCACCTCGTGCGAGACGAAGTTGGCCATGTGGGTCACTGCGGCGGCCAACCAACTCGGCTGGCTAGCGGCGCCGGCGAGGAGAACGTGGTTGACGAACTGCTGCGTGAACATCTTCGGCTGGAACTGCAGTCCGGCGTCAACAATCCAGATCACCCCGAGAGCGATCTGGACGGTCCGGCGGTTGACCCCGAGCCGTCGGACCAGCGGTCGGTGATCGGTACCCATGGTTAGAGGGTTCTCCAGCAAGACTATTCCCCTTGCCTCATGTCGCCGAGAGAGATGAAAATGTGAACGGATGGCCCGCGTCGAGGGTACGCCTGGCCGCATCGGGCACCGCGACCTCGGCCGTGTTCGCGAAGCACGAGACCTGGACAACCGCACACATAGTGAACGCGCATGCATCCCCCCCAAGGGGTCACGCCATCCTTCGACACACCAATGAATGGCGTGATCACCTTACGGCATCGAGCCTGGATCGCCATGGCAGGGTCATCGAGATCGAGCGACACCGGTCCGGCGCCACTCAGCCAGCCCGCCCCGTCTGAATTCGGCCTGATCCGGATGAGCCGCTGGTCCGTATCGCACCGAAACCGCGCTGCCCGGTCGAAGACATACCAGGCAGTCGCCCAAAGCCCGAGCCCGCCGACAGACTTCGCACACCGCAAAGATGAGGCGTTCAATGGAGATCCCGGCCGGGCGCGAGCGCCGAAACAAGGTCGACGCTGAAGGAAGACGCCGCCGACACAAAGAGAGGCAATCTTGCTGCTGCCGAGAAGGAGCCTCGCCTGGGCCCAAAGCCGGGTGCGTGGCCGATCTAGCCGAGCGGCGACCCTGAGGTTTGCCCCCGGTGACGGCCCCCGCACCCCGGCATCCGTTCCCCCTCGGTGTGCTGCTGTTCAACCGGCCGGACAATGTGCGCATCACTCTCGAGTCCCTGACGGAGCAGCTGCTGAGCGTGGCCCCGGACCAGCTCACCCTGTCGATCGACGGCTACGCCGGGTCGAAGGAGGAGGCACTGGGAAGGGCCGACCGGACCGGCGAGGAGGACGCGGTGGCATGAGAACTATTCCCCGGCGCCACCATCAGGAGGGCGCCGCACAACCTCTGAATCGCCCGGCACTACTCACTCGTCGAGGTTGGGTGTTCGACGACGGTACCGGCGACTGGGCCTTGTGCTTTGAGGGGGACATCGTGCTCGTTCCCAGGTATCTGGAGGTTATGAATGGGTTGATCGCCCATGTCGACGCGGAGCCGGGGATCGTGCAAGTCTCTGCGACCGGCGACACCGTGGCCCCTGGGTCACGGCTGTTCGACTTCGGGCTCTGTCCGATCGGGTCGAGCCAGGACTGCGTCATGCAGGCAATCCGGAAGCATCTCTGAAGGCTTGCGGTGGCCACGGCATGCTCCTACGGTCGCCACATCGGCGTGGAAGGCGAGCACTTCACCCCCGAGGTCTTCGCCGAGCTTGGGTACGACAATCCGCCGGACCTCGCAGGCGAACCGCCCGAGTTCGTCGGTGACGTCTCCGCCATCGTCCCTGAATTGCTGCGGGAGGATCAGCTGGCGTGGGCCAGTGAACTCGATGCAGCGTGGAAGAGCAGGCTCCAGCACGCCAGCGCGGAGGATGAAGCCCGCGCCACCGACGCCGAGAGTCGCTTGGCGGATGCTGTCGCATTTGCGGCTTGGGCAGAAGACCGGGCTTCACCAGTCCGCGCCCGCCTGATGTACGTTGAGGCGCTGCTCGATGTACCGGAGCGCCGGGTGCAATCGGTGCTGAACAGGTGCTCCTGGAGATTGACGACCTGCCTGCGGATCCTCGGGGGCGGGTTCAGGACGATTGCGGCGAAGTTCCGCAGAGACGCGTGACGTGGCTCAGATGGGGAGTGTCGCTCGAGGCGCTCGCCTGGTGACAACTTCGGAATTGACCTGCCTCCGCAGACAAGGTATCCACGAGAGCAGGTCAATTCCACAGTGTTTCCGAGAAGGTCGAGCTTTGGACCCGAGCGTGCCGGAGGGGTGCGACACTGGGAGGAATCGAATGCGGCAGCGGCCCAGAGCAGCAGTGCCGCCGGAAGCTGTGGCATTCAGGTCCGCGAGGAAACCGGCCGCCTCGTCACGTTGCTCACGTGACCCAGGAACGAGCGAGCGATCCGATCTCGACGTGAGGGCACAGAGGGCGCAGTGGTGACCACGGCGAAGCACTGACCGGGGGCGGTGGAGAAGGCTTCCGCCTGGCGGTCGCTATGATCCATCGAGCCAGGGTGCGGCGGGGGAGTGGTGGGCGCTCTTGGTCGCCTCCACCGGACAGCCATATTCCCCTCCCATCATCAGAGTTGTCTTGGGTTACGGGACCCAGGAAAGGGATATCCATCGCTCATCGCACCGATTACCCGGATAACCCAGTTTCCTCTGGTGCCCAACCCGGTCAGCACTCTCCGAGCATCCGCCGATGAACCTCGGTCAGGCGGACCACCCGCTTCACCTGGTGGTGGCGGCGCCGGGTCACTCGATCAGATGGCAGTAGACCTCGGCCTCGGCCGGGGGTCCTTCGCGTCTGTCGGTGCCGTCAACTGTGGCGATGGCAAGCCGGTTGTGACTGTGCCAGCATTTCCTCCTGGTCGGCGACCGCGGACTGAATAATGGGGCATGGCAGTGATACCTACATCAGTGCAGTGAAGCACTTGAACGATGAGCACGCCGTCCTGCTGTCACGAGTGCTGAACGATGAGTAGGGCCCTCGTCTTCGTAGGAGGTTTCGCTGCTCCCGGTAATGAATGGCCGCTGACCCCGATCCGGCGCAGCGCTCGTGAACAGGGCTGGCGGACGAAGTATTTCAACGAGCGACTGGCCTTCGGACCAATCACCACCTCAGCGGAGCGCCTGGTCAACCTGATCGACGAGCTACATCAAATCCACGACACCATCGTGGTCATCGGGCACTCGATGGGAGGCCTGGTCGCTGAGCACGCAGCAGCACTTGGAGCGCCGATCGATGCACTGGTAACCATCGGCACACCGCACCAGGGCCACTTCCTATCAGGCTTCGGCCCGCTACCGGTCATGAGGGAGATGGGGACGAACAGCGCCTACCTGAGGAGCGTGGAAGCCATCCCTGGCCCACGCCCACCGATCCTGGTGGTCACAGCGGCGAAAGACAGGTTGGTACCGAAGAGTGCTACACGACCGAACAGACCTCACGCTTTCGTAGAGGTGCCGAACGTCGGGCACCTGCGTGTGATCTTCGATCAGAGCACAGCCGACACCATCTTGGAGTGGGCCGATGCTCTGACAGGGGAGACGACATGACGACTGAGCAATGAGATTCGTCACGGTCGGCTGTGCCGATCACGTACCTGGCCAATCCCCCGACCAGTCGACCTCAGGCTCGGCACGGACGGCGTTGGCTTGGTGGCCCATGGAGTGACGGTGCGAGGAAGTGTCATCACCGTTCCGGTGTCGCTTCGAAGGTATCGTCGAGATCATGGTCGACCCCGAAGATGTGAAGGACGTCCTCGCTGTCATTGGTCTGCACGAGGACGCTGATGAAGACTGCAACAACGCCCTCATCGACCATGAAACGGGGTTGGACTCGACCACCGTGGATGAGGTGCTCGACCACCTATGGAAGACGGATCAGATCGAGGGGATCATGACACTCGGAGGTCGGAATCCCTCGCTCGACAGTATCCGCCGGGTGCTGCCGGAAAGGGACCGGCTGTGGGGAGCCGAAGGGAGGTGGCGGCCACATGAGTGAGAACGGGCGCCAGTGGGGGCAGTGGCGACCTCTGGAGCGTGGTCATCTTTCCCGAGGGACAGCAATGAGCGCTCGAGCGCCTTGGGAGCGCCGTCAGGAGTGCTCCACGGTTTTTGGATCGAGATCACTCGGGAGGTCGTCTTCCCTACCCCCTCGTGCCGTTCCTCTCGTTGATCTGACCGTTGCCTGGCCAGAGGCTGCGGGATCTGCACTACCGGTGGGCCAGCCAGGTCCTCTGCTGGGACTACAGCGCGGGTTTCAGAACTCCACCTACGTCCTGGATTCCCCCCACTCAGCGACAGCAGTAGCTCGAATGTGTTTGAGCGACTTCCCCGTCGACTTCAGTGCCTCTGCTGTTGCATGGGCCGGATCTGAGACCTGAACCGGTGATTCCCAGGCTGTGTCGCCCTCGCCGGTGATGAGGTGGAGGGTGGCGCCTCGGCCGACACGAAGAGTGACTCCGCCGAATCGCACGTTCACGTTGCGGTCGATCAGCATCCGGCAGATGATGCCACCCAGTTCCACCGGAAGTTCAGGAGCATGGCGAGTGAAGAGTTCGATGCCGTCATTGACAAGGCCCACGGGCCTGCCGATCCCCCGGGGCGGATGTAGCACGGCCATTGCTGCACGATCGAGTCGTTGCACACGCTCACTTGGTCCGAGACCCGAGGACACCCCGAAGGCGAGCTGTGCGATACGGCGAGCGACCCGTCCAGTTTCATCGGCTCCCTCTTCGGTCGCATCTACCTCTACGGCGATCCTGGCCACGAGTTCCGGCGTCTGTTCGGGATCACGGAGAAGAACGGCAACCCGATCCGATAGGTCGCACACATCATGAAGGTCCTTCTCCAATCGATCAAGCAGCTTTGGAAGGCCGGGGGCAGGGACCGGGTCGTCTTGACACTCGGACCGCAGTTCTTCGACCTGACCAGCGAGGCCTATTCCGAGTAGCCAACCTCTCGCCGCTCGAAGGGCTGCCGCATTTGCCCGCTCTCTTGCATCCCCTTGAAGCATTACCCGCCACCTCTCTCTTTCATTTCGTGGACCACCCTCACGCCTCGGAATTCGCCTCGCCATCCAGGGCAAGCTGCTGGAGCACAATCTCCGATGTGCAGTCCGGCCCCTCGATCCCCGCCAGCGCCTCGGCCATCTGGCCGACGATCTGGGACAGATCTTTCACGAGGTCGAGAGCATCGTGCTCAATCCCCTCGGTGGCCAGCGCGGTCCATGATTCCATGTCACCGTTCACCCAGGCCGTGGAGAGTGCGATGCCCCTTGCCGGTTCTCGTCCCATGTCCGGACGCTACCCGCGTACCGATCGAAGGTCGTTGTCCCGGAGGTCAGCGGCGTCGGGGGCGATCGAAACCGTGGGCATGCGAGACGGTGGGGAGCCGAGCGACCCCCCCACCGTTGACAATCCTCGTCGATTTGGGGTCCCAGGTGGGAGACGTTCATGGCCAAACCCACCCGCTATCGGCTGGCATCACTTCTGCAGCAGATCTTCGGCTCGGTACCCCGAGGGCCTGGGCGCGATCCGGGAGCGAAGAAACTGGCGAAGGCGGCGCTAGCTGCCGGGAGTGACGGCAAATGACCTGTTCAAATGGGGTATCGGAAGTTCGCCCAGGCAGTGACCAGTGGCTGGATGCACCCATGAGGTTGCGGGTTCGACTCCTGCCGGGGGCGCCGAAGTGCTGATCAGCGTCCGCGGCGGTCGGCGTCCGCGGCGGTCGGCGTCCGGCGCGGGCTCTTGTGACGAGGGCGTTCGCGCGATGCGCCGACGGGGTGCGATTCGGGGAGTTCCGCGAGCAGGTCGTCGACGTCCCGCGGCACGACGATGCGTTCGGCCGTTCGCTGGTCGAGCGCGGCGCGAACCTGCAGCCCGAACGGATCCGTCTGGGCTCGCAGGAAGATGAGGGCGGCCGTCACCCGGCGATCGACGAGGGCCTGGTCGATCAGCCCGAGCTTGCGGAAGATCGTGGAGACGTGCTTCTCGACGGATTTGATCGAGAGGGAGAGCTCGGCGCTGATTCTTCGGTTGGACATCCCGTGGGCGAGCTGCTCGAGGACGTCGATCTCACGCAGGGTGAGGTCGTCGATGGTGATTCCCTCGCGGCGGCGCATCAGGGAGTCCACGATGCCCGGGTCGAGGACGGTCTGCCCGGTGCGCACCTCCTGCAGGGCCGCGAGCACGGCGGCCATGTTCGGGAGGCGTTCGTCCAAGAGATAGGCGATCCTCGAGGCGCCGCCGCGGAGCAGTTCGAGGGCGAAACCGCTGCCACGGTCAGAGATGATCACGATCCCCATCTTGGGGAACTGGTCGCGCAGGTGCCGGGCAGCGAGGATCGTGGGCATGGTGGTGACCACCGGGGTGCGGATGGAGACGATCACCGCCTCGGGGGTGAGTCGCTCGACGAGCTCGAGGAGCTCGTCGAGGTCGCGTGCCCGCCCGACCACCTCGGTATCGGCGACGTCGGCGAGTGGCAGGATCGGTGCCGATTGTAAGGTTCCGGCTACACGGATGACGGATCGTGGGTCGACCCGGCATGGCGGAGGGTGTCGGCGAGGCCGGCAGCGACCTCGCCGGCACCTCCGCCCGGGCGTGCACCGCGTCTCCGTGCCACGGGGAACGCTTCCCATGTCGGATCACCCGACCGACTGGTCGATGCCGGCACAGTGGGACGTCCAGTCAGCGCTGGCGTATGTGGGAACGGCAACCGACTCGATCGCCGTTGACGCCAGGTTGGCACTTCTCGAGCCGCTGGCCGAAGCCACCGAGCGCCCCGGCACGCTGGCAGTCCCCCAGAACACATGCCCGGACGGTGTGGATGGGACGCATCGGATCCACCTTCGGGAGCAGATCGCCCGCGAGCTGAACAGGTTGGTCAGCCATGGGGTTATCGAGGCCACCCTCGCGATGAACGGAGCACTCCAGTATGTCTGCGACGCGGTTGCCGAGATTCGGATTGAGGGCGCCGTCGAGGGGCTCGACGAGACGATCAGGCGGTTCCGCACCATCGTGTCCATGCTCGAGAACCCGGACGACTGACCAACCCCGTCGAGCCGCTCCGACGGACCTCGCCCACCCGGGCGGACACCTGGACCCGGCGGTGCGGGGTCGGTAACATCGCCCCCTGCACCGGGCGCAACCGGCGGACGTTGACCCAGCCGTGGATTCCTCCGGCGGTGTAGCGTCCCGGGCATTAGCACGGTCCCCGGACGGCATGCCGTTCGTTCGCCGAGTGCGGTGGCTACTGCTCGGCTGCCCGTTCGGGGCGAAGGGGCAGCCGACCCGAGGAGGCAGCATGGACATTCGGCGAGTGGCCACCGGGCACGGTGCCGACGGCAATTCGGTCTTCGTCAGTGACGATCGGGTGGCGCCGGTGACACTGGCCCTGATGCCCGGCAGTGAGTTCCACCAGGTCTGGGGGGCGGATTCGACCCGCACCTTCCCCGACGATGGTTCGAGGCCGGAGGCGAGGACGTACTTTCCACCGCTGGGCGGATTCCGATTCGGGTTCTTCACCATCCCTCCCGACGGGGGGAGCGGCGTCCCGGCGGACATCGATGTGGAGGCAGCCGTCGCGGAGATCGAGCAGAAGCTCCCGGGAGCGGCGGGCCACTTCGATCGTGATGACCCTGGCATGCACACCACGGCCACGATCGACTACGGAGTCGTGCTGTCAGGACAGGCCACCCTCGAGCTCGACGACGGGGCGAAGGTCGCGCTGAATCCAGGCGACACCTACATCCAGAACGGCACGCGCCACCGCTGGTCGAATGCCGGAGATGTGCCTGCGGTCGTCGCCGTCACCCTCATCGGCGCGCACCATGGGGTGGTGGCCTGAGGCCGTGCCATCGGAGTGTTCCGACGACGGGCGGGCGGGCGGCGAGCCGGGCCGCCTTGCACACCTTGGGACACGAAGCGTGATGGGCGCCCTCGTCACCGGTCGTCCGGCACGAGCTGCAGCCCCATTCGCCACCCGGCTCCCGCCAGAGCATCGAGCCGCAGGCATCGTGCCTGGCCTCGACCTGCATGCAGAGCCGGAAGACTTGCTGCTCCAGCGGTGAGGGGGCGATGGCCTCGCCGGCGCGGAACAGGGAGAGCACGATGCCCTCGCCGAGCAGGTGCATCAGCGCCGAGCTCTCGTCGCAGCTCTGCGCGTCGAGGATGAGCTGCAAGAAGCGCTCGACCACCGCCGACGCCCGCCCGAGCCCGCCACCGTTGGCCCGCGCACGCTTGGCGTACACCTCGGTGTGGCGGGCCTCGTCCATCACCTGGGTGCAGAGGAGCATCTTGGCTTCCACGTAGTCGTGGTTGATGCGCCACAGCCACTTGGCGGGGAAGTCGGACGCCACCATCTCGACCTCGGAGAGCACGGTCGCCAACTGGCACATGGCCTGCTCGATGTCCGGGTCGAGCTCGGGCAGGTCGCCCCACGGGATGTCCCGAGTGGCGCTCCACTGGCGGCTCACCGCCTTCTCGTAGAGGTCGTGGAGGTTGTCCGACCACACCTCGGACTTGTCGTTGACGGTGTACCCCATGTCCGGCACGTCGGGATCGATGTCGGAGCCCCGGGGGGGCCATCGTCCGCAGAGGAGCGTGGTCGGGAACCTCGCCGTAGGAGCCGATGGCGATGTCGCGCAACGTGAGGCCCGTCTTGCCCGGCTTGGCCCGGACCCCCCATTCCGAGTCGGTGTCGCGAAGCCAACCCAGGTCGAACTCCCCCCCCCCTGGCCGATCGCTCGAGCTAGTCGAGATCCAGACCCAGTGCCATGGTGTACCCCCGTCTGCTAGCGGGCGAACCCATGAGACACGCTCGGTCTCATCATCTCCCTTTCCGGGCAGTTACGGAGGCGTCCTGACGGTGCCTGGGGCCGAAAGTCCCAATTGACCGATTGGCATTCGGCCGCCGGCTGCCGGCAGATTGGGGATTTCGGCACTGGCGTCGGTGGATGGCCTGGTCGACAATGGTGCTCATGTGGATCGATGAGCGAGGATCAGAGGTCCTGGACCCGGCCGAGTGTCACCGCCTCCTGGCGCTGGGTGCGAAACAGGGGCTCCATGGCCACATCGGCATCGCCGCGGACGGAGCTCCCCTGGTGTTGCCAGTGAACTATGCGGCGGACGGCTCCGACGTGGTGATCCGGATCGGTGAGGGCCTCTTCGAGCGGGTGGAAGGAGCCCGGCTGATCGCCCTCCAGGTGGACGGGGTCGATGCCGGCCGTGCCTGGAGCGTGCTGGTTCGTGGCCTGGCCATCGAGGACGACGGGGAACACGGCGGGCACCTGCCGGAGCACTTCCCGGAGCCTGCCGTGAGAGAGCCAGGCCACCGGATCGTGCGGATCCGGACCGACGTCGTCACAGGCCGTCGGCTGGCGCCTGCCTCTGCGCCTCCGCCCGGGGCGGGCCCGGTCGCATCGAGACCGCCGGGTCGCTGAAAGGCCGGCCGACGGCCCGCCCGACCCCGGCAGGGGGCCTCGACCGGCGACCGGGCCCGCCCCGGTGGGTGAATTGATGGGCGGAGCCGTGGGGGCGAGTTCGTTCGCACCCTGGGGACCGCATAGTGTGAACGGATCGAACTGTGCGGATCGAAACCTCTCTGGACCGGGGCTGCGCTCGGGGCGCAGGGACCGGTGCGTCGGCACCGCCGATCGGCGGCCCGAGTTGCCACCGCGCTGGCCGCTCTGCTGGGCGCGTCGTTCCTGGTGGGCGCCGTGAGCCCGGCTGCCCCGGCCGCAGCGGCCCCGGCGAGCCACTCCCAGCCCGTGTCGAGCCACAATTTCGCGCCTCCGACCTGGAATGAGACCTGGTCGACCGGTCCGCTACCGGACACGGGGTCGCCCATCGCCGAGTCGTCGCCGATACCGGCCACCCTCAAGGGCCAGCCATCGGTCGTTGTGGGGGACAGGCGGGGCTACCTCTACGCCTTCGACCTGGCTGCTCCTGCCGGCACGCCGCCCCCGCTGCCCGCTCCGACCCCGGTGGCCGGGTGGCCGACCACTGACGGGAGCGGCCCCATCGACTCGACCCCTTCCGTCGCCCCGTCCGCAGGCGGCGCAACGTCGGTGTTCGTCGGATCGGGGAACGATGCCGACCCGACCACGGGCGGCTACCAGGCGTTCGGCCCGAGCGGCTCGCAGCAGTGGTTCACCCCGGCGGTCGATCCGCCGAGCGATGCCGCGCCGGACACCGGGGTGCAGGCCGGCCTGACCGTGGGGAACCTGCAGGCCGGTGGTCCGGACATCGTTGCCGGATCCCTGGGCCAGAACGCCTACGCACTGTCCGGCCAGAGCGGTGCCACGCTGACCGGCTGGCCGTTCTTCAACTCCGACAGCACCCACTCCACCGCGGCCGTGGCCGACCTGTACGGCACCGGCCAACCCGAGATCGCCGTCGGTGGGGACCAGACCGCCGGCACCGGCCAGGGCCAGTCCTACACCGACGGGGGCCATCTTCGGATCTTCAGCGCCCAGGGCAACCAGATATGCCGGGCCGACACCAACCAGACAGTGGACTCCTCGCCGGCAGTGGGCGGATTCCTCCCCGGCGGGGCGACGGGCATCGTGGTGGGCACCGGCGCCTACTTCCCGGGCGCTTCGGACACCGATGCCGTGAAGGCGTACGACACCCACTGCCAGCTGAAGTGGTCGGCCCATCTCGACGGCAGCACCTTCTCGTCGCCGGCGCTGTCGGACGTGCTGGGCAACGGGTCGCTCCAGGTGGTCGAGGGTACCGATATGGGCCAGGGCTCGTCGGGGTCGGTCTGGGTCCTCGACGCCGCCACCGGAGCGACACTGTGGAAGGCCACAGGCTTGGGGCGGGTGATCGGCTCGGTGGTGACCGCCGATCTCACCGGCGCCGGGTACGACGACATCATCGTCCCCACCACCAACGGCGCCTACGTGTTCGATGCCAGGACCGGCACCCAGATTGCCTATCTGAGCCAGGACCTCGGACTGCAGAACTCGCCCTTGATCACCGCGGACCCGAACGGGACGATCGGGATCACGCTGGCCGGCTACATCCCCTCGGGCGGCCCCAACTCGCCCGCCGTGGGGAGGATCGACCACTACGAGATCTCGGGCCTGAACCCCGCCGAGGCCGTCGGGGGGAGTGCCTGGCCCATGTTCCACCACGATCCCCAGCTCACCGGTGATGCGGGCGGGACCCCGGCCCCGGGGTCGATCCCGGCCTGCTCGGTGCCGGCGGCGGCCGGCACCGGGTACGAACTGGCCGCCTCCGACGGGGGCATCTTCTCCTTCGGCGGGGCCCCCTTCTGCGGCTCCACCGGCAACATCGACCTCAACGCCCCTGTCGTGGGCATCGCCATGGCGCCGAGCACCGGAGGGTACTGGGAGGTCGCCTCCGACGGCGGCATCTTCGCCTTCGGCGGCGCCGGTTTCTACGGATCGATGGGCGGCCGCCACCTGAACCAGCCGATTGTGGGCATGGCGGCCACGCCGGACGGCAAGGGGTACTGGGAGGTCGCCTCCGACGGCGGCATCTTCGCCTTCGGTGACGCCGGCTTCTACGGGTCGATGGGTGGCGATCACCTCAACAAGCCGGTGGTGGGCATCTCGACCGCCACCGACGGGAACGGCTACCGCCTGGTCGCTTCCGACGGGGGGATCTTCTCGTTCGGCGATGCGCCGTTCGCCGGTTCGATGGGCGATCGCGTCCTGAACAGGCCGGTCGTGGGCACGGCCAACGATACCAATACCGGCGGGTACTGGGAGGTGGCCTCCGATGGCGGCGTCTTCTCCTTCGGCGGTGCCCCGTTCTTCGGCTCGACCGGTGGCCGACCCCTGGCTGCGCCCGTCGTGGGCATGGCGGAGACGGCCAACGGCAGCGGCTATCGGTTCGCCGCCTCCGACGGGGGGATCTTCAGTTTCAGCGCACCGTTCCTGGGCTCGATGGGTGGCTCGCCCCTCAACCGGCCGATCGTCGGCATGGCCGGGTTCTGACCCCAATTGTGATCGCCGTCGCCGGGCGTAGACTCCGCACGTGACCGACGTACTGGCCGTGGCCAACCAGAAGGGCGGAGTGGCCAAGACCACCACCGTCCACTCGCTCGGCGTGGCATCGGCGGAGCTCGGCCGGAGGGTCCTGGTGGTCGACCTCGACCCCCAGGCCTGTCTGACCTTCTCCCTCGGGCTCGACCCCGACGCGCTCGACCGCTCCCTGCACGACGTCTTCGTCCGTCGGGAAAGTGTCTCCGACGTCGCCTGCCCGGTGCCGGGCGTCCCCGGGCTCGACCTTCTGCCGGCCACCATCGACCTGGCCGGGTCGGAAGTGCATCTGCTCACCCGCACCGGCCGTGAGCACGTGCTCGAGCGGGCGTTGGAGCCCGTGTTGGACCGGTACGACCTCGTCCTCATCGACTGCCCGCCCTCGCTCGGCGTGCTGACCATCAACGGGCTGACAGCCGCCAATTCGGTGCTGATCCCCCTGCAGTGCGAGGCTCTATCCCACCGTGGGGTCGGCCAACTGCTCGAGACCATCGAGGACGTGCGGGCCTTCGCCAACAGCGACCTCACGGTGAGGGGGATCATCGCCACCATGTACGACGACCGGACCAGGCACTCTCGACACATTATGGAAGAGGTCGAGGCCAGGTATGGGATCCCGGTGCTGCAGCCGCCGGTGCGCAAGTCGATCCGATTCGCCGAGGCCCCGGCCCGGGGCAAGTCGATCCTCCAGCATGCCCCCACCTCGCCAGGGGCGAACGCCTATCGCCAATTGGCCCGCACCCTGCTCGAGATGAGCGCGGTCTCCGGCACCGTCGGGTAGTGGCCGACGGACCCGACCCGCTCGGCAAGCGGGCGCTGTTCTGGATGCCCGTCGAGGCCCAGGCGGCCGGTGGCGAGGACGACGCTCCCTCCGTCGGGCGGGCAGAGGCGCAGGCCCACCCCCGGTCGAGTGCCGCAACCCGTCATGCCCGCCCCGCCGGCAAGCACGCCCTGTATTCGGCGGCGACCCCGGCCGGCGAGAAGGAGCGGTCCACGTCGACGGCCACCGCAGCCGAACCACTGCCGCAACGGGGGATCCTGACCGTGGCATGTTCCACCTGTGGCTCGGTCAGCCGGGTGGGCCTCTTCGAATTTGCGGTGCTGCAGTTCCCCGTCGGCGTCTGGCTGCCCGGACGCACCTTTGACCGACGGATGACCTGTCCGGCGTGTCGCCGCCGAGCGTGGACAAGCGTGACCCTGTCGAGGTGAAGACCGGGTCCCCGGTGAGCAGTCGATCCGGTGGGCGGCTCCCGAGTTCGACGTGGGCCTGAAGGTGCCGATCATGGCCCGGCTCGGTGCGGGCCCACTGCTGGCGGCGTCGTCCAACCAGACCAACCCCGGGGGAGTGACCGGATGGCTGCTCCACTTCCACGGGCCCGCCGCCTATGCGGTGGTTGGGCTCCTGGCCTTCGCCGAGGCCGGGGTGATGATCGGGTTCTTCATCCCGGGAGAGACGGCGGTGGTAATCGGGGGGGTGCTGGCCGGGCTCGGCCGCGTCAACCTCGGGGTGATGATGGCGGTGGTCGTGGTGTGCGCCATCGCCGGCGACTCGGTCGGATTCGAGATCGGCAAGAAGTCCGGGCCGTGGCTGCTCGCACGGCGGCCGCTCAAGGGCAACGCCGGCGTTAGGCAGTCCATTGCCATGCTCGAGCGCTACGGGGGCCCCGCAGTTTTCCTCGGTCGCTTCGTGGCGTTCGCCCGGGCCGTCATCCCCGGGCTGGCCGGCATGAGCGGCCTGCGCTACCGGGTGTTCCTCGCTTACAACGCCGCCGGCGGGTTGGTCTGGGGCGTGGGCTACACCCTGCTCGGATACCTCGTCGGGGTCTCCTTCGAGCGCATCCTCAAGTCGGTGGGCCTCTGGTCGCTGGCGGTGGTCGGTGCCGTCATCGTGGTGGCGATCGTGATCCGCTTGATCATGAAGCGGCGGGAACGGCGGCGGCTGGCAACCGAGTTCGCCGACATGGCCCGGCCGTCCCCCGACCCAGGGTCGCTGCCCGCGGAGAGCCGCCCGGCGGAACAACGCCGGTCGGATCCCGAGTCCGGGGTCTAGCCGGTCTGGGGGTGCGTGGGAGTGGTGCCGTTTGCCTCGAGCAGGTCGAAGCCGTCCGGGATCGACACCAGGCCAGGAGCCGTGCCCGACACGTCGGTGATGCCGTACTGCCAGACGATGGAGTAGGTGGCCGGGTCGATGACCACCACCCGGTTGCGGTAGTCGTCGTTGACCATGATCAGGCCGTTGGGCAGCCGCTCGGCCAGCGAGGGCTTCTTCAGCATGGCGTCGCCTGACGTCGCGTCGTAGAGCCAGGTCACCTGGCCGGTCCGGGTGAATTCGAGGATCCGGCCCTCTGCCGGGGGGTCGTAGTCGGTCATGAGGTAGAGGTCGGAGGCGAGCTGTTGGGGGTCCGAGGGGTAGTTGACGGTGGGTATGTGCACCGTCCACACCAGTGTTCCCGTGGGGGTGTACTCGTCGATCCACGAGCCGTTGATCTCCGACACCAGCACATCACCGTTTGCGAGCGGGGTGTCACCATTGGGGTAGGCGATCGACGTCGGTGGGTTGTGGGCGTCCACCCCATTGCCGATCTGACCGGTGACCTGGCCCTGCGGCGAGATGAACAGGATGCGGTTGTTCGACGCGTCGGCGACGGTGATGGTGCCGGACTTGAGCAGGTAGGCGTCGTCGGGTTGATTGAGGTAGCCGGGTGCCGAGCCGGACTGGCCGGGATGCCCGTACTGCCACAGGATCTTCCCCGACGGATAGCCGATCTCCACGATGGTGTGGTTGTCCTCCTGGTTGGAGATGATCCCGGTCCCGCCCTTGATGAAGAACGCGTCGTCCGGGAAGTAGAAGCCACCGGGCGGCGGAGGCATGGTGGCCGAGGGGTACTGCCAGGTGATGCTCCGGGCAGGGTCGAGGGCCAGCAGGCGGTCGTTGCCCCGGTCGGCGATGAGCAGTGTGCCAGCGAAGGGCGCACCGGCTCCCGGGCTGCCGGCCGGCCCCCCGTACCGGCTGGGACGGAGGGAGATGACCGTCCGGAGTGATCCGGAGGCCACGCCGGCCTGGTCGTTGCCGGACTGGCCGGTGACTTCGCCCCCCACCATGTAGCCGACGGCGCTGCCGGAGGATCCCACCGTGGCGTATCCGGCGAAGGCGTCTGCCTGGGGCAGGAGGCCTGCATCCAGGACCTTGTGCGACGACGGCACGAACGCGGTGATCTGGGTCAGGGTCGGACCTGCGGGGACCTGGCCCCCGGCCACGTAGATGGTGCCGCCGATGAGGAAGGCCGCGGCACCATAGAGCGCCTGGGGAAGGTGGCCGACGACGCTGGCCCTGTGGGTCACCGGATCGACCACCTGGATGTCGTCGGTGGCGGTGGTGGCGGACCCGGCGGACACCGTCTGGCCCCCGAAGGCGTAGACCAACCCGCCGTCGGCCACGACGGCGGGGTAGCGGACGGCAACGGGCAGGGTGGCCACCGTGGCGAAGTGGGTGCCGTCGGTCGTGGACAGGACGCCCGGCAGATAGGTGGTGCCGTTGTAGCCGCCGACGACGTAGGCGGTGGTCGCCGTGCGTCCCCCGGTCCGGGCCGGGATGGTGGCGATGGCAAGGTCCGAGCGGGGCTGGGGGAGCTGGCCCGCCACCGTCCCCGTGCCACCCGTCGCGGGCGGGACGGCCGGCGTAGGCAGGGACTGCACGGTGGCCACGGTGTCGGGCGAACCGCCGCCGACCACATAGGTGGTGCGCCCGAGGGCCACGGCCGCGGCATCGTGCACCGGCGTGGCCAGAGCCGTCGCTGTGGCGATGGCCCCGCTGGCGGGGCTGATCGTGGAGACGGTGGCCAGCGAGGTACCCGAGGGGGTGATGCCGCCGAGAACGGTCAGCCCGGTCCCGTGGGCCGCCACCGCTTCGCGTGACAGGGGTGCGCCCAGCTGCCAGGGCTCGACACCGGCTTCGATCGAGGCCGGACCGCCCGCGGTGGAGGCCTTGTGACCGGAGGTCGCCTGGGCCGGTGCCGGGGAGGTGGTGGTGGCCGACGAGGTGGACGGCCCACCCGAGCACGACGCGAATGCGATGCCACCGACGAGGAGGACGGCCAGGGCGGCGATGGCGATCGCCCGTAGGCGCTGTCGGCGTATGCGGCGTGCTCTCTGGGACAGGCGTTCCACGGTGTCCTCGTCTGTGCGCTTCGGTGTCGGTGTGCTGCGGTGTCGGTGCGGCGGGCCAGGGCGTCTGCAGCCACGGGAGGGCTGGCGGCCGACGGTCTCGAAAAGCTCCCCGGGGCACCGACCCGGGGGCTGCGTCAGCGGTCGATCGTGAAGAATAGTGCGGGCTCGCTCCCTTCACGACGGATGCGGTCGTGCAGTTCTAGGAGCACGCAGTGGGCCAGGGTCTCGCCGTTGGCCTGGCGTTGCATGAACGGCTGGATCTCGTCCCAGGGACGTGACCAGTGCAGCCCGAGGGTGATGTCCCAGGCCGTCGAGCCGGGGTGCTCGGCCAGCACCTGCTCGATCTCTTGGAGCCGCGCGGCGTGGTGGGCGATGATCTCTTCGAGCCGACCTTGCAGATCGGCGAACCGGTACTCGTGGCCCGGCAGGACCTCTTCGGCCCCGAGGTTCTGGACCTTCAGCAGTGACTCCAGATAGTCGCCCAGCGGGTTGGGGAACTGTTGGGTGTGCACCGAGATGTTCGGGGTGATGCGCGGGAGGACGTGGTCACCCGAGAGGAGCAGCTTGCGGTCGTCGCTGTAGAAGCAGACATGCCCGGGGGAGTGGCCCGGCGTCCAGATCGTGCGCAACGACCAACCCGGGAGCTCGATCTCCTTCCCGTCCTCGAACAGCACGTCGGGAGCAGCCATGGTCACCATCGACTTCAACACCATCGAGGCGAAGGCCAGGTCGGGCAGCTTGTCCGCCGGAACGCCGGAGTCAGCCAGAAAGTGGGACATGTCCGAGAGGAGCTCATCGGTGTCGCCGTAGCGGGCCTCGAGCATCACGGCGTCGTCCGGGTGCAGCCCGATCCAGGCGCCGGACACTTCGCGGACCCTACCGGCCAGCCCGTAGTGGTCAGGGTGGATGTGGGTGACCAGCACGGCGCTGACGTCGGAGATGCTCCCGCCTGCCGCGGAAAGCCCGCCCTCCAGCGCGAGCCACGCCTCGTCGGTATCCCACCCGGCGTCGACCAGGGCCACGCCTCCGCCATCGAGTTCGAGAGCGTAGACGAGCACGTAACGGAGTGGATTGTCCGGAATCGGCACGGGTATCGACCACAGCCCCGGACGGACCTGCTCCACCGGTGGAAGCACCTGGTTGTCCCATGCCTCCTTTTGCAGTTTGCCCGTGACCACGACCACGACAGGCACGGTACACGGAAGGTCGAACGAGATGGCGCGGGCTGCTCCCAGTGGGGTGGTCCGCGGCGACACCCGGTCGCGGCGGCGCGTCGACGACTTCCATCAGGTGGTGCCGCAGACCGCAAATCCTTGAAGTGGGGCAGGCGAGTGCCTACCATGACTCCCCAACGACACGGCCCTCCCTGTGGGGTCGTGTGCCACGGAAACCGGGTGGGACGGTACATGATGATCGATCATCTCGGACGGTGGCGGTTCGCCGTGACCAAGCGCGGGCAAGAGTGAGCAAGCCAAAACGGGGGCCATCGCCCCGGTTGCCGGTCGGACCCGATGGCTTTGCCCAGCTGGTCGCCTTCTGCCGCGACGCCTACCTCGAGGTGAACGGTGCCGGCATGGTCACCCAGTGGAACCCGCGTGCCGAGCAGGTGCTCGGGTGGAGGCGCCACGAGGTGATCGGTAGGGAAATCACCCAGACCGCCCTCCCCGAGTGCATCGGACCGTCTCCGTTCGTCCGGGCGCGCAAGGGAGCGCTCGACGTTGAGATCGCCGAACTCGGGTGGCGGGGGGTGCGCTCGGGCGAAGGTGTCCGGCGGAAGGTCGAGTTGCTGCACAAGCAGGGGCACCGGATCGTCGCCGACGGGCTGTTGTTCACCGTCGGTAGTGGGGCGTCCGGCGGCATCGCCGGTTTCCTCTACGACGGCCGGGGGAGTGCATCTTCTGGTGAGCCGCTGTCCCATGCGGACCTGCACGACAGGCTGACCGGACTGCCGAATCGAGTGCATTTCGAGTCGCGGCTGGCGCGTGCGGTGGCCACGGCGGGCGGCATCCCAGGTGCGGTTGCGGTGGTGCTGCTCGATCTTGACCGCTTCAAGGCCATCAACAACTCCGTGGGCCACGAGGCCGGTGACCGGGTGCTGGCTGCGGTCGCCGAGCGCCTGCGGCGCGCCGCCGGCGACGCCGAGCTCTTCGCCCGCTTCGGCGGAGACGAATTCCTGGCCCTCTTTTGGAGCGGGGACGGTCCGGTCGGGGACGTCGCGTCGGCCTTCATCGAGCGGGCGCGCCTGGCGCTGGCCGAGCCGTTCGACGTCGCAGGGTCCGAGGTGTTTCTCGATGCGTCGGTCGGTGTCGCCCTCAACACGTTCGGGGTCGACGACCCGTCAACGCTGTTGTCCAACGCCGAGGCCGCCATGTACCGGGCCAAGCAGCGGGGAGGATCGAGGGTCGAGACCTTCGGCGAGTCCATGCGGATCGAGGTCGTCGATCGGATGACCACCGAGCACTCGCTGCACCGGGCCCTCGAGCGCAGCGAGCTGATGCTCCACTACCAGCCGGTGGTAGAACTCGGGGAGCTCACCACGGTGGGCATGGAGGCGCTCGTCCGATGGCAACATCCCTCCCAGGGCCTGGTCTCCCCCTGCCGGTTCATCCCGGTGGCCGAGGAGAGCGGGCTGATCATCCCGATCGGGGCATGGGTGCTCGAGGAGGCCTGTCATCAGCTCCGCGACTGGCAGCGCGAGGGCCGCACCGGACCGCGAGGCACGGTGGAGGTGAACATCTCGGCCCGCCAGATCGACGACCCGCACATCGTGAGCACGGTCGAGGGGATCCTCAGCCGCACCGGTCTGCCCCCCGGGCACCTGACCCTCGAGATCACCGAGACCGCCCTGATGGCTGACGCGGCCTCGGCCCTGCTGGTCCTGCGCGCCCTGAAGGACATCGGGGTGCTGCTGGCCATCGACGATTTCGGCACCGGCTACTCGTCGCTCAGCTACCTGCGGCGCTTTCCCTTGGACATCCTGAAGGTGGACAGCAATTTCGTCGAGGACCTCGGCGCCGGTGCCGGCGGCGAGGGCGAGGAGATCGTGTCAGCGGTGATCAACCTCGCCCATGCGCTGGGCCTCAAGGTGGTGGCCGAGGGCGTGGAGACCGAACAGCAGTTGGACGCGCTCCGGTCCCTCGGCTGCGACTTCGCCCAGGGGTTCCTCTTCTCGAGGCCGCTCCCGGCCGCGGACCTCATCGCCGCCTTCGGCCTGCAGGTCAGCGCCTGAGACCCGCGGCCGTTCGCCGCGAGCGCCATCCGCCGTGTCGGGAAGACGGGATTTGAACCCGCGACCTCCTGCTCCCAAAGCAGGCGCGCTGCCAAGCTGCGCTACTTCCCGGTAAAAATAGCCAGTGAACTGGCCTTTTGTGGTTTTCCGCCTTGGGAGCCTGCTTGCACAACGCTCCCTCAGCGGATAACCTTTGGAATGGCGAGCGAGCCAACGCTCCCACTACAGCGGGCTTCCGGCCCAGGAAAGGCACTTCCTTGAACCCGGTAACCACCGAAAGTGTAGGCGACCTCGCCACGCTGATCCCGTCATTCCAGCGCAGTCTTCGGGCGGCGAACAAGAGCGCCAAGACCGTCGCCACCTACTCGGAGGCCGCCAACCAGCTCCTCGATTTCCTTCGCGAGTCCGGGATGCCCACCGAGGTCACCAAGATCGGCCGGGAGCACGTCGAGTCATTCATCGAGCGTCTCGTAGAGACCAAGGCTCCTGCCACCGCCAACAACCGCTACCGGGCGCTGACCGCCCTGTTCAACTTCCTGGTCGATTGGGGCGAAATCACTCGCTCACCGATGGAGAAGATGAAGCCGCCACGGGTACCCGACGTGCCGGTGCCGGTGATGACCGACGAGGACTTGCGCAGACTGCTTGCTACCTGCGAGGGCAAGAGCATGGAGGACCGCCGGGACACTGCTGTGCTCCGGCTGTTTCTCGACACCGGCATGAGGCTGTCTGAGTTGGCCAATCTCACCGTCAACGACGTTGACCTCGATGCGAGGGTGGCCATCGTCATGGGCAAGGGGAGGCGGCCCAGGGCCTGTCCGTTCGGCGCAAAGACAGCTGGGGCGCTCGACCGCTACATCCACGCTCGGGCACGGGATCCCCACGCGGCCACGAGTGACAGCTTGTGGCTCGGTATACGCGGCCCGCTGGGTACACCGGGTATCCGCTCAATCGTGGAGCGCAGGGGCAAGCAGGCGGGAATCGGCCACATCCATGCCCATCTGTTCCGGCACTCATTCGCACACCGCTGGTTGGCGGACGGCGGCAATGAGGGCGACCTCATGCGGCTGGTTGGCTGGCGTACGAGGGAGATGTTGAATCGGTACGGCGCCAGCGCGGCCGACGAGCGAGCCAGAGCCGCATACCAGACCCGCTCACCAGGGGACCGGCTATGACTGCCGAATCTCAAGTCGCCGAGGTTGGCTGTCCATCTTGCGCTCGGATACTCGCCCGTGTCTTCCAGGCTCCGGGTGGCAAGTTGTCAGTCGAGTTCCGGTCACCTGGCATCGCTCAGCGAAGCGAACGGGATGTCGAAGACCGCCGCTGGTATCCGTCCAAAGTCAGCGAGAGCGCACCGCTCAGCTTCTGCGAGTGTGCGTGCAGCAACGTGCGCTGCAATGGGCGGGTGGTTCTGGACCAACTTCGGGTCCGTCAAATCGCGGACCGTGCCGCTGCATTGGGTAGCGCGATCCGCTGGCAGCCGGTTGAATCCGAAATGGAGCGATCCGAACGACTGCTGCCTCTTCTTCACTTCACCCCCCTCGCAGAGCCAGTGTCGGCCATCTGCAGCCTGGCGATGTCGGAGCCGCCACCCCTCGTACGAGTCAGGCGGGCCAGTTCCTTGCCTCGCCCGCCCCGCGTCTAGTACAACGGTGATCGACTACTAGCCCGCCAGGCCATCAGGTAGAAGCTTCGCTCCGGCGTCGGCACCCGGAGCACCCGAAGGGGTTGCTTCTACATGTCGATGTCACCAGCCGAGCAGAGCTTGCGTGGCCGTCTCGCCGCTCAGGTGTCCTGGTCCAGGACGGCTGATCCGGCGGCCAGAACTGCAAACGCACGGGCGGCCTTCCGTGACCGTTTCGACCGCCAGGTTGACCCTGAGGGGGTGCTGCCTGAGGCAGAGCGCCACCGTCGTGCCGAGGCGGCGAAGAAGGCGTACTTCACAGGGTTGGCGTTGAAGTCGGCTAGAGCGCGTCGGCGGCGGGGGACAGGCAAGTGACCGGCGAACGGGGTTCGCTAAGGTGGAAGTGGCCCAAAGTCGATCCGTTCGCTGCATGTGACATCGCAAGAGAACGCCATCTGACGGCAAACCAACTACTGGTCTTTCTTCTGTTGGCCATACAGGCCGAGTACAGATCGAGTGAATGGGCCGGAACGCTCACCGACCTTGCTGCGGCCACCAGGCTTTCCCGGAAGACGGTCACGAAGGTCGTTGTGCAACTGGCGGGTATTGGCTTACTGGAGCCAGTCGTGCCGTTTCATCAGGGCACGGAAGGACGGGTGAAGGTCATCGAGCATGGCCGCCTGGTGAACCTCGGAAACCGTTCCTTGTTGGCGTCAGATGACGCGAATCAGACCCTGGCAGATGGCGTCAAGTTCGCGCCCAGTTCGGGCCAGGTCCGCGTCGAGATTGTGCAATCTGACGCGAACGACCAGGGAATAGAGGCGGCTCACGAGGTAAGGCGGCAAAGAGGGATGGAGGTATCTAGCAATGGGCTGAGATGCGGCTGTGGAGAAGAAATCAGCGGCCACCCCTTCTTGAGCGACCACGAACCCATTGCCGTGGGTGATCCTCAGACAGAAGCGCCCGGTGGCGACGAGTCGGATCGAGCGGCCGAGGTGGTCGAGCTACCGAGATGCGCTTCCTGCGGAAGGAGCAACCAACGTCTAGTCGAGGCGTACTGGGGACCGCGTCTCTGTCCGACCTGCTGTGCCGCAGTTGTGGCAGCGAACGACGCCGCGGGCGATTGGCCAACCGTGGATTGGGAGAGTGGGCTGAGTCTCGAGTTCGACTAGCGCCGGGCATGGCGACCGTCAGACCCAGTGCCCGACCGTCCGATGGTTAGGGCGTTCGACCTCGGACTCTGTTGGGAAGCCACGACGGTGCCACCATCGACCGACGAGAGGCCTGTATACGCCGCTCTCGCCGTAGCTGGTGGCCGTGGTGGCTGACCCCCCCGCGGGGGCGGGGGAGACCTCGACCGCCGACGATCCCCAGCTCGCTCTCTGGGATGACCTACGGCCACGCCCTCGGACGTGCCAGGTATGCGGCCAGCCGCTCGACCCCGACGCCTGGGCCGACGCCCTGAGCTGCTCGACGACGTGTCGAGTGCGCGCACACCGGACGCGGACCCGGCGGCACCTATGATGACCCCTGACCCTCGATCCCAGCAGCCGCCACCCGCGCACAGTGTCACACTGGATCACGACCGATCACGCCGAGGGAGCTAGCCGTGAACCCGCTCGATGACACCGACGCGCCGGTCCTCGATGCCGTGGCCGAGTTGACCCCGGCGAAACAGGCCGCCGTAGAAGCCCTCGCCACCGGGTCGTCACAGACTGAGGCGGCAGTCCTGGCCGGTGTCAGTCGGGAGGCCGTCAACCGATGGTTCAACCACGATCCGACCTTCCGGGACGCTCTGGCCGAGTACCGGGCAGTCCTGGTGACCGAGCAGGCCGACCGCGCTCGCCGCATCCGGGGCCGTGCCCTGTCCGTAGTCGAGTCCCGTCTGGATGACGACGCATCGCTGACCGACGCCCTAGCCGTGGTCCGGGTGTTGAGCCCACCGGCCGAGAGTCGATCCGACCTCGATGCTATCCCGGCCGGTAGCAGGATCATGCCCACGGGCCCCGAAGTGTGGGCGACGTTACAGGAGTTCCGGGACGCCGATGCGGCACGACAACGCGATGATCGTGAGCAGATGCGCCGCGAGCTGACCGCCGACCTGGCCGACCGCCCGACCCCGGTGGCGACGACATGACGGACAACTACGTGGAGGACACCACTGCCATGACCACTGACCCGTCCGACCGGGAACACTGTGTGGTTTGCCTATGTCCCGAACGATTCGCCCCGCCCGAGCGGCCACCACTCGACCTCGCCGCCCTGTTGCCGCCGCCCGACACCGGCCTGCTCGACCGTCTACGGGCTGACCAGGACGCCGCCGCGGCTCACCTGCTCGACCTCCTGGCCGCCGCCTCGGCCCACTGCCCGACGTGTGGACGATGACCGCCCCGGACCCCGACGACCTCGCCGCCGTGGTGGAGGCCGCCACTGGCCGACCCCTCGCCAGCCTGACCGCGACCGAGGCCCTCGACGTGGCCGAGCAGGTCCGGGCCATCTTGGCCGCGCTGCCCGCCACGAACCCACGGGACGCCCACCTGTGCGCCTTGCTCACTGAGGCCGCCGAGCTGGTCGAGCGCCGGGCCGGGATCGCCTGATTCCGGTAGACACAGACGCGGTGGTGACTGACCCCGCCTGAGCCGCCAGATCGGCGGCGATGCGGTTCTGCCAAAGGGGGTTGCCAAAACGCCGATTTTGGTTCACACGGCGGCGATTGAAAACGGCCCGATTCGGTTGCGTCAGGGGTTATTGTTTTTGGCTCCCCCGCCATTGGCGCCGAGGAGGCCTCGATTGGGAGCCTCACCTACGGAGACGTGGTGGCTTTTGTCAATCCAAGTGCCTCGCCCAACACACTGGTGGCTGCGACTAAGTTCGCCTTCAATGGGGTCAGCGAGGACAATGCCGAGTTGTAGTTGCTGATGTTGTCCGTGTTGGCACCGAGTTGTTGCAGGCCCGACTGAAAGGCAGCACTCGCCGACATCACTTGTTGAACGTCGGATTGAAGGGCGCTGGGGAATTGAATGGAGCCCATCGCTCTATCGAATGTCTGGCTGCTAGCGATCCAACTGTTGATAGTGGCAGTTGCAGCCACTGGTTCCGGATTCGCGCTCTGCATGTTCGCGTTGAGTTGTGCCGAATCAGCGTTTGATGCAGTGTTGAGGTTGTTGAATGCCACAAGAAAAGCTTGCGCAGCAGCCTGGGCGGAAGCCGAAGTTGGGGACGTGTTTGCTGCCGCAGGAGCTGAGGTTGGCGTCGTCGATGGCCCGCTTTTCTTCGAGACTGCGATGGCCGCAATCACCCCAACGACCAAGAGCGCCAGTACCGCGACGAGAGCGACCGTTAGGCCTGTTCGCGACTTCTTCTCCTGACTGGGAGAGAAAGCCTGAGTGGGTTGCTGTGAATACGTTGGCTGCGGCTGAGGCTGGGGAGACGGTGGCTGTGGCGGATGCCAACCACCATCGCCTGACTGCCACCACCCTGGTATCGGCGGTGTATTGGCCCCCTGCGCTCCGGGCGCTGCGGGCGCTGTGGCGTGAGGAAGATTGGGCACTTCTGGTGGTTGCGGAGGACTGGGCGCTTTGGGAGGCGAGTAGTCGGGATGCAGTTCGGGGGCGTACCAATTGCCGTCGGACGCCTGCCACCACCCAGGTCCCTGCAATGTGTCGCTCATCTTCTTCGCTCCGCTTTCGCCCCTGCCGCGGTTCCCTTCATCTCGCTATCGACCCGAGGACCGAGGAGCATTAGCGGATTCGCCGATTGGGTTGCAAGTAGGGCGGTTGCTTTTGGCCCCCCGACCGACCGGATGACACCAGGGATGACGGGGCGACAACGGAGGTCGGATGACAGCAGGGATGACAGCGCCGGGTTGTGCCCTTTGGCCCTGTTGACGGTCCAGGTACCGGCGTACCGTTGCTCATGCAGGAGGTGCCGGTGGAGAGGGGGCGGGCGCATCTCCGGCTCGCTGCTGGAGTGGGCCGCCCAAGGAAAAGGACCCCCCAATGAGAAACCCAAAGCGCCTGCGAGCCGTAATCCTGCTAGTTGGGGTTGCCGTCGCGGCCAGCGTCCTGGCTCTCGGATCACTGTCTGGCCCCGCTAGGGCGGCGCAGAGTCCGTCCAGAGTCGCCACGGTCTACGACAACTACTTCACCAACAACGGCGTCAACTGGTACAACTACTACATCACTGGAGGGTCACAGACGGTCGGATCAGTAGGCGGAAATGCCTCTGTAGCGCTGTCTTTCGTCACTCCCCCCGGCAGTTCGATCAAGGTAACCAAATACCTGGCTCCGCTCTCGGGGAGATTCGGCGCAGCCAACGACACTGCCGTATTTCTCCTAGTGCCCGACCAAGGTGGTCAGCCCAACGCCAGCCAGGTGCTGGACCAAATCTCGATACCGAGGATCACGACAGACTGGAACGGACAGAACTACTCGTTCAGATCAGTTGACCGCCCCGTCCTCTCGCCTTCGACCACCTACTGGCTGGTCCTATCCACTCCTACTCCAGGAGCAGACCTCAACTGGTTCGACACCGCGGGACCGTCAGGCGAGATACAAAGTCGTCTGATGGCTTACGGAGACTCATCCGGGAACTGGCAACTCGCCTACTACAACACAACTGCGGTGCGGATTCTCGGCAAAGTGAAGTAGATCGCCCAGACGCCCACACCTGCCCACTGGGCACCTGACCCGCCGCCCGCGGGCATGCCCACCTGAGCGCCCACCGTTGCCCACAAGCTCAGAGCACGATCACCCCCGACGCCGCTGAGCGCCCGCGGGCACGCCCACCCCTGCCCATCCTGTACAAGATGGGAACCTTTTATGTACACTAGGCACATGAGAGTGATCGCCTATCACCGAGTCAGCACTGACAAGCAGGCCGACACCGGCAACGGACTGGAGGCCCAGGCCGCCACCATCGGCAAGGCCATCGACGCCCGTGGCTGGGAGCTGGTGGGCAGCCACACCGACGAGGGCCGCTCGGGTAGCAACATCCACCGCCCGGCCCTGACCGACGCCCTCGACCGCCTCGACCGGGGCGAGGCTGACGTGCTGGCCGTCGCCAAACTTGACCGGCTGTCCCGGTCGGTGCGGGATTTCGCCACCCTGGTTGAGCGGGCCAAGCGGGGCGGCTGGTCGCTTGTGGCCCTTGACGTAGACGTAGACACCAGCACCCCGACCGGCGAGTTGATGGCCAACATCTACGGCTCCGTAGCTCAGTGGGAGCGCCGGATCATCGGCCAGCGGACTTCCGAGGCCATGCAGGCCATGAAGGCCCGTGGTGTCCGTCTCGGTCGCCCAGTCGAGCTGGCCGAGGGCGTGCGCCTCCGCATCGCCGCCGAGAGGGCAGCTGGCCGTTCCCTGCGAGCTGTCGCCGACGATCTGAATGCCGAGGCAATACCTACCGCCCGAGGCGGAAGGTGGCACGCTTCTACGGTCAGGGCTGTCATCGGCTCAGTTTCTCTGGACGTACTCGCCGCGACCGCCTGACAGCCCGGCTGGCGTGGCCGCAACCGTTCAGGCTGGGGGATGTGGCCCTCGCTGACAAGCCTGGTGAGGCTGACCTGTGTAACGATGGTTCAGTCATGCCTGAGGAACCGACCACGAACTTCCAAATCGAAGTGCCGGACGACCTGCCGAACATCTACGCCAACTTCATAGGCGTTTGGCACACCCTGCACGAGTTCACGCTGGATTTCATGGTCACTGGACTGCCGCAGTCTCAGGTTGGCGAATCGGTGGTCAATGTTCCTGCCCGAGTGGTGGCGCGCATCAAGGTTCCGCCTACAGTCGTCGATGACATGTTGAGGGCGTTGGCAACGAATGTCAGCCTGCGAGAAGATGCCATGAAAGCCATGGCGGCTAATGAGCGACCTGGGCCGAATGCCGGAAAGGAGCCACAATGACAGTCACCGAACTAGTGGCGACGAATCCCGACGGTTATTCCCCTTCCGGGATCAACGAGGCAACTTCTGCGCGAGTGACCAGCGCCTATCTTCGGGCGAGCTTCGCAGGGACGACTATGACCGTGCCAGTGCGCAAGGCCCCTCCCGGGATGCCAATGTGGAAGGTCATTCTCCTGCGTCAAGGTTACGAGGAGCAGGCAGCGGCATCACTCGCCATCGCCGAGTTCGCCGCCCCGGCCGCAATCCAGTCGATGGACAACCCCTACTGAAATAGGGGTGCGGTACCCTGCGTCGGTGCCCATTCCTCCTCGTCGCGGCGAAGTGTATTCGGTGGACTTCTCGCCCACGCGAGGCTCCGAACAGGCAGGCGAGCGTCCGGCTCTGGTCGTGTCTAACGATGTAGGCAATGAGTTTGGATCGGTGGTGACGGTCGTGGCGATCACTCACACCATCCCTCGGAGGCAGTACCCGCAGAATGTGTCTCTTCCTCCTGACCTTCTAGACCAGCAAGGTGGGACTATCTACTGCGGCCAACTTCTGACAGTGGCCAAGGAACGCCTTGGGAACTTGATCAACACTCTTCCAACGGCGGTCATGGATCAGGTGGACGAAGCCCTGGCGCTCCATCTCTCGCTACGCATTCCGTAAACCTGGGATTGGGGTGAGGAATCGCGACTGCTCCCCTCGGTAACATCACTTCATGGGCGGTGCCAGGGCGTCTGAGACTCACAACCTTGCGGTCACCCACCCTGACTTGGCGGCTCAGTGGCACCCGACGAAGAACGGCGACCTGACCCCCGCCGATGTGGTCGCGGGAACACACACGAGACTCTGGTGGAAGTGCCCGAAAGGACCGGATCACGAGTGGCAAGCCCCCGGGAACAACCGCATTAATGGAAGCGGCTGCCCCGCTTGCGCGGGCAGACAGGTGTCGGTGACCAACAGCCTGGCCAACTACCCAGAGCTAGCGGCACAGTTTCACCCGACGAAGAACGGCGACCTGACCCCCGCCGATGTGGTGGCGGGAACAAACAGGAGGCTCTGGTGGAAGTGCCCCGAGGGACCGGACCACGAGTGGGAGGCCACCGGAGGCAACCGTGTTAGTGGAAGCGGCTGCCCCTTCTGCGCAGGATTCCAGGTGTCGGTGACCAACAGCCTGGCGAACTTCCCGGAGCTAGCGGCACAGTTTCACCCGACGAAGAACGGCGACCTGACCCCCGCCGATGTGGTGGCGGGAACAAACAGGAGGCTCTGGTGGAAGTGCCCGCAGGGTCCGGACCACGAGTGGGAGGCGCCTGGGAGCGGCCGTATGAGTGGATGGGGCTGCCCCTACTGCGCTGGCTATCAGGTGTCGGTGACCAACAGTCTGGCGAACTTCCCGGAGCTTGCCGCCCAGTTCCACCCGACGAAGAACGGCGACCTGACACCCGCACATGTAACGGCCGGAACCCACACGAGGCTCTGGTGGAAGTGCCCGGAAGGACCGGACCACGAGTGGGTAGCCACCGGCAATGGCCGAGTAGGCCGTAGACGCGGCTGCCCCTACTGCGCTGGCTATCAGGTGTCGGTGACCAACACTCTGGCGAACTTCCCGGAGCTTGCCGCCCAGTTCCACCCGACGAAGAACGGCGACCTGAACCCCAGTGATGTGGTGGCGGGAACCGTGAAGAAGCTCTGGTGGAAGTGCCCGAAGGGACCGGACCACGAGTGGCAAACCACCGGGAACAGGCGTGTTTACAGAAGCGGCTGCCCCTTCTGCGCAGGATTCCAGGTGTCGGTGACCAACAGCCTGGCCAACTTCCCGGAGCTTGCCGCCCAGTTCCACCCGACGAAGAACGGCGACCTGACTCCCGCCGATGTGGTCGCGGGAACCCACACGAGACTCTGGTGGAAGTGCCCGGAAGGACCGGATCACGAGTGGCAAGCCCCCGGTAACAATCGCTTAGCGGGAAACGGCTGCCCACGTTGTGCCAAGCATGGCTTTGATTCGTCGGCGAGGGGCTGGCTCTATCTGTTGGATCATCCCTCTTGGGGGCTAACTCAGATTGGCATAACAAACGATCCGAAGTCGCGACTGTCCCAGCACGAGAAGGGCGGGTGGAACCTACTGGACCTGAGAGGTCCGATGGATGGCAACCTGGCGAAGGCCTGGGAGACATCCATCCTCAAGGCGCTCCATGACCGGGGAATCCAACCGGATGGGAGCACCGATGGCGGAAAGTTCGACGGCTACACGGAGTCTTGGCCCCGGGACGCCCTGCCGGTGACGACGCTCCGCGAGTTGATGGATCTGGTCGAGGACAACGAGAGCGTCGAGGCAGACTTCGCTGCGGCTGAGGACGCCCGCACCTGACCCCCACCCTGACCGTTTGCGAGGCGCAAGGGGGATCGTGGGGGAATGTTCAGGGCGACAGCGGTGAAAGTTGAGCGGATAACACCACGAGGATCGCTTGCATCCGACCTGCACAGCCGCAGGTCAGCACAGCGCTCACGTCTGGCTAGTCCCAAAGCAGGCGCGCTGCCAAGCTGCGCTACTTCCCGTTGCGACGCCATCCCGCGCCGCCGGATCACAGCGTAGGCCACCGGACAGGCGGCGTTCCCCCGACCCCGCCGTACGGGATAGCGTCACGCCGATGCCCACCGTGCGAGTAGCCGTGTTCGACCTGGGCAGCAATTCGTTCCACCTGATGGTGGTGGACGCGTCCCGCGACGGTCGGCTGGATCCGGTGCTGCGCAGGCGTTCGTTCCTCCACCTGGGCACCGAGGTGGCGCGGACGGGGGACGTCCCCGCCGACCGGGCGGCGGCAGCGGTACGGACGGTCCGCAGGTTACGGGTGGCGGCCGACGACGCCGGAGCCGACGTGGTGGTGGCGATGGCCACGGCCGCACTGAGGGACGCCGGCAACGGAGGTGGGCTGCTCGACCGGCTCGAGCGGGTACTGGGTCACCAGGTCACGTTGCTGAGTGGCGAGGAGGAGGCGCGCCTGTGCTTCTTGGGGCAGCGCGCCGGGGTGTGGGTGGGCCACGACCCGGTGCTGGGGCTCGACCTCGGAGGCGGGAGCCTCGAGGCGGGCATCGGGACCGTCGACCAGGTGTGTGCGGTCGCCAGCGTCGCCCTCGGGACGGCCCGGATCCAAGGGGAGATGGAGACCGGCGAAGTGCTGACCCCCGATGACCGCCTGGCCATCAGGGAGGCGACGACGTCCCGGGCCGAGCCCATCCTCGAGATGCTCCGCCGCCATCCTTCGGCAACCGGGCGGGTGATCGCCAGCGGGGGGACCGTACGCGCCCTGGCCCGGTTGGCCATGGGCCTGCACCGACCACCACCCGCTTCCGCGTCATCGCTCCAGGTCAACCAGGTCGAGCTGCCTGCAGGGCAGCTCGACGAACTGGCCGAGCGGCTGGCCGCCCTCGATCTCGGAGGCCGCCTGGCCCTGCCCGGCATCCAGGCCCGCCGGGCACCGCTGCTTCCCATCGGCGCAGTGGTGCTCTCCACACTGGTGGAGCACCTGGGCCTGCAGGGCCTGGTGGTCAGCGAATGGGGGCTCAGGGAGGGCGCCGTCATCGACGGTCTGTCCCTACCGGCGGATCGCCGCCCCGGAGCCCGGGGCGGGACGGGGTCGTAGCCCTGTCCCTGGGTGTTCAGGCCTTCTTGCCGAGGATCCTGTTCATCCCGGTGCCGCACGTCGGGCACTTGCCCTTGGCGGACCGCCGGCCGTTGGCCATCTCGACCTCTTCGCCTTCGAACTGCCGTTTCTCACGACACTTCACGCAGTATCCCTCGTACGACGCCATGGTTCCTCCTCGTGCTTCGAACGGTTCCATCCGTTGATCGGATGGCTCGAAGGTACCGGTCTGGGCTGACGAACGGGGGGATGGGACGCTCCACTGCCAGCTGCAGTCGGCAGTGGAGCGCTTCCCCGGAGGCGCCCGCCGGCGTCATGCCGGCCGGTGGTCGTCGGACGCCGGGGGTCGGTCCGTCGGTCCATCGGTCGAGGCGATGGTGGCCATCACCTGTTCGATGTCCTCGGGTGGGAGCGGCGGGCTGAAGAAGTACCCCTGGGCGGTGGTGCAGCCGCGCTGGAGGAGGACCTGGTTCTGGAGCGAGGTTTCGACGCCCACGGCCACACAGGCCAGTCCAAGCCGGTCGGCCATCGAGATGATCGCGGCCACCAACGCGTTGTTCTCGTCGTCGGGGCCGAGTACCTGCACGAAAGTCCGGTCGATCTTGAGTGTGTTGACCGGAAAGGTGCCGATACGGCTTAGCGAGGAGTTCCCGCTTCCGAAATCGTCGATGGTGAACTTCACCCCGAGCTGCCGCAGCCGCTCGATGTTCGCCTTGGCCGGTCCCGACTTGTCGAGGACCACCCGCTCGGTGATCTCGAGCTCGAGTGACGCGGGATCGATGCGTGTCATCTCGAGGGTGCGCTCGACGCAGTCGAAGAAGTCCGGATGCGAGAGGTCGCGGGAGGCGAGGTTCACCGAGAGCCGCAGCGGATCCAGCCCGCGGTCGAGCCAGGCCCGGGCTTGTCGGCAGGTCTGGTCGAGCACCCATCTGTCCAGGGCGACGATGATGTCGCTCTTTTCGGCCAGAGAGATGAACGAGGACGGCTCCAGCACCCCGATGGTCGGGTGGTTCCATCGGACGAGGGCCTCGACTCCGACCACCTGGGCGGAGTGGAGGTCGATGTAGGGCTGGTAGAGGATGAAGAACTCGTCGCGCTCGAGCGCACGGGACAGCTCGGCAAGCAGCGTGCGGTCGTCGAACGCCGTCCGGTCGGTCGCGGCCGGCCAGGGTTCGGCCATGTACATCTGGAAGGTGTTCCGGCCCAGGGCCTTGGCGCGGTACATGGCCGCGTCGGCCCGATTGAGGAGGTCGTCGTAGCAGTCGCCGTGCTCGGGGGCGATGGCGATGCCGATGGACGCAGTGTTCTCGACCTGCTCGTCGAACACGATGAACGGGGCGCCGATCGCATCGAGGGTGCGCTGGGCGAGCTGGTCGATGGCCAGCTGGTCTGCCAGTCCGGGCAGGAGGATGGCGAACTCGTCACCCCCCACCCGCGCCACCGTGTCTTGGCTGCGCACGGTGTCCACCAGGCGCTCGCCCACCTGTCGGATCAGGTCGTCCCCGGCCCCGTGGCCCAGCGTGTCGTTCACCTCCTTGAAGTGGTCGAGGTCGACGAAGAACATGCAGACCGGCTCGCCGACCCGTCGGGACCGGACCAGTTCCTGCTCGACCCGATCCTCGAACAGGCGGCGATTGGGCAGTCCGGTCAGGGCATCGTGCCACGCCATGTGGGAGACCCGCTCGAGCAGCTCGAGGTTCTGGAGGGCAGTGGCAGCCAGGTCGGCCAGGCCGCCCAGCCGCTCGTGGAGGTCAGGGTCGTGGACGGACCCAGTCGAGCCGACCGAACCGAAGTTGGCAGCGATCACTCCGAGGAACTCGCCGGCGGCGAAGAGCGGGGCCACCACCGATGAGGTGGTGCGGGAGCGATGGAGCAGCTCCCTCAGGGAGGGATCTTCGGTCGACGCGTCGAGGACGATGACCTCATGGTGAACGAACAACCGCTCGATTTCGAGGGTGTCGATGCGGATGGTGACGACCCCGGACTCGGGCGGCTCGTGTACTGCGCCGACAGGGCGTTCTTCATGCCCTCCCGGCGTGGTCGACCGCCTGGTGGCGGGTCGCCCGGATCCGGTGACGGGAACGACGGGGCCCAGGTGGGCATGGGGATCCTCCAGGCCCGCGGTACGGGCCCGCGGGACCATCTGCCCGTACTCGCCGTCCCACAGGTAGACGGTGCACTGGTCGCAGCCCGTCACCGACGGCACGGTGTCCGCCAACAGCTGCACCGACTCGGCCAGGTGTGTCACCTGGGAAAGGGCCTCGGAGAACGAAAGCAGCGTCCGTGCCGTGGCATCGCTGCGCCTGGCGTTGGTGACCTCACCGAAGATGTCCAGTGCATTGGCGGCGTACTTGGCATAGAGGTGCAGCACCCGCTCCTCTGACGGGGAGCGGGTGGCGCCTGGCGGGAGGAACTCGGCCAGTCGGCCGTACCGGCGCCCTGGTGAGGCGATGTCGACGATGAGACGCCTCCCGCCGGCATCGTCGGGGTGCTCCCTCCACAGCTCTGCCGCGAGCAACTGGGCCTCGTCGGGTTCGAGCCCACGGTGGTGGAGTTGGATGGGTGCGCCGGGACCGACCCTGATCATCAGCAGGTAGTTGGGGGCGGCAACCACCGCGTCGGCCCGGGCGGCGATCTGGGAGAGCAGTGAGTCGGCGTCGTCGTCGAGCAGTTCGAGGTTCGTGGAGAACGCCCCTTCCAACAGGGTGCCCATCTGGTCGACCTCGGAGTTCAGCCGGGCGACGGTGTGCTCGGCCGCCGTCCGCTCGGCGACGGCTTCCGCCTCGAGGCGCTCGACGACGTCCACGGGTGCCCACGTCGGGCGGTCCCCCGGCCCCCGGCCGGCAGCGTCGTCCTCGTGGGTCTCGTCCCGGTCATCAAGCGGAGACTCCGCCCCGGCATCCGGGCCGGGTCCGGTCCCTCCGTCGTCCCAACTCAGGGCGTACAGGCAGTACCGGCCACCCCTGGCACTGCATTCGTGCTCGGTGATCAGCGCCGGTTCCAATCCGTAGAGCCCGGGGATCTCGGAGAGCAGTCCCCTGGTCATCTCGCACAGGTGGGCGTGCCGGCTGTCCGAGTGCAGGGGAGACACCTGGATCAGCGCGTGATCGGCGGCAACCTCCAGGGCCACCGCCTCCGAGGTCGTCTCGAAGTGGTCCAGTAGTGGCGTCACCTGTTTGAGGGCGGCCTCCGGTGAGCCAAGGGCCCGCAGGCGATCGACGAAGTCGGTCCCGTCGGGGGCGTGCAGGAGTTCCTGGCCCACGTGGAGCCCGATGGCATCGTTGCCGGTCACCAGCGCCACCGCGTTGAACAGCGCCACGGTCTCGGCGAGCGAGCTCCAGCAGGCCAGGTCCCCGAGGGCGGAGAAGGAACGCTGCTCCCCGGCGAGAGCGAGTGCTTGGGCCACCCCGGCGTCGCCCGCCCCCGTGCGGACCAGGTTGATCAGGACGTGGACGACCCCTCCGGAGACGTCCCGGGGCCCTCCGGTCTGCTCGGTCTGGTTCGGCTGTTCAACCTCGACGTGGCTAGTCATCCAACCCCTCGGCACCCGGGCCGACCCGCAATCGACAGTATGGTCACTTCTCTCTTCGACCGGCGGACACCGATTCTTTACCGCGCGGGGCGATCGGGCCCCCGGGCCGGAACGGTGGGAGTGGCCCCCGGGATCCGGTCGACCTGGCCGGCTCCGGCCGAGCCCGACGTACCGTGCCCCGGTCAGGTGGGCCTCCGTCCGGGCCACCTACACTGCACGCCATGAGTATCTTCGACCCCACGCTGCACTCCCTCGACGGCACACCCGCCTCGGTCGGCGACTATCGCGGCCGGGCGCTGCTGTTGGTCAACGTGGCCTCCAAATGCGGCCTCACCCCTCAGTATGAAGGACTGGAGCGCCTGCAGGAGACCTACGGCGACAGGGGGTTCACCGTGCTGGGGTTCCCCTGCGACCAGTTCGGAGGCCAGGAGCCGGGCACCTCCGAGGAGATCGCCTCGTTCTGTTCCGCCACTTATGGCGTCACCTTCCCCCTGTTCGAGAAGATCGAGGTCAATGGCGAGGGCCGCCACCCGGTCTACGACGAGCTGGTGTCGTTCCCCGACACAGACGGCGAAGCCGGCGACATCCAGTGGAACTTCGAGAAGTTCCTCGTCTCCCCGACCGGTGAGATCGTGCGCCGGTTCAGGCCGCTGGTGGACCCCGAGGCACCCGAGGTGATCGACGCCATCGAGGCCAACCTGCCGGCCTGAGACAGGTCGGCTCGATGGGTGGAAGGGGACGAATGAGCGGTCCGTCAAATCGCGAACCAGTGGTCGGCCACCTGGCCCAGGTGTGGACGTCCATGGTCGACGTGGGGCGGGCAATCGGCGCCAGGCAGTGGGAGCTCGCCACCGACTGCCCCGGGTGGACGGTAAAGGATCAGTTCTCGCATCTCGTCGGCGTCGAGCGCCTGCTGCTCGGTGACACGCCACCCCCTCCGCTGACCGACGTTCCGGCCCATGTCGCCAACTCGTTCGGCGAGATGAACGAGGCGTGGGTGGAGGCCAGGCGGCGGGTGTCCGGGAGCGAGGTGCTGGCCGAGTTCGTCGACGTCACCCAACGGCGACTCACCGCACTGCGGGCCAAGCCGGCAGACGAATTCGACGTGGTCGGCTGGAGCCCGATCGGTGAGGTTCCGTACCGCGAGTTCATGCAGACCCGCATTCTCGACAGCTGGGCCCACGAACAGGACGCCAGGCGTTCGGTCGGCCGGCCCGGCGGGCGCAACGGCGTCGGCGAGGCAGTCGTCCTCGATCGGTGCGAGAAGGCCATGGTCTATGTGGTGGGCAAGCGCGTGGCCCCGCAGGACGGCAGCTCGGTGCTGTTCAGCGTCACCGGGGTCATGGGACGCCAGATCCTGATTGTGATGGACGCCGGTCGCGCCTCGCCACGGGGGACGCCGTCCACTCTCGCTCCTTCGGTGGTGCTGACCATGGACCAGGAGACGTTCTGGCGCCTCGGGTTGGGCCGGGTGGAGCCGGCCCGGGTACTGGCGTCCGGTCAGGTCCGGGTCGACGGGGACGTGGCCATCGGTCACAAGGTGCTGGCGTCCATGGCCTTCATGATCTGAGGTGGGGATCGGTCTCTCCTGATACCTCCCGGGACTCACCCCGGAGCCGCCGGCCCGCAGGCACCCGACGGGGCGGAAAGAAAGAGGTGAGCCCGGGTGCCAGTACACTCACCTATTCGTATGCGTGCCACAGCAGCGCCCGAGGAGGGCAACAAGGTCCGCCTGTCAGTCGAGATCGACGAAACGGAGATGGACGAGGCCCTCGACGGGGTCATGAGGCGGTTGTCCCGTGAGGTGCGGGTGCCCGGTTTCCGCCCCGGGAAGGTGCCCCGCCGGGTCCTCGAGGCCCGGATGGGAGGGCCGGCGGCCCTGCGGGTCGAGGCGATCCGTGAGGCGCTCCCCGATTTCTACGCCCGGGCGGTGACCGACGCCGAACTCGACCCCATCGACCAGCCGGAGATCGACATCACCTCCGGTGACGAATCGGGGGCCGTGTCGTTCGATGCCGTCGTGATGGTGCGGCCGACAGTGGCCATCCCCGGATACGGGGGGCTGGTGGTGAGCCTCCCGGGCCTGGACGTCCCCGACGAGGAGGTCACCGCCCAGATCGATCGCCTACGGGCCACCTCGGGCGAGTTGGTGGAAGTGACGCGGCCGGCCCGCGACGGCGACCAGGTCACCATCGACATCCACGGCACCCGCGAGGGACCGGAGGGGGCCGCTGACGACCGTGACCTCGATGCCGAGGACCTGCTCTACGAGGTGGGGAGCGGCGGTGTGGTGCCCGAGCTCGACGACCAGCTGCGGGGAGCGAAGGTCGGCGACATCTTCGAGTTCGACTCGACCATCGAACCGCTCGGCCACACGGTCTCGTTCCGTGTACTGGTCAAGGACGTGAAGGAGCTGGACCTTCCCGAACTCGACGACGAGTGGGCCGCCGAGGCCTCGGAGTTCGACACGGTCGAGGAGCTGACTGCCGACATCGCGGAGCGCCTCCGGCAGCGCCGCATCGTCCAGGCGCAGCTGGCCCTCCAGCAGAAGACCGTCGAGGCGTTGGTCGAACTGGTGACCGAGGAGATCCCCGAGCAGCTCGTCGTCGAGGAGCAGCGCGAGAGGGTCCACGACCTGAACCACCGCCTCGAGGGCCAGGGGATGAACCTGGGCCAATTCCTCGGCGCCACCGGTCGCAGCGAGGAGGAGTTCCTCGAGGAGCTGCGGACAGGCGCCCTCCAGAGCGTCAAGGCCGACCTGGCGCTCCGTGCCCTCGCTGAGGAGGAGTCCATCGAGCTGACCGACGAAGAGCTCGACGACGAGCTGGCCGCCATGGGCGAGCGTCTGGAGATGGACGTCGACCAGGTTCGGGAGCAACTGGACCGGGCCGGCCGGCTTGCGGCGGTACGCTCGGACCGGCGCAAGGCCAAAGCCATGCGCTGGCTGATCGACAATGTCGATCTGGTCGATGAGGAGGGGAGGCCCGTGTCGCGGGACGACCTGAAGGTGAACCAGGGCGAGGAGGACTCGGAATGAGCTTCACAGAGGCAACCAGGCCGATGGATGCACAGGCGTACAGTGTGCCGTGGGTGGTCGAGTCCACCAGCAGGGGAGAGCGCAACTACGACCTGTACTCGCGCCTCCTGCGGGAGCGGATCATCTTCCTCGGCACACCGATCAACGACACGGTGGCCAACCTGGTCTGCGCCCAGCTCCTCTTCCTGGAGTCGGAAGAGGCGGACAAGGACATCCACCTCTACATCAATTCGCCCGGCGGCGACATCACGGCGCTGTTCGCCATCTACGACACGATGAAGTACATCAAGCCGGACATGTCCACCTTCTGCTTCGGACAGGCGGCCTCGGCTGCTGCGGTCCTCCTCGGAGCGGGCACCAGGGGAAAGCGCTTCGCCCTGCCCCATGCCCGCATCCTGTTGCACCAGCCGTTCGGTGGCGTGGAGGGCCAGGCCAGCGACATCGAGCTCCAGGCCAAGGAGATCCTGCGGATGCGCGACCTCCTCAACGGGATGCTGGCCGGCGACACCGGCCAGACGGTCGAGCGCGTTTCCAAGGACACAGACCGCGACTTCATCATGACGGCGGAAGAAGCGGTGGCCTACGGATTGATCGACGAAGTGATCTCGGCCAGGGACGCCGTCGGCATCGAGGCGGTCGGGGCGGCCTAGTCCGGTGCACGGAGGCCCGTCGGAGCCGGCCCAGCCGCTAGGGTTGAGGAGTCGGGAGACGTGCCGGGGGCATGGGTCGCCCCGGACGGAGGTGCAGGGCAGCGAGCGATGCGGCGGGTGACGCCACATCGGGCAGCAGGGTCGTAGCGAGCAGCACGTACGTATGAGCAACAGGGACCACTGACAGAAGGACAAGAGGAACCGACGTGGCGAAGTTCGGAGACGGGGGCGATCTTGTGAAGTGCAGCTTCTGCGGCAAGTCGCAGAAGCAGGTGAAGAAGCTGATCGCCGGGCCCGGCGTGTACATCTGCGATGAGTGCATCGAGCTGTGCAACGACATCATCGCCGAGGAGTTGGCCGACACCACGGAACTCACCTTCGAAGAGCTGCCGAAGCCGAAGGAGATCTACGAGTTCCTCAACGACTACGTGATCGGGCAGGAGTACGCAAAGAAGATCCTCTCGGTCGCCGTCTACAACCACTACAAGCGGGTCCAGGCGGGCAGCAACGGCACCAACGACAACGAGGTGGAGCTGGCCAAGTCGAACATCCTCCTCCTCGGCCCCACGGGCTGCGGCAAGACCCTCCTGGCCCAGACGCTGGCCCGGATGCTCAACGTGCCCTTCGCCATCGCCGATGCCACAGCGCTCACCGAGGCCGGCTATGTGGGCGAGGACGTCGAGAACATCCTGTTGAAGTTGATCCAGGCCGCTGATTACGACGTCAAGCGGGCCGAGACCGGCATCATCTACATCGACGAGATCGACAAGATCGCCCGAAAGTCGGAGAACCCCTCGATCACCCGCGACGTCTCCGGCGAAGGGGTGCAACAGGCGCTGTTGAAGATCCTCGAGGGCACGACCGCGTCGGTCCCCCCGCAGGGTGGGCGCAAGCACCCTCACCAGGAGTTCATCCAGATCGACACCACCAACATCCTGTTCATCTGCGGCGGGGCCTTCGCCGGGGTCGACACGATCATCGAGAACCGTATCGGCCGCAAGGGGATGGGCTTCCGCGCCGAAGTGCGCAAGGCGTCCGAGCGGGACGACTCCGAGCTGCTCCGCCACGTGCTCCCCGAAGACCTGATGAAGTTCGGGCTGATCCCCGAGTTCATCGGCCGACTGCCGGTGGTGGGGGCGGTCTCCCACCTCTACAAGGAGGCGCTCATCCGCATCCTGGTCGAGCCGAAGAACGCACTGACCCGCCAGTACAAGAGGGTCTTCGAACTCGACCAGGTCGAACTCGAGCTGACCGACGACGCCCTCGAGGCGGTGGCCGAACAGGCGCTGCTGCGGGGGACCGGGGCCAGGGGGCTGCGCGCAATCCTCGAGGAGGTCCTCCTCGAGGTCATGTACGACCTGCCCAGCCGGACCGACATCTCCAAATGCGTCGTGGACCGTGCCGTGGTACTCGACAAGGTGCATCCGACCCTGGTGCCGCTGAACAGCCCTCCGGCCAAGTCCGCCCGAAGCCGCAGAGCTGCCTCCTAAGGACCCTCGTCGGAACGAGCCCGCGGGCCGACGGCCGGCCCGGCCTGCCCGATCCTGCAGATGCAATCGTGAACTTCGACGATCTTCCCGACGCCCTCGACTGGCTCGACTCGCACATCGACTTCGAGTCGGCCATGCCGTCACGCAGGTCGCTCCCCACCCTCGACCGGATGCGCGAGCTGATGGACCTGCTGGGAGATCCCCAGACCGCCTACCGGTCCGTGCACATCACCGGAACCAATGGCAAGGGCTCCACCGCGGCCATGGTCACGGCGCTGCTCGGCGGTCAGGGGTTGTCGGTCGGCACCTACACCAGCCCCAATCTGGCCCGGGTGAACGAGCGGATCTCGCGGAACGGGGTGCCCATCGACGACGGCGCCTTCGTCGAGGTGCTCGAGTCGCTGGCCCGGCTGGAGGAGCTGATGGGGGACCGGCCCACCCGGTTCGAGCTGCTGACGGCGGCGGCCCTCGCCTGGTTCGCCGACGAGGCCGTCGACGTGGCTGTCGTGGAGGTCGGCCTCGGCGGCCGGTGGGACTGCACCAACGTGGTCGACGGGGACGTGGCCGTCGTGACCAACATCAGCTTCGACCACACCGAGGTGCTCGGCCCGACGCTCGAGGACATCGCCCGCGACAAGTCGGGGATCTTCAAGCCGGACAGCAGGGTGGTCATCGGCGAGTCCGACCCCACCCTGGTAGCGCTGCTCCGGGAGGCAGCGCTCCGGGTCGGGGCGTCCGAGGTCTGGTTCCGGGGTCAGGAGTTCGGCTGCACCGCCAACCGACTGGCGGTAGGTGGGCGCCTGCTCGACCTCCGCACCCCGGTTGCCGCCTACGGCGAGCTGCTGCTCCCACTCCACGGCGCCCATCAGGGGGACAATGCGTCCTGCGCCCTGGCTGCCGTCGAGGCGTTCTTCGGTGCCCCGGTGCACGAGGACGTGGTCGCCGAGGCCCTGGCAGGGGTGCGGGTGCCCGGTCGCCTCGAGGTGATCGGCCGCCATCCGCTGGTGGTGGTGGACGGCGCCCACAATGCCGCCGGCATGGTGGCCCTGGCCCGCTCGCTGGTCGAGGAGTTCAACGTCGACGGCGACGCAGTGGCCGTCGTCGGCATGCTGTCAGGCCGCGATCCGGCGGCGATGCTCGACGCCCTGCTGACCGCCGGGATCCGGTCGATCGTGGTCTGCGCCCCGGCCTCCCCGCGTGCCCTGCCGGCCGAAGTGGTGGCCGAAGCCGCTGCCAGTCTGGGGATGGAGGTCACCTTGTCCGGATCCCCCGCCGAGGCGGTGCGCCTGGCGGTCGAACGGGCCGGGCCGGACGACCGCATCATCGTGTGCGGTTCCCTCTACGTGGTGGCGGACGCGCGGCGTCTGTTGGTCCACGACACGGTGTGAGTCGGCCCGGCGTGGTTGTCGGGGCCATCGCGTCGACCACCGCCCGGGTCACGGGGTCTGACAGGGTGCGAGTGGTCGGCTAGCCTGCCCCGCTCGTGGGACGAACACTTGTCATCGCCAAGCCCGATGCGGTCGAACGCGGCCTTGCCGGAGAGATCATCGGCCGGATCGAGCGGAAGGGCCTGCGCCTGGTCGCCGCCGAGCTGCGGACCATCACCGAGGAGGTGGCGGGCCGGCACTACGAAGAGCACCAGGGCAAGCCCTTCTTCGGCGAGCTGGTGCTGTTCATCACCCGGTCGCCGGCGCTGGTGATGGTAGTGGAAGGCCCTGACGAGACCTACAAGGTGGTGCGCAACCTGATGGGCGCCACCAACCCGGTGGACGCCGCGCCCGGCACGATCCGGGGTGATCTCGCCCTCGAGATGGGTGAGAACCTCGTGCACGGATCGGACTCCACGGAGTCGGCGGCACGGGAGATCGAGATCTTCTTCCCGGGCCTGCACTGATGAGTCTGGCCCGAACGGGCCCATGCCCTGGGGAGACGGCCGGGCCGGCTGCCGGCGGGACGGGCCATTCTCGGGGTCTGCACCATCCCTGAGCTGCACTCGGACCCCCTCCCTGCCGAGCGGGCGGGGGGGCGGCCTTGTGCGCACCCGCCGATTCCCGTAGCCTGAGGAGCCATATGCCGCTTGCAGCGAAGCACGAGTGCAGCGGAGCCCAGGTGTGGTGACACGCACTCGCGAAGTCCCTACCCACTACTGACGGAGGAGTGCATCTCTGATGCGCGACAATGGTTTTTCCCTTCTCGGCCGCGACATGGCAGTCGACCTTGGCACCGCCAACACCCTGGTGTACGTCCGCGGCCGGGGTATCGTCCTGAACGAGCCCTCGGTGGTCGCCGTCAACGTCAAGGATGGCCGGCCGCTCGCCGTGGGGGCCGAGGCCAAGCGGATGATCGGTCGCACGCCGAGCCACATCCAGGCGATCCGGCCTCTGAAGGACGGAGTCATCGCCGACTTCGAGATCTGCGAGAAGATGCTGCGCTACTTCATCCACCGGGTGCACCAGCGCCGCTTCGCCAAGCCCCGCATGGTCATCTGCGTCCCCTCGGGGATCACCGGGGTCGAGCAGCGTGCGGTGATGGAGGCAGCCGAGTACGCCGGCGCCCGCAAGGCATACATCATCGAGGAGCCCATGGCCGCGGCCATCGGCGCCGGGCTCCCCGTGCACGAGCCGACCGGCAACATGGTGGTGGACATCGGCGGTGGTACCACCGAGGTGGCAGTCATCTCGTTGGGCGGCATCGTCACCAGCCAGTCGATCCGTATCGGCGGCGACGAGCTCGATGAGGCGATCGTCTCCTTCGTCAAGAAGGAGTACAGCCTGGCCCTCGGGGAGAGGACTGCCGAGGAGATCAAGATCGCCCTGGGCTCCGCCTACGAACTCGAAGAGGAGCTCCACGCGGAGATCCGCGGACGCGACCTGGTCACCGGGCTGCCGAAGACGGTGGTCATCTCCACCCAGGAGATCCGCAAGGCCATCGACGAGCCGGTCTCCGCCATCGTGGACGCCGTCAAGGTGACCCTCGACCGGACCCCGCCGGAGCTGGCGGCCGACATCATGGAGCAGGGCATCGTCCTGACCGGTGGCGGCGCACTGCTGCACGGTCTCGACAGCCGCCTGATGCAGGAGACCGGGATGCCGATCGTGGTGGCCCGCGATCCGCTGAACTGCGTCGCCATCGGCAGCGGGCAGTGCCTCGAGGAGTTCGACGCCCTCAAGCAGGTCCTCATCACCTCGTCGGCCCGCTGACCGATCGGCGGGCAGCTCTCCTGTGGCGATGCCGCGGCGGTCCCGCCGCCCTCGCACCACCCTGCTGCTGCTGGTCCTTGTCGCGGTCACCATCATCACCCTCGACGCCCGGGGGAGCTTCCACGTCATCACCTCGGGGGTGAAGTCGGTGGCAGCCGACGCTTTCGCCCCGGTGCGGTCCGGCGTCAACGACATCGTCGAGCCGATCGGGAGCTTCCTGGCCGGTTCGGTCCACTACGGAGCGGTCCGCCAGCAGAACCAGAAGCTCCAGGCCGAGATCGGCCAGCTCAAGCAGCAGATCGCCTCGCAGGCCGACGTCGACCAGTCCATGCAACAGCTCACCGCGCTGCTCAACCTGCCCTTTCTGTCCAACCTGCAGACGGTGCCGGCCGAGGTGACCGACTACGACACCAGCGACTTCGCCGCCACCGTCGACATCAGCGTGGGGCGGGCCGACGGGGTGCAGCTGAACATGCCGGTGGTCGGGGCCGGCGGACTGGTGGGCATGGTGGTCCAGGCCAACCACGACACGGCGACGGTACGGCTGATCACCGACGGCCAGTCCTCGGTCGGGGTGCGCTACGGCCCCGCCCCGGGCTCGCTGGCGGTGCTGACCGGCGAAGGCTCGGGCAAGCCGCTCAGCGCCGACCTGGTACCGAACAACACCCCGCTCACCAAGGGCGAGCAGTTCACGACCAGTGGGCTCCAGGGTGCCCTCTTCCCGCCAGGCATCCCGGTGGCCTCGGTGGTCACCGCCAGGACCGGAGCCACGGCGACACAGGAGTCCGTCGTCCTGGAACCCCTGGCCGATCTGGCCCACCTCAGGTACGTGTCGGTGGTGCTGTGGGGCCCGGCGGCATGACCCGCGGTGGCGTCGACCGCCGACGCCCCGCAGTGGAGCGGGCGGTCCGATGACCCCTCGCGACCTTGCCCGCGTCGTTCTGGTGGTGTTCGCCTTCGTTGTCGTCCAGCAGACCCTCATGCTCGACCTCCGGGTCGGAGGCGTCCATCCGGACATCATGATCCTGCTGCCGATCGTGGCCGGCGTGGTCGGCGGTCCCGGTCGGGGCGCCACCATGGGCTTCGGGGCCGGCCTCGTGGCGGACCTCTTCCTTCCCACGCCCTTCGGCCTCTCCGCCCTGGTGGGGAGCTTGATCGGCTTCGCGGTGGGAGGGGCCGCGCTGGCCCTCGACCGTTCGGCATGGTGGCTCCCGCCGGTGGCCGCGCTGGGTGGGAGCGCACTCTACGAGATGGCCTACGCCATGCTCGGTTCCGTGCTGGGCCAACCGCAGATGCTCCACGTGGACCTGCTGCGCATCGTGGTACTGGTGTCGGTGGTGAACGCCGTCCTCGCCCTTCCCGCTCTGCGGTTGGTGTCCTGGGCGCTGCCCGAGGCCTCGACCGAGGGCATGCCGACGTCGGCCGTCGCCTCGGGCGTGTTGCGATGAGGCAGTTCCGGGGGCGCGTCCGCTCCGGGCCCGATGCTTGGGATACTGGTCTCCCGTGAGCCGATCACTTCGCCATCCGTTCCGCGGCTCGCGGCGGTTCGTCCGCACGGAGTCCGACCGCCGTCCCAACCGCAAGAAGGCCAAGCAGCCGAAGATGCGCCAGAGCCGCTTCTCGATGGAGGCGATGCTGGACGCGCCGGATACCACCGATTCCCGGCCCGGCCTGCGACTGCGCATCACCGGCCTGGTGGTGGTCGGCCTGTTCGCCGTACTCGGGCTGCGCTTGTGGACGCTGACGGTGCTGCAGGCGCCGGCGGCCGCCCAGGCCGTCACCGCCAACCAGATCCGCGTGGTCTCGGTCGCCCCCACCCGGGGGCTCGTCCTCGACCGGTACGGGAACCCGCTGGTGAACAACGTGGTCACCCAGCAGATCACCCTGTCCCGGGTGACCGCCCAACAGGATCCGGCGGTGGTCGGCCGGCTGGCGGCACTGATCGGCCAGACCACGGCGCAGCTCGACGCCACCGTCGCCGACCCCCGGTACAGCCTCTACAAGCCGGTGCCGGTCCTGTCCGACGCCCCGCTGTCCGACATCCTCTACATCAGGGAGCACCAGTCCGAGTTCCCCGGGGTGTCGTCGGTGCAGACCACCCAGCGCAACTATCCCCAACTGGAGCTGCCCGGCCCCGCTCAGACCGGTTATCCGGCAGCCCAGACGCTGGGGTACGTGGGGACCATCAACGCTGCCGAGCTCAAGACGCGGACGGCAGAGGGGTACCAGGCCGGGGACGCCTTCGGCCAGTCGGGCCTCGAGTACCAGTACGAGGCGGAGCTGCGTGGCGGGCCGGGCCAGCAGCAGCTCGAGGTGAACCCGGAGGGCCAGGTGGTGGGCGCGCTGAAGACGACGCCGGCCACGCCGGGCGACAACATCGTCACCAACATCGACACCAACCTCCAGCAGGTGGCCGACAACGCCCTGGCCACCCAGATCCTCAATCTCCGCAAGGGGCTCGATCCGCAGTGCAACAACAACACCGGGTGCTACCCGGCGGCCACCGGCGGTGCGGTGATCGTGATGAGCCCCCAGACCGGCGCCGTGTACGCCATGTCGTCCTACCCGACCTACAGCCCGTCGATCTGGGTGGGCGGGATCACCACCGCCCAGTACGCGGCCCTGTCCGACCCGGCCAACAACGAGCCCCTCATCAACCGGGCCATCGCCGGCATCTACACGCCCGGGTCAACGTTCAAGCTCAACACCGCCACCGCCGCGCTCAACTCCGGGCTGTGGACCCCGAACGAGTTCTACGACGACTCGGGGACCTTCAAGGTGCCAGGCTGCCAGTACAACAGCACCTCGTGCAATCTCCACAACAGCGAGGGCGACGGCGCGCTCGGTTCCCTCGACATCTCCAGCGCCCTCACCGTGTCCAGCGACGACTTCTTCTACAACCTGGGCGCCCTCTTCTACGACCAGCGGGCCACCTACGGGCAGACCCCCATCCAGGACCAGGCGGCCCAGTACAGCCTGGGTGAGCTGACCGGGATCGACCTTCCCGGCGAGGTCCAGGGCCGGGTGGACAGCCAGGCCGAGAGGCTCAAGCTGCACGCGCTGAGCCCCACCGGGTTCCCCAACACCACCTGGTACACCGGTGACAACGTACAGATGGCCTTCGGCCAGGGGGCCACCGCCATCACCCCGATCGAGCAGGCCGTGGCCTACTCCACCTTCGCCAACGGCGGCACCCGGTACGCCCCCCAGGTGGCCGCGGCTATCGTCTCACCCTCAGGGCAGGTGGTGAAGCGCTTCACCCCACAGGTCACCGGGCACGTGAACCTCCCCCCGGCGGCCTACCAGGCCCTGCTGGCGGGGTTCACCGGCGTGGTCCAGAACCCGAGGGGGACGGCCTACGGGACCTTCCAGGGCCTCAACTTCCCCGGCGGCCTGGCCGGAAAGACCGGCACCGCCGACACCGTCCCCGGCAAGGAGCCCACCGCCTGGTTCATCGGGTTCGGCCCCACGGCAGACCCTCAGTACGTGGTGGTCTGCGTCATCGACCAGGCCGGTTACGGCGCCACGGCGGCAGCACCGGTGGTGCGGGACATCTACAGCTACCTGGCCACCCATCCGGTCACCGCCCCGGGCATCCCCCCCGGGCCGCAGATCGTCCAATCCACGGGTCCGATCCCGTTGCCGACCACGGGCCCCGCGGCGCCCACGGCCCCCGCTGCGACGAAGACCACCACGACCACGGCGGCGGGCACCGCATCCCAGGCGGGATCCGCCGGCTGAGCCCGGGAGCGGGCCGGTCCCGATCCCCCCGACGGCCCGCCTAGGATGAAGGGGAGATGGAGTCCCTCTGGCCACAGGTTGAGCCGCTGTTGGCCCAGGTCACGAAGCCGGCACGGTATATCGGCGGGGAGCTGGGCGCCCAGGTGGCCGAGCATGGACGCCAGGCGGTGTCGTGGCTGCTCGTCTACCCCGACACCTACGAGATCGGGCTGCCCAATCAGGGCCTGCAGATCCTCTATGAGATCCTCAACGAGCGTGACGACGCGGTAGCCGAGCGGTCGTACGCCCCGTGGGTGGACATGGAGGCGGCCATGCGTGCCGCCGAGGTGCCGCTCTTCTCGCTCGAGAACCACCTCCCGGTTCGCGCCTTCGACATCCTGGCCTTCAACCTGTCGGCCGAGCTGGTGTACACCAACGTCCTCAACCTGATCGACCTGGCCGCGGTGCCCCTCCACGGTTCGGACCGCACGGCGGACGACCCGATCGTGCTGGCCGGCGGTCACTGCGCGTTCAACCCCGAGCCCCTGTCCGACTTCGTGGACTGCTTCGTGCTGGGCGACGGGGAGGAAGTGGTCGGCGAGATCAACGAGGTCGTGGCCGAGCACCGCTCGAAGGGGCGGCACTCCTCCGACCACCCGGCCGGGCTCCGGTCGAGGGAGTCGCTGCTGCGTGCCCTGTCACGGGTCCCCGGAGTCTACGTGCCGGCGTGCTACGAGGCCCACTACGGACCAGCGCCGGCAGAGTCCGGATCGGGGGGATCGACGACCCCGTCGGCCCCTGTCGGGCCGGGCAGCCTTTCGGCCACCAACCCCCGCTTCGCCGAGACCCCCGCACGGGTGGAGAAGCGCACCATCGCCGACCTGGGCCAGTGGCCGTACCCGAGGCAGCAGCTGGTGCCGCTCATCGAGGTGGTGCACGACCGTCTGAACGTCGAGCTGTTCCGCGGGTGCACCCGCGGGTGCAGATTCTGCCAGGCCGGGATGATCACCCGCCCGGTGCGCGAGCGGCCGGCCGAGCAGGTCCGCACCATGGTGCAGGCCGGCCTGGCCCGGACCGGCTACGACGACGTGGCCCTGACCTCGCTGTCCAGTGCCGACTACTCGGGCATCGAGGAGACGGTGACCTCGATCATCGACGACCCGTCCTGCTCGGGACAGGTGTCGGTCAGCCTTCCCAGCCTGCGGGTGGACGCATTCACCGTGGGCACCGCCGCCCAGATCCAGCGGGTGAGGCGGACAGGACTCACCTTCGCCCCCGAGGGCGGTACCTGGCGGATGCGCCAGGTGATCAACAAGCTGATCCGCGAAGAGGATCTCTACGCCGCGGTCGACGCCGCCTTCAGCCAGGGGTGGAAGCGGGTCAAGCTCTACTTCCTGATCGGGCTGCCCACCGAGACCGACGAGGACACCCTGGGCATCGTGGCGCTGGCCAAGCAGTGCGTGGCCATCGGCCGCCGGTACCACAAGGGGGTCACGGTCACCGCCTCGGTCGGCGGTTTCGTCCCCAAGGTCCAGACCCCGTTCCAGTGGTTCGGGCAGAACACGATCGAGGAGCTGACCCGCAAGATCCACCTGCTGCGCGATGCCGCCCGCCCGGTGCGGGGTCTGACCATCCGGTGGCACGACCCCAGGGCCACGGCGGCCGAGGGCATCGTCAGCCGTGGCGACCGCCGGATGGGGGCGGTCATCGAGCAGGTGTGGCGCAACGGCGGGACCTTCCAGGAGTGGTCCGAGCACTTCGACCTGCGGCTGTGGACCGATGCCCTGGCCGCGCACGGGATGTCCCTCGAGGGCACCGTGTACCGCCACCGGACCGAGGGCGAGGTGCTGCCCTGGGACCACCTCTCCGCCGGCCTGCACCGCGACTTCCTGTGGCAGGACTGGCTCGATGCACTGGCCAACCACGGCCTGGAGGACTGTCGGTGGACCCCCTGCTACGACTGCGGGGCGTGCACCGGTTTCGGGGTCGAGCACGTGGTGGCCTCGGCGGTGCCTCCGGCAGGCGGCAGCCAGGGAACCGGTCAGGATCTCTCGACCGGAGGTCAGGTGCCGGTACGATTCCTCACCACGGTGCCGTCCGGCGCCGTTTCGGCCCCCGGGCCGGAGGAGCATGAGGCCGTGCGGGTCGGAGAGGGGAGAGGCTGAGATGCGCATTCGTTTCCGTTTCGCCAAACTCGGCAAGATCCGCTTCACCAGCCAACGGGACGTCGCCCGCATGTGGGAACGGGCCCTCCGTCGGGCGGAGCTTCCGCTGGCCTACACCGAGGGGTTCTCGCCCCGGCCCCAGCTCAGCTTCGGCCTGGCCCTGCCCACCGGGTGCGAGTCGCTGGCCGAGTACGTCGACGTGGCCCTCGACGCGGCCAGGGCGGCGGGCATCGAGGCGGCGTCACTGCCGGCCCTGCTCACCCCGCTTCTGCCCGAGGGCATCGACGTCGAAGAGGCGGTGCCGGTGGAGAAGGGCCCCGGCTCCCTGCAGCAGCTGGTGACGTCGTGCTCGTGGACCATGCGCTTCACCGGTGTCTCGAAGGAGGAGCTGCGCCACCAGGTGGAGTCCCTCCTCTCCGCACCCTCGGTTCCGATCGTGCGGGAGCGGAAGGGCCGCCAGGAGCACGACGACCTCCGGCCCTCGGTACTGGCTCTGGCCGTCTCCGACGACCGGGCGGTGGTGGCCGGTCGTCGGGACGACACCGGCTGTTCGGTGGGGGTGGTGGCCGAGCTGGCCACCCAGCCCCGTGGGGTCCGCCCCGTCGAGTTGGTGCGTGGATTGATCGCAGTCTCGGGGGGCCCTTCGTTTCGGCCGTTGGAGGGGCAGGCCGCCGACGGTGACAGGTCAGTGGGAATCCCGGTCCTTGACCGGGCTTGTAGGACACAACAGTGGATCGAGCGCGACGGCATCCGTGAGGAGCCCCTCCGACCACGGGGGATCCCGGCGGAGACCCACCGCGCCGTGCACGCCCTGGAGCGTGCGTCTTGAGCAGTCTTGGAAGGGAATTCGATGCCAGATGGAACAGCCGGTCAGCCGGTGGGGGTCCCCGGAGAGCCAGGGTCGTCGACCGCGGCGTCCCGGCAGACCCCGTCACAGAAGAGCGCAACGACCGGGGAGGGAACGGCCGGTAGCGGCCCGACCCCGCCGAGCGGCGGGCAGGGGCCCGGGGACCAGGGCGGCGGACCCGGCGGCCAGAGTCGCCGGCGCCGCGGATCGCGGGGCGGACGAGGACGCGGCAGGTCGGGTACTCCCGGGGCCCAGGGCCAAACCCCCGGAGAGGAGGGCCCCGAGGGCGCGGCGGTCGCCGTCGCCCCGGAGTCCCCGGCAGCGGCACCGACCGCGGCTGTGCCCCAGACGCCGGACGCACCGTCGCCGGTAGCCGCAGAGCGGCCCAAGATCGGTGACAGCCGCCCGGCCCGGCCCACGGTGGCCGGCGTGACGGCCGAATCGACCAGCGGCAACGGTGGCGGCACGCGGACCCGCCAACGCCCGGCACCGGACAACGGGCGTGCCTCCGCGGCCGGCACAGGTGGGGGAGCCGAAGGGAGAGGGGGCGGCAGCACCAGGGCAGCAGGCACCTCTCCGCCCAAGGGCGCGAACGCTCCGGGACGGGCGGCTCCGGGTGGAACGCCGCGACCGGAGGCAGGCACCCGGGCCGAGGGCCGCCGCGGGGGCCGCGAGCGCCGGGGCAAGGCCGTGGGCCGCTACATGATCTGCGTGCATGTGCGGCCCGAGATGACCCAGATCGCGCTGCTCGAAGGCCGCACGCTGGTCGAGCACTACATCTCGCGGGCCTCCGACGACGCCACCCAGATCGACGGCAACATCTACCGGGGGCGGGTCCAGAACGTCCTGCCGGGCATGGAGGCCGCCTTCATCGACATCGGCACACCCAAGAACGCCGTGCTCTACCACGGTGACGTCCGCTACGACGTCGACGACATCGAGTCCGCCAACGCCTCGGGCCAACCGAGGATCGAGCAGCTGCTCCGACCCGGGCAGACCATCCTGTGCCAGGTCACCAAGAACCCGATCGGCGCCAAGGGGGCACGACTCACCCAGGAGGTCTCCCTCCCCGGTCGCTTCGTGGTCCTGGTCCCCAACAGCAGCGCCTACGGCATCTCCAAGCGGCTCGAGGACGCCGAGCGCAAGCGGTTGCGCAGGATCGTCGATGCCATCCGTCCCCCAGGGCACGGGGTGATCGTCCGGACGGCTGCGGCAGGGGCCAGCGCTGAGGAGCTGGAGCACGACGTCGAGCGCCTGGTGGGCCAGTGGGAGGCGATCGCCGCCGACTCCCTCAAGGGACACGGTCCCGCCCTCCTCTACCGTGAACCGGCCATTGCCGTCCGGGTCATCCGCGAAGAGCTGAACCGTGAGTACCGGGCGGTGGTCATCGACGACCGGGCACTCTACGAGCAGGTTCGGGAGTACGTCGGCGCGGTCAACCCCGAGCTGGCCGACCGGGTGGAGTACTTCGACCCCGAGGTCGAGGCGCTTCCGGTCTTCGAGCGGTTCCACGTGCACGAGCAGCTCCACAAGGCGCTCGACCGCAAGGTCTACCTGCCCTCGGGCGGTTCCCTGGTGATCGACCGCACCGAGGCCCTCACCGTGATCGACGTGAACACCGGCAAGAACGTGGGTACCACCAACCTGGAGGAGACGGTCTACCGGAACAACCTGGAGGCGGCGGAGGAGGTGGCCCGCCAACTGCGGCTTCGGGACATCGGGGGGATCATCGTGATCGACTTCATCGACATGGAGATCCGAGAGAACCGCGACAAGGTGGGGAGCGCCCTGCGGGCCGCCCTGGCCAGGGACAAGACCCGTACCCAGGTCTTCGACATCTCGGAGCTCGGCTTGGTGGAGATGACCCGGAAGAGGGTGTCGGAGGGCCTCATCGAGTCGATGTCCACCACCTGCGAGGTGTGCCAGGGGCGTGGAATAGTCTTCGGCGACCCGGAGCTGTAGACTCGTATCCCTATGTACGCCGTGATCAAGACCGGAGGCAAGCAGGAGCGAGTGGCCGAGGGCCAGGAGCTCCGCGTGGAACTGCTCGGGGAGGGCACCGGGACCGAGGTCACCTTCTCCCCGGTCCTGGTGGTGGACGGTGACACCGTGTTGGCCACACCGGAACAGTTGGCCGGCTCGACCGTCACCGCCACGGTGGTGGGGGAGGAGCTCGGGCCGAAGATCAGGGGCTTCACCTACAAGAGCAAGTCGAACCAGAGCACCCGGTGGGGCCACCGCCAGCGGTACTCGACCATCGCCATCACGGGCATCAGCGCCGCAGGCTGAGCCGGCACGACCACGGGTCCGGTCCCGGCCGGTCCCCGGTCCGAAAGGTGGGCGCCGCACCCGCGACCGGCCCGCACGAGTCAAACGCACCGTATCGCCAGAGTCCCCTGGCACGGTAGAGCACAAGGAGTAGTCGGAATGTCCAAGACCAAGGGTGGCGGCTCCACCCGCAACGGACGCGATTCGAACGCCCAGCGCCTGGGGGTGAAAACCTTCGGCGGCACCACGGTGCGCGCCGGGGCGATCATCGTCCGCCAGCGGGGCACCAAGTTCCACCCCGGTCACAACGTGGGCCTCGGCGGCGACGACACGCTCTTCGCCCTGGCCGATGGCACGGTGCACTTCACCAGTCGCAAGGGGCGCAAGCTGGTCGACGTCGTCGCCGGCGACTGAGTCTCACCCGTTGCCCAGCCGGACCCTCGACTTCGAGGGATGCGTCAACTTCCGCGACCTCGGCGGGTACCGGACCGTCGACGGGCGCCAGATCGGCTGGCGGCGCCTGTTCCGGGCCGACGGGCTCAACAAGCTGACCCCGGCCGATCGCCACCAGCTGGTGGGCCTGGGACTGGCCACGGTGATCGACCTGCGGACCGTCGACGAGGCGGACCAACGCGGCCGGTTCCCGGTCGACATGGTGCCGGTTCGCTACTTCGACCTTCCCCTGACCGACGTCCTCCCCTCCACCGAGGAGCTTCCGGAGTGGCGGGAGGCCTCCTATGTGGCTTCGCGGTACGCACAGATGGTGGCGCGGGGTGGTGCGGCCCTGACCCGGGCCATCGAGGTCCTGGCCTCGGCCGACTCGCTGCCGGCGGTCGTCCACTGCAGCGCCGGGAAGGACCGGACCGGGGTGCTCTCCGCCCTGGTGCTCGCCTTCCTGGGCGTCCCCGACGAGACGATCGTCGAAGACTACGCGCTCAGCGCTCTGGCCATGGAGCGCCTCCTCGACCGGCTGAAGGCGGAGTACCCCGACTCGGTCGAGGCCGTGGAGCAGTTCGCTCCGGCGATCCTCCATGTGGTGCCCGAGACGATGGAGGAGTTCCTCGACGCCCTCCGGGCGGAGTACGGCACCTATGAGGCGCTGGCCGAGGCTCTCGGGGTGACCGAGGCGGTCGGTCGGCTGGAGCACACCGTCCTCGTGGAGGTCTGAGGCCATCGGGTCGATTCCCGGGACCATGACGATCGATCGGTAGGATCGACCCATGTCCGGCTTCGTCGACGAGGCACAGCTGCACGTGAAGGCCGGCGACGGGGGAGCGGGCGCGGTCGCGTTTCGCCGCGAGGCCCATGTGGACAAGGGGGGCCCCGACGGCGGGGATGGCGGCCGCGGGGGCAACGTATGGCTGGTGGCCACCACCAACCAGTCCTCCCTGTTGGGCTTCCGTGACCATCCCCACCGACGGGGCGGCGACGGCGGCCACGGGGGCGGCAAGAAGAAACACGGGGCACGGGGCGCCGACCTCGACGTCCCCGTCCCGGTGGGCACCCGGGCCAGGCGCCACGATGGCACCGTCCTGGCCGACCTGGTCAATCCCGGGGACCGATGGCTGGCCGGCGAGGGTGGACGCGGCGGCAGGGGCAATGCCAGCTTCCTCTCCAACAACCGGCGCGCCCCGGCCTTCGCCGAACAGGGCGAGAAGGGCCACGAGGAGTGGTACGAGCTCGAACTGGCCCTGGTGGCCGACGTGGCCCTGGTCGGGTTCCCCAACGTGGGCAAGAGCACGCTCATCTCGCGCATCTCTGCGGCCAAGCCCAAGATCGCCGACTATCCGTTCACGACCCTGGAGCCCCACCTCGGGGTCGTCCGGGCCGACGACTCGGACTTCACGGTGGCCGACATTCCCGGGCTGGTGGAGGGCGCGGCAGAGGGAAAGGGTCTCGGGCACCGGTTCCTGCGCCACATCACCCGCTCGCGGGTGCTGGTGGTGCTGGTCGAGCTCGATCCGGTCACCGGGGTCTCGCCGGCCGATCAGCACCGGGTCCTCCTGGACGAGCTGGGCCGGTACCAGCCGGAACTGCTCGACCGCCCGCGCCTGGTGGTCGGCTCCAAGGCCGACATGGTCGACACGTCCGTGGGCACCTACGACGGCCTGGTCCCGGACCTTGTCATCTCGGCGGTGACCGGGTTGGGCATCGGTCTCCTGGTCGGCCGCCTGGCCACTCTGGTGTCCGAGGCCCGCTCGACCGAGCCGGAGGCTGACGGGACCATCGTCATCCACCGGCCCCTGCCCGAGGGGTTTTCCGTCGACCGGATCGGCGACGGTGTCTTCCGGGTGGTGGGGAAGGTGGCCGAGCGGGCGGTCGCCCTCAACGACGTGACCTCCGACGAGGCTGCCGACTACATCCAGGGCCGTCTGCGGCGCCTCGGCGTGGACCGGGCCCTGGCCCGCGCCGGGGCCAAGGACGGCGACCTGGTCGAGATCGCCGAGCTGTCCTTCGTCTGGTACCGCGACCAGCCCGAGTTCACCGGGAGCCCGAGCAGCAGGCGCCGCCGGCCGTGAGCTCGGTCCCGGCCGGTGCGAACGGCCCGACGGCGCGCACCCTGGTGGTGAAGATCGGTTCCTCGTCGGTGACCACCGCGTCGGGCCGGGTCGACACCGGCGCCATCGACAAGCTGGCCGCCGAGGTGGCCGTGGTCCGCGACGGCGGCAGCCGGGTGGTGGTGGTCACCTCCGGCGCCATCGCCGCCGGCTGGACGAGCCTGGCCCCCGACCAGCCACGCCCCTCCGACCTGGCCACCCTCCAGGCGGTGGCGGCTGTGGGCCAGCACCGGCTGATGCGGGTGTGGAGCGACGCCCTGGAGCGTCACGGGCTGAGTGCCGGCCAGGTGCTGCTGGCACCCCTCGACTTCGTGCACCGTAGCCAGTACCTCCATGCTCGCCAGACCCTGGGACGGCTGCTCGACCTCGGGGTGGTGCCGGTCGTCAACGAGAACGACGCGGTGGCCGACGAGGAGATCCGGTTCGGTGACAACGACCGGCTGGCAGCATTGGTCGCCCATCTGGTCGGGGCCGGCCTTCTCGTCCTGCTCACCGACACCGCCGGCCTGCTCACCGAGGATCCACGCCGTGCCGGAGGAGGCTCGCTCATCGAGGAGGTGGTGGAGATCGACCACGAGCTCGAGCGCATCGCCGGCGGACCGGGGTCGTCGGTCGGCAGCGGCGGCATGGCCTCGAAGCTGGCGGCGGCGAAGATCGCGGTCTGGTCGGGGATCGAGGCCGTGATCGCCGATGCGTCCCATCCCGGTGTGCTGGCCGCGGTGGCCGGGTCGACACCCGGCGTGGGGACCCGATTCCGGCCACGGGGGCGGCAGCTCCCGGCCCGCAAGCTGTGGATCGCCTTCGCCATCGGCGCGTCGGGGACGATCGTGGTGGACGAGGGGGCGCGCCGCGCGCTGGTCGAACGCGGCCGGTCCCTGCTGTTGGCCGGGGTCGTGTCGACCCGGGGCGACTTCGGCGTCGACGACGCCGTGGAGATCGCCGATCCGGACGGCGCCGTGTTCGCCAAGGGCCTGGTCCGCCACCCCGCAGCGGTGGTGGCCCAGTGGGCCGGCCGCCGCTCGGAGGAGCTCCCCGAGGACCTCTCCACCGAGGTGGTCCACCGCGACGACCTGGTGGTGCTCGACACCTGAGCCCCCGGCGCAGCGGCGATCGGCACCGGCCTGGCGCGGCTGCGACCGGCACCAGGCCACGCGTCCCGAATCCGGGCCACTACGCTGGCACGGTGCCAACCAGCTCCCCTCCGTCACTCGTCGAGATCGGCCGGCGTGCCAAGGCGGCCAGCAGGCTTCTGGCCGGTGCCTCCTCGGGTGCCCGTAACGAGGCCCTTCTCCGCTCGGCCGACCTACTGGAGCAGCGGTCCGGCGACATCCTCGAGGCCAATGCCGCGGACGTGGTGCGGGCCGAGGAGGCCGGCGCCGATGTCACCTCCCTCGACCGGCTGCGCCTGAACGGGCAACGGGTGACAGCCATGGCGACCGGCCTGCGCAGCGTGGCGGGCCTGCCCGACCCGGTGGGCGAGGTCGTCGACGGCTGGGTCCGCCCCAACGGCCTGCGGGTCGAGCGGGTCCGGGTGCCGCTCGGGGTGGTGGGGATCATCTACGAGAACCGGCCCAACGTCACCAGTGACGCCGCCGGGTTGTGCCTCAAGTCGGGCAACTCAGTGCTCCTGCGTGGGTCGTCGTCAGCCATCTCTTCCAATACCGCCATCGCCGGCGTCCTCCGCGAGGGGCTGGCCAAGGCTGGACTGCCGGTCGGGGGCGTGGGACTGGTGGAGGACACCAGCCGCGCCTCTGCGGTGGCGTTCATGCAGATGGACGGATACATCGACTGCCTCATCCCGCGCGGGGGACCCTCCCTGCTGGCCTCGGTCCTCGAGCACGCCACCGTCCCCTATGTGCTGGACGGGGCCGGCAACTGCCACGTCTACGTGGATGCCGCCGCGGATCTCTCGATGGCAGAGGCCGTGGTCGTCAATGCCAAGACCCAACGACCGGGCGTCTGCAACGCGGCGGAGACCCTCCTCGTGCACTGTTCGGTGGCCGACGCGTTTCTGCCCCGTGTGTCGGCGGCACTGTCGGAGGTGACCCTGGTGGGCGACGCAGCCACCCGAGCGGTGCTCCCCCATATCGGCGAAGCCACCGAGGAGGACTTCGCCACGGAGTTCCTGGGGATGAAGCTGTCGGTGGCGGTGGTCGACGACCTCGACGGGGCCATCGACCACATCGCCCGGTTCGGCTCGGGGCACTCCGAGGCCATCATCACCGGCGACCTGGCTGCCGCCACCCGCTTTACCACCGAGGTGGACGCGGCCGCCGTCGTGGTCAACGCCTCCACCCGGTTCATCGACGGCGAGGAGCTGGGTCTGGGTGCGGAGATCGGCATCTCCACGCAGAAGCTCCACGCCCGGGGCCCGATGGGCCTGCGGGAGCTGACCTCGGTCAAGTTCATCGTCTCGGGGAACGGCCAGGTGCGGTCATGAGCGGCGTGGTCGGACCCGACCGGGCCGCCGAGGAGATCACCACCGGGTTCCCGGTGGCCGGTGTGCCCCGTTTCGGCTCCATCGGCGAGGTGCGCACCGGCCTGGCCGGTGTGGACTACCTGGCCGACGAGGGGATCTCCGGCGTGGTGTTCCTGGCCGACCGCCTGGCCAAACCGGTGCTGGTGGAGGGCCCGGCGGGGACCGGCAAGACCGAACTGGCCAAGTCGGTGGCCCGGCTCACGGGGAGCCGGCTGATCCGCCTCCAGTGCTACGAGGGGCTCGACGAGTCCAAGGCCCTCTACGAGTGGAACTACAAGAAGCAGCTGCTCCGGATCCAGGCCGACTCGGGCCAGTCGTGGCAGCAGCTCGAAGAGGACATCTTCTCCGAGGAGTTCCTGCTCACCAGGCCCCTGCTCGAGGCCATCAAGTCGACCGAGCCGGTGGTGCTGCTGATCGACGAGGTCGACCGGGTGGAGCTCGAGACCGAGGCGCTGCTCCTCGAGATCCTCTCCGAGTACCAGGTGTCCATCCCCGAGCTCGGCACGGTACGGGCCTCGCAGATCCCGCTGGTCTTCCTCACCTCGAACAACACCCGCGAACTGTCCGAGGCCCTGAAGAGGCGGTGCCTCTACCTGCACATCGATTACCCCAAGCTCGACCGAGAGCGCGCCATCATCGAGACCCGGGTGCCGGGCATCAGTCAGGCGCTGGCCGACCAGGTGGCGCGCATCGTGCGGTCGATCCGCACGCTCGACCTGAAGAAGTCCCCCTCCGTGTCGGAGACCCTCGACTGGGCGCGCACCCTGGTGGTGCTGGGAGTGCAGTCGATCGACGCCGAACAGGCCAAGGACACCCTCCACATCCTGCTGAAGTACCAGTCGGACATCGACCGGGCGGCCAAGGAGCTGGCCGGGGTGGAATCCCCGGACTGAGTTCGAGGGACGCCCGCCATGCTCGACCTGCTCACCGGCTTCGTTGCCGAGCTCCGGGCTGCGGGCATCCCGGTGTCCCTGACCGAGCACCTCGACGCCGCCGAGACCCTGCGCCACGTCCCGATGGGGGACCGCGAGGCCATCAAGTACACCCTCGGGGCCAGCCTGGTGAAGTCCTCCACCCACTGGCGGACCTACGAGACGGCCTTCGAGATCTACTTCTCCCTGCGGGGTCCCGACTACCGGATCGAGGAGGACGGGGACGACGGCGAGGGCCGCCGGGGGGACGACGACGAGGCCGTGTCGATCCCCGGCCAGGGCAATCGGCGCGGCCAGGGCCAGGGTCGGGGCAGCGGCGGGGGGCAGGAGGGCATGACCCCCGAGGAGCTTGCCGAACTGCTCTACAAGGCGCTGCTCGGCGCCAACGGTGCCATGGTGGCCGCCGTGGCCAGACAGGCGGTGTCGCGCTACGCGGGCATGGAGGCCGGGCGGCCGGTGGGCGGGACCTACTACCTCTACCGGACCCTGCGGAACCTCGACCTCGACCGGGTGCTCGAACAGCTGGTCGACCAGGCCCGTGCCGCCACCTCGTCGCTCAACGACGACATGCCGCCCGGTGATGGTGCGCCGCCGGCCGCCCTCACCCCGCTGGAGGAACGACTGCTTCGTGACGAGTACCAGTCCCGCATCGATCAGCTCCGCCAGGAGATCGAGAACGAGATCCGCCGCCGGCTGGTCGCCGACCGGGGGAGCGAGGCCCTGGCCAAGTCCCTGCGCAAGCCGCTGCCCGAGGACATCGACATGATGCACGCCACCCGCGACGAGCTGGTGGCGCTGCGCAAGTCGCTGCAGCCCCTGTCACGGAAGCTTGCGGTCCGGCTCGCCCGCAAACGGCGCCATGGCCGCAAGGGAGCGCTCGACTTCCGTTCGACCGTCCGCCACTCGCTGTCCACGGGCGGGGTCCCGGTCGATCCCAAATTCCGTTACCCGCGGCCCTCCAAACCGGAGATCGTGGTCATCGCCGACATCTCGGGCTCGGTGGCCTCCTTCGCCCGCTTCACCCTCCACCTCGTCCACGCAATCAGCTCGCAGTTCTCCAAGGTGCGGAGCTTCGTGTTCATCGACGGGATCGACGAGGTGAGTCGGTTCTTCGAGGGCGCCGACGACCCCTCCGAGGCGGTGCACCGGATCAACACCGAGGCGGACGTCATCTGGGTGGACGGCCACTCCGACTACGGCCACGCCTTTACCGTGTTCTGGGAGCGGTGGGGTGAGGAGATTACCCCGCGGACCAGCGTGCTGTTGCTGGGGGACGCCCGCAACAACTACCACGCCTCCCAGGCATGGGTGGTCAAGGAGCTGCGCGCCCGGGCCCGCCACGTCTACTGGCTCAATCCCGAGCCTCGGGCCTACTGGAACTCGGGGGACTCGATCGTGGGCGAGTACGCCGTCCACTGTGACGACGTGGTCGAGGTCCGCACCCTCCGTCAGCTGGAGCGCTTCGTGGGGGAGCTGGCATGACCGGCGGGTTCGAAGGGCTCTCGGGGTCCGGAGGAGGTGGCGGCAGGTCCCCGGCCCCACCGGCCGGGATCCGCACGGTGTCGCCCCGGTCGGACACCGCGACCCGCGTGGTGCTGGTCCGCCACGGCGAGGCGGTGTGCAACGTGTCCGGGGTGTGCGGCGGCCCCATCGGCTGTGAGGGGCTGACCGATCGGGGCAGGGGACAGGTGGAGGCGCTCCGCGACCGCCTGGCCGAGACCGGCGAGCTGGCCCGGGTCGATGCGCTGTACGCAAGTGTGCTGCCTCGGGCGATCGAGACCGCCGAACTGCTGTCCCCGGCGTTGGCGGAACCCGGGCCCCGCAGCGACGGAAGGTCGGTACCCGAGCTGGTCACCGAGTGTGGCCTGTGCGAGCTGCACCCCGGCAAGGCCGACGGGATGACCTGGGCCGAGTTCACCGTCGAGTTCGGGGACCTCGACTGGGTCGCCGACCCGGGCCGGGTGATCGCTCCCGGTGGCGAGAGTTGGACCGGGTTCGTCAACCGGGTGGCCGAGAGCCTCGACACCCTGGTCGTGCGCCATTCCGGCCAGCTGGTGGTGGTCGCCTGCCACGCCGGGGTGATCGAGGCGTCGTTGCTGGCCAAGGTGCCGGTTGCCGGCGGACTGGAAGGGGCCCGGCTCCAACTGCGAACCCACCATGCCTCGCTCACCACCTGGGAGATCGACGAGGGCCGGTGGCGCCTGCTCGGGTACAACGACGCCGCCCACCTCGCCGGCCGGTGAGGTGGGGCGCGAGCAGGCCCGCGAGCAGCTGGCCCGCTGTCACGCCCCGGTGGTCAGTCGGCTCTCAACAGGCGTAGTCGTGGTCGAAGCCGTTGGTGGTCTGTCCATCGGTGTACTGGACCAGCCATACCGGGCCCGAGGCGAAGTTGTAGCCCGAGCAGTACTGACTGGGGTTGAACGGTGGGCTGTCGGTGCCGTAGTTGGCCACCCACTCGGGTACCGACGGCGAGTAGCTCCCCACGATGGACGACCAGTGCGACACCTGGGAGTAGATCCCCACATTGTTGACGCCCTCGGCCTGCAGGCCCTGGATGGACCCCTTGACGAAGGCGGCGTTCTGGGACGTGTCGCCCGACCACGACGGGTCTCCCTCGACGTCGAGCCACCAGGTGACGGCGGTGTTCACTCCGGCGTTCTGCGCCGCCTGGAACGCGAACTGGGCGTCGTTGTATCCCGCGTTGCAGGCGTCGTCACCGTTGCAGACGGCGGGCCCCGACGCCTGCGAATCGAAGGTCAGGTAGATGTAGAGGTTGAGACCGCCCCCGGCCCAGGCCGCCTCGGAAGCCAGGCACGGGTTGACGTACGCGCCTGACGCTCCGGTGACCTGCACGACTCCGATCTGGTACGGGCCCGGTGGCAAGCCGCTGCACTGCCACTTGGAGATGTCGTAGCCGGTGGCTCCCGACGGGTAGGCGGGGTCCGCCGCCGGCGCACCGGACGCCGGCGCGACGGCCATGCCCTGGACCGGTTGGTTGAGGTGGGGTGGCGCCGACCCGTAGTACCCGGCACCGCCGAAGTTGAGGACCAGGCCGGCAGCGTCGGTGAACCAGTAGCCGTTGCCGGACCGGGTGGCCCCCATGGCCACGATGGGCCGGGAGAGGTGCTCGCCCCCGGTCGACCCGAAGAAGGGAGCGTCACCGAAGGCGAACACGCCCCCGTCGGAGGCGACCAGCCAGTAGCCCCCTCCGTCCGGTGTGGCGGCCATCGACACCACCGGCTTCTGCAGCGTCAGGGCACCTGTCGACCCGTGGAAACCGGCGTCGCCGAAGGCGAAGATGCCGCCGTCGCTGGCCACCAGCCAGTAGCCCCCGCCATCGGCGGTAGGAGCCATGCCGACCACCGGCTTGTTGAGGGTGAGGGCACCGGTCGACCCGCGGAAACCGGCGTCGCCGAAGGAGAAGATGCCCCCGTCACTTGCGACCAGCCAGTAGCCCCCTCCGTCCGGTGTGGCGGCCATCCCGACGATGGGCTTGTTCAGGTGCTGCCCGCCCATCGACCCGTGGAAGGCGGCGTTGCCGAAGGCGAAGATCCCCCCGTCGGAGGCGTCGAGCCAGTATCCCCCGGCGTCCGGCGTGGCAGCCATGCCCACCACCGGCTCGTTGAGGTGCTGCCCACCCATCGACCCGTAGCTGGGGAGGCCGCCGAAGGAGAAGACGCCACCGTCACTGGCCACCAACCAGTAGGCAGACACCTGGGCCGAGGGGGTGGCTGCGGGGGTGGCTGCCGGTGTCGCGGCCCCGCCGGTGCCGGGCAGCAGGAGGAGGGCCACCAGGACCGCTGCCAGCGCTGTCAGGGTCCCCCGCACGCCCGGTCCGCCGGTCATTCGCGTCGCCATCGATCGCCTGGCACTCTGTGATTGGTCGGGGGCATGGTTCATCAGCGACGGGGTCTCCAGGGGGTTTGGACGTAGTCACCGCACGGGGCAGACGCGACACGGTCGGGGTGAGCGCCGCGATCGGATGTGCCAGGAGGTGACCCTCCCATTGTGGTGGCCACCGGTGCCCGGGTCAACAACACCCCCAAGGTGCGGCGATCGAAGCACCCAATCGCCCTGGTCAGCTGCGCAGGAGTTCGGCCACGCCGAATGCCAGGTCGAGGGCCTGTCGGCCGTTGAGCCGGGGGTCACAGGTGGTGGTGTAGCGCTGGTCGAGCTGTCCTTCCACGATCTCCTCGACGCCACCCAGGCACTCGGTGACGTCATCCCCGGTCAGCTCCACGTGCACGCCTCCGGGCCAGGTGCCGACCTCCCGGTGGGCGCGGAAGAAGCCCTGCAGCTCGGCGATGATGTCGTCGAACCTCCGGGTCTTGCGGCCCCCCTCGGCGGTGAAGGTGTTGCCGTGCATCGGGTCGCAAATCCACACCACCGGGTGGCCCTCGGAACGGACGGCGCGCAGGAGAGGGGGCAAGGTGGCATCGATGGCAGCCGCGCCGAACCGGGTGATCAGGGTGAGTCGGCCCGGGATCCGGCCGGGATTGAGGCGCTCGCACAGGGCGACGACGTCGTCGGCCGTGGCGGAGGGGCCGACCTTGGATCCCACCGGGTTGTGGATGCCGGAGAGGAACTCGCAGTGGGCTCCGTCGAGCTGGCGAGTTCGCTCGCCCACCCAGAGCATGTGGGCCGAGCAGTCGTACCAGTCGCCGGTGAGCGAGTCCCGACGGGTCAGGGCCTCTTCGTAGTCGAGGATCAGCGCCTCGTGGCTGGTCCAGAAGTCCACCTGGTGAAGGGTGTCCTCCGCCGTGAGATTGATGCCGCAAGCCGCCATGAACCGCAGGGCGCGGTCGATCCCCTCGGCGATGTCGTCGAAGCGCCGACCTTCGGTCGAGGATGCCACGAACTCCTGGTTCCAGGCGTGGATCTGGCTCAGATCGGCGAACCCACCCTTGGTGAAGGCCCGGAGCAGATTGAGGGTGGAGACCGACTGCTGATAGGCAGCCACCAACCGCACCGGGTCCGGGACGCGGGCGCCCGGCTCGGGAAGGTCGTCGTTGACCATGTGGCCCCGGAAAGAGTCCAGCACGAGGTCGCCGACCTGCTCGGTGGGGGAGGTGCGCGGCTTGGCGAACTGGCCGGCGATGCGGCCCACCTTGACGACCGGCACGCCCGCTCCATAGGTGAGGACGACCGCCATCTGGAGGATGACCTTCAGCTTGTCGCGGATCCCGTCGGCGCTGAACTCGTTGAACGACTCGGCGCAGTCGCCGGCCTGGAGCACGAAGGCCTTGCCCTGGGCGGCTTGGCCGAGCGCACGGGTCAGGTGTCGGGCCTCACCGGCGAAGACCAGGGGCGGCAGCCCGTTCAGCTGCGCGTGGACGCGCTTCAGCTCGCCCTCGTCGGGCCAGTGGGGTTGCTGGGCCGCGCGCTTCGATCTCCACGAGTCGGGCGTCCAGGCTGCGGCGGGGGGCGGAGTGGCCACGGCCAACAGCGTAAGGCCTCCGGCCCTAGGCTCGGAACATGCCACCTTTCCGATTCGGAGTCCAGCTGTCCCGGGCTGCATCTGGCCGTGCCTGGCGCGACCTCGCCCGCACGATCGAGGGCCTCGGTTACTCGACCCTGTTCATCCCCGACCACTTCGAGGACCAGTTCGGCCCCCTGGTGGCGCTCACCGTGGCGGCCGAGGCCACCTCCACCCTCCGGGTGGGATCCCTGGTCTTCGGCAACGACTACCGGCACCCGGTGGTCCTGGCCAAGGAGATCGCCACGCTCGACCTCGTCTCCGAGGGCCGGGTCGAATTCGGCCTGGGGGCCGGGTGGATGCGCGCCGACTACGAGCAGGCGGGCATCACCGAGGACGCTGCCGGCGTGCGGATCAGCCGGATGGCCGAGAGCCTGGCGGTGATGAAGTCCCTGTGGTCGGAGGGCACGGCCACCTTCGAGGGGGAGCACTACCGGATCACCCGGGCCGTAGGTGCACCCGAGCCCCACCAGCGTCCCCATCCGCGGATCATCATCGGCGGCGGCGGGCGGCGGGTACTGGGCATCGCCGCCCGCGAGGCCGACATCGTCGGTGTGAACCCGAGCCTGGCCGCCGGGCACATCGGGTCCGAGGTCCTCGAGACCACCACAGCCGAGTACTACCACCAGCGGTTGGCGTGGATCAGAGAGGCCGCCGGCGACCGGTTCGAGCGGCTCGAACTGCAGGTACTGACCTTCCTGGTCCAGGTCGTCCCTGATCGGGACGAGGCCATCGAACGACTGGCCGGCCTGCTGGCGGTGACCGCCGAGCAGGTGGCCGGCTCGCCGATCGCGCTGGTCGGCACTACCGACCAGATCATCGAGACCCTCCGCCATCGTCGTGAGCTGTACGGCTTCTCCTACATCGTGGTGCACGAAGCGGAGATGGAGGCGTTCTCGCCGGTGGTGGCAGCGTTGTCCGGTACCTGAGGTGGCTAGGGAGGCCACGCGGATCGGGATCTTCGGCGGCACGTTCGATCCGATCCACACCGCCCATGTGGAAGTGGCCGAGGCGGTGGGCCGGGCCCTGGGGCTCGACCGCATGCTGCTGGTGGTGGCCAACGAGCCCTGGCAGAAGCAGGGTCGGTCGGTGACGCCGGCGGAGGATCGCTATGCGATGGTGGCGGCAGCCGTAGAGGGACGGCCCGGACTGGAGCCGTGCCGGATGGAGATCGACCGGGGTGGGCCGTCCTACACGATCGACACGGTCGAGCAGCTTCGGCGCCTCGAGCCGCATGCGGCGCTGGTCCTGGTGGTCGGCTCCGACGTCGTGGCTGAGCTCCCCACATGGAAGGACGAGCCCGCACTGCGCGACCTGGTGACCCTGGCAGTGGTCGGCCGGCCGGGCGCCCCCAGGGTGGCACCACCTCCGGGCTGGCATGGCGTCGACGTGCCGGTGGCACCCTTCGACGTCTCGAGCACCGAGCTCCGGAGGCGCATCGAGGCGGGGGAGTCGCTGGCGGGGCTGGTTCCCGATCCGGTCATCCATTGCATCGTGCAACGAGGTCTGTACGCTACGGGGAGATGACTGTGCGGATGACGCCCACCGAGTCAGGCACCACCCCACGTCCCCCCGACCCGCATCCGCCCGTACCAGGTGATGCACCACCAGGGCCTTCACCTGATCGCCCCCGGACCGACGGCCGCCGGGCCCTCCGTGAGGTCCGCCGCCAGCGGCGGCGGCTCTCGGTACTGTGCGCCGTGGTGGTCGCCGTGTGCCTCGCCCTCACTATCCTGGTCGTGGACTTGGCCCGCAACCGGGCCGCGGGCCCCCAAGGGGTCGGGCCCGCGCTCGCGCTCCTCCCCGCCACCCATCCCCGCTTCGTCCCGCTCGACCCGCAGCCCCCCGAAACCCACGGCGCAGCAGCGCCAGAAGGAGCCGACCCTTGACATCGACCAGCGCCGTGCCCGTCGTCGAACACGATGACCCCGCCGTCCCCGAGGAGAGTATCGTTGCAGCACGCGCTGCCGAGGCGAAGTCGGGCGAGGACACGGTCATCCTGGCGATGGGTGAGCTGCTAGGGGTCACCGACGCCTTCGTGATCACCAGCGGTCGCACTTCCCGCCAGGTCAAAGCCATCGTCGACGAGGTGGAGCTGCAGGTCAAGGGGTCGGGCGGCCAGTCGCCGCTTCGGGTCGAGGGCCTGACTGACGCCCGCTGGGTCCTGATGGACTATGGCGAGTTCCTGGTGCACATCTTTCTGGACGAGGCCCGCGAGTTCTACGACCTCGAGCACCTCTGGCTCGACGCACCCCGGATAACCTGGGCCTTGCCCGCCCCGTCCTGAGGCCGCCGACCGGTCACGGGAGCGGTGCCTGGGGCACGTAGGATGTGCGATCCACCGGGCCCGGCACCTGCACCCCGTTGGCTGTGGGGACCTCGATCGGCTGGCCGGCGATCTGGAAGGTGACCCCGGTGACCCCGGGCTGTTGGGTGGCGGTGAACACGACCTGGGCGATGGCCAGGGTCTGATCGGGGCCGACCACCTGAATCGGGTTGGTGGTGAAGTTGACGGTGGCGATCCCACCGGCCACCGTGGTGACGACCTGCGTGCGGCTGCCGGTCAGGAAGCTCTGGAGGCCTGCCGCCGACTCGGCAGCGGTCGGCCCTTCGAGCAGGGCCCCGAGGATCTCGCTGAGGGTGGCGGGAATCTGGACGTCGCGGGACACCTCCTCCAGGTGCAGGCTGGGGGCGACCAGGAAGATGGGCTCGGAGACACCGACCTCAGGCGGCAGCGTCGAGTTGACCGTGGTCGGAGGGGCCGGATTCAGGAGGTGGAACGGCACATCCGACTTGGCGATCGCCGTGGGGCCTCCGGTGGTCGGGATCCCGCACGCCGCGCACACCACCAGCACCAGCGTGGCCGTACCGGCAAGGAGTCGGGTGCTCCCACTTCCCTGAACGCTCCGGCTGCTCGGACGGGTCACGGGATCACCGGCTCGGAGTCGACCGGTTGGAGGGGGAGTTCGACGACGAACCTCGACCCGTGGCCCGGTGCGTCTTCGATCCACATCCGGCCGCCATGGAGCCGGACGTGCTCGGCCACCAGGGACAGCCCGAGACCGGTGCCTTGGCTGGAGGCCCGCTGGCCGGCCCGGCTTCCCCGGTAGAAGCGTTCGAACAGGTGCTGGCGCTCGTGTTCTGGGATCCCCGGTCCCCGATCCTCGACGATGACCCGGATGGTCCGGGGCGGCTCGGCACCGGCCACGCCGGGGTGGCGTTCGACGATGACCCTGCTGACACCTCCGGCGTAGAGCGAGGCGTTCTCGACCAGATTGGCCATGACCCGCTCGAACCTCCGCTTGTCGACCCGGAGCCGCAGGCCCGTGACGCCCTCACCGATCTCCACTGGAAAGGCGACCGCAGCCCGGTGGCCGTCGCCGCCGACGGGGGCGGACGCGGTCACCGACCGGCGGACCAGCTCCCCGGGGTCGACCTCGTCCAGCGAGAGCTCGGCGGAACCGGCGTCGAACCTCGAGATCTCCAGGAGGTCGTCCACCATGCGCGTGAACCGCCTCAGATCCCCGTCGAGCAGATCGAGGGCGCTCTGCGCTCGCGGGCCCAACTCGTCCCGGTGGCCCTCGAGCACGCCCACGGTTGCCATGAGCGTGGTGAGCGGTGAGCGGAGCTCGTGGCTGACGTCCGACGTGAACCGGGCCTCCCGTTCGATGCGGTCCTGCAAGGCCGCGGTCATCCGGTTGAACGCGGAGGCCAGTTCCTGGAGGTCGACGTCGTCGCCGACCTCCATCCGCGTGTCGAGCTCACCACCGGCGATGGCCACTGCTGCATCGGTCACGTCGGAGAGCGGGCGCAGTGCCCGAGAGCTGGCCCATCGTCCGACGGCGGCCCCGGCGAGGGTGGTGACCAGGGCGGCTGCGGCGAGAGCGAAGGCCAGGGCCCGCAGCGTGCCGGCCAGCTCGTCCAACGAGAACACCTCGAAGTAGGCGGCATGCACCGCCGGGAGCGGCACGCCGATCACCAGTTGGGGAGTCCCGCCGAGGGAGAAGAGCTGGGAAGCCGGCGTGCCGGCCAGGACGAGGGTGCGCTCCTGGACGGGGACGGCGCTCTGGCCCACAGAGATCGACGTTGCGTACCACTGGCCGCCGGCCTCCAGCACCGACCGTGATCCGGGCAGGGTGTCCACCGACGAGATCAACTGGTCGACCTGGGTACCGGGCGAGCGGAGCGCGTTCTGGATCAACGAGGCGTTGGCGAAGGCCTGGCGTTGCGAAGCGGTCTGGCGCTCGTTGAGAAAGGTCTGGCGGGCGGCGAAGTACGTGATGCCGGCCATCATGGTGGAGAGGGCAAAGGCACCAATGGCAAATGCCGCAGTGACCCGGGCCCGGAGCCCCAGTCCGCCCGACAGCCGGGTGCGGCGGGCTTTTCGGATCGGCCCTTGTGCCGAGTTGCCGGAGGGTCGGCCGGCGTCCTCACCGTTGGTAGGAGCTTCTGTCGCGGCCCGGTGCACCGCCTGGGCCACCGGTCAGACCGCCAGCTTGTAGCCCATGCCCCGGACAGTGAGGATGAAGCGGGGATTGGCCGGGTCGGGCTCGACTTTGGTGCGTAGACGGCGTACGTGCACGTCGACGAGGCGCCCGTCGCCGAAGTAGTCGTAGCCCCAGACCCGCTCGAGGAGGTGCTCGCGGCTGAGCACCTTGCCCGGGTGGTCGGCCAACTCGCAGAGCAGCCGGAACTCGGTGCGGGTGCAGTGGACCTCCTGGCCGTCGCGGCGCACCACGCCGGCGTCTCGTTCGATCTCCACGTCGCCGAAGCTGAGTGCGGAGTCGCCCGCGTCGGTGGGGCGCGACCGCCGGAGCAGGGCGCGGATCCGGGCCGCCAGCTCCTTGGCCACGAATGGCTTGGTGACGTAGTCGTCGGCGCCCGCCTCGAGGCCGGCGACGACGTCGTGGGTGTCGGAGCGGGCGGTCACCATGATGATGGGAACCGTGCTCTGGCTTCGCAGGGTCCGACAGGTCTCGAATCCGTCGATACCCGGGAGCATCAGGTCGATGAGCACCAGCTCTGCCGGCTCCTCGGTGAAGCGGCTTGCCGCCTCCTCGCCGCTGGCCACATCCTCCACGGTGTAGCCCTCGTCCTCCAGGGCCAGCCGCATCGACGACCGGATCCGCTCGTCGTCCTCGACGATCAGGATTCGACTCATCGTCCGATCATGACACGGCCGACCGTCCCCGGGAGGGCAGGTCGGCCGGGGCGGATCAGGAGTTCAGCCAGATCTGGGTGGGCCAGATCGCCCCGCCGATCAACCCGAAGGCCTTGGCGCCGGCAGGCGTGGTCGGGTTGTCGAAGTTCTCGACTGTGGGCTGGGCTCCGATGGCCCAAACGGTCCGGTCGTACCAGACGTAGGGGATGTCGGAGCCCAGCAACTTGCTGACTTGCTGGTAGGCGGCGATCCGGTCCGACTTGTTCGGAGACTGGCGCCCCTGGAGCAGGGCCGTCTGCATGGTCGGGTCGGAGTTGCGGGCCATGTTGATCGAGAACCCCGGCGTGTTGGCGTTGGTCGGGCTCCAGAAGATGTAGTTCATGTCCGGGTCGACCGCGCCGAACTGCCGCCACACCTGGGCCTGGAAGGTGCCCAGCAGGGCCGTGTTGATGATCTGGGCCTGCTGGATCGGGCTGAGGGTCACCGTGATGCCGGCCGTCTCCAGGGCCTGCTGCAGGTATTCGGCGATCCGGGTCGTGGTCGGGTCGGGCACATGGTTGACGGTGACCGACACCGGCTGGCCCGTCTCCTGCTGCGCCTCCTGGACGAGCTGTTTGGCCTTCGACACGTTGTAGACGGGGTAGCCGTTGTCGGCCACGTAGTAGGGCGAGTTGCTGGAGAAGGGCCCGTTCGAGGTGGGGAAGATCCCCTGGTCGATCACCTTGACGTACTGGGCCGAGCTGATGGCGTAGGCCGTGGCCTGGCGCACCTTCAGGTTGTTGAACGGCGGCTTGTCCAGGTTGAGCAGGAGGCAGCCCATGTCCGATTCTCCGGCGACGTTGGTCGAGTCGTCGACATAGCCCAGCGACGTGTCGCTTCGGAGCGTACTGATCGCATTGGGGGTGTCCGAGTGCATGATGTCGACCGATCCGGAGGTCAGGCTGCTCAGCAGCTGGTCCGGGTCGGGAATCGGCTTGTAGGTGACGCTGTCCAGGTAGGGGTACCCCGACCGCCAGTAGTGAGGGTTCCTGGTGGCGGTGAAGTGGTCGTTCGGGACCCACTCCTGGAAGACGAACGGGCCGGTGCCGACCGGGTTGGTCTGGCTGTTCGAGTTGAGCCAGTTGGGCTCGGCGATGAAGGCGAACTGCCCGCCGATGCCACCGGTCAGGTAGTAGTCGAAGGGCACCCACGGCGACTTCATGGTGATGGTCACCACCAGAGGGCTGGTGACGGTGACGGTGTCGATGGTGGTGATGGCCGGGCCGGTGAGGGCCGACGCCTTGTGGGCCGCGAAGTTGGCAGCCACCGCGGCGGCGTCGCACGGGGAACCGTTGTGGAAGATCAGGTTGGGCCGCATGGTGATGGTCCACACGGTGTAGTCGCCGTTCGGGGTGACCGACTGGGCCAGATAGGGCTGTGGGGTGCTGTCGGCGGCGAGGATCATCAGTGGGTCGAAGACCGTGCGGGCGTAGAGGATGCCGACCTCGTCGAACGTGCCCTGTGTCGGGGAGAAACCCTTCTCCTCGGCGTCGACGCCGAAGACGAGCGCGCCACCGGGTTTCGGTGTGGCGGTCGAGACGCCGTTGGGGTGGGTCGCGGTCGCTCCGGTCGTTGAACTCGGGCTCGACCCCGAGCTGCAGGCGGCCAGCAGACCCCCCGAGGCGCCAATGGCGGCGATTCCCACTCCGGTGGCCGTCCCCCGCGCCAGAAACGAGCGTCGGTCGATTCGGTCAGACATATTCCCCCTTGGGAAAGCGGACGGCGGCGTCCGCCGTCGGCCGCACGCATGGAACGTTGCTGTCGGCGTGCTCCCCCTGAAGCCTGCATCGCCGGCGACGGGATGACGTTAGCCTTCCGACCGTCGTCGCGGGGGATTGGCCGGGGCGGGCGTTGCCCGCGGACGGGGGGACGCGGGCCCCGGCTACCGGGCCGGCATCGCTCCCATGCGTCGGGGCGCGCGCCGATACCGGCTGGCCCATCGCCGGTCCGCCGGGGGGAACGGTGCGGTCCCGCCCCGGCAGTGCCGAGCGGATCGGCGATGGACGGTCAGGAGCCGAGCCAGATCTGGGTGGGCCAGATCGCGCCGGTCACGAATCCGAAAGCCGGCTGTCCCGAGGGGGTGGTCGGATTGTTGAAGTTCTGCACGCTGGGCTGGGCGCCGCACGACCACACGGCCCGGGCCGTCCATGCGTAGGGGATGTCCGCACCCATGAGCCTGTTCACCTCCTGGTAGGCGGCGTCCCGGTCCGCCTGGACGGAGGACTGGCGGCCCTTCAACAGGGCCGCCTCCAGGGACGGGTCGTTGTTGCGGGCCATGTTGATGGAGAACCCGGGGTTGATGGTGGTCGTGCTCCAGAAGATGTAGTTCAGGTCGGGGTCGATGGCGCCGAACTGCCGCCACACCGTGGCATCGAACGTCCCGAGCAGGGCGTTGTTGATCTGCTGGTTCTGCAGGATGGGGTCGAGGGTCACCGTCATGCCCACCACCTGCAGCTGCTGTTGGAGGAACTCGGCGATGAGCACCGTGCTGGCGTCGGGGGTGTGCTGGAGGGTCAAGGCCACCGGCTTGCCCGTCTCCTGGGCCACCTGTTGGACCAGCTGCCTCGCCTTGGCCGGGTTGGCCTCCGGATAGCCGTTGTCGGCGACGTAGTAGGGCGAGCTCTGGATGAAGGGTCCGTTGGACGTCGGATTGATCCCCTGGTTGATGACCTTGGTGTACTGCTCGGAGTTGATGGCCATGGCTGCCGCCTGGCGGGCCTTGGGGTTGTCGAAGGGAGGCTTGGCCAGGTTGAGCATCATGCAGTTCATGTCCGGCTCGCCGGCGACGTGGACGGTGTCGTCGATGTAGGCGAGAGAGGTGTCGCCGCGCAGGCCGGCGGTCACCACGGAGAGGGAGGAGTGGATGATGTCCACGCTGCCCGCCTTGAGGCTGTTGAGGAGCTGATTGCCGTCGAGGATCGGCTTGTAGGTGATGCTGTCCAGGTAGGGGTAGCCCGACCGCCAGTAGTGGGGGTTCTTGGTGGCGGTGAAGTGGTCGTTGACCTCCCACTCCTGGAAGACGAAGGGGCCGGTGCCCACCGGGTGGGTCGTGCCCTGGGGGTTCTTGAGCATGCTGGGGGCGGCGATGAAGGCGATCTGCCCGCCGATGCCCCCGGCCAGGTAGTAGTCGAAG